>NZ_JADPUN010000038.1 GCF_015690345.1 Plantactinospora alkalitolerans | reverse complement strand
TCCGAGGCCGGAATCGGCGCCGTCTGACCCCCGCCCGGCCCGTCGGGCTGGACCGGGATGTGAGCCAGACCGCACCGGTACCCGGCTCCGGCGGGGGTCGATCACCCTGTCGGATGGCAGGATGGAGCGGTGAATCCCGCAGGTGAGCGAGAGCAGGCCCGCCCGTCGCCAACCTTCTTCGACCAGATCGGCGGCGAGCCGACCTTCCGGAGGTTGGTGGACGAGTTCTACGCGGGCGTGGCCACCGATCCGCTGCTCCGGCCGATGTACCCGGAAGCCGATCTCGGTCCGGCCGCCGACCGGCTCACGCTGTTCCTGATCCAGTACTGGGGCGGCCCCAACACCTACTCGACACAGCGGGGCCACCCGCGGCTCCGGATGCGGCACGCGCCGTTCCGGGTCGGACCGGCCGAGCGCGACGCCTGGCTGCACCACATGCGTCGGGCCGTGGACAGCCTGGAACTGCCGGAGGAGTCCGCCACGGCCCTGTGGCAGTACCTGGAACGGGCCGCCTACTTCATGGTCAACACCATGGACGAGACACCGGGTCCGACCTCCTGACGATCGGCGGACGGACCCTACGTCCGGCGCGGGCTAGAGCAGCGCGCCCTCGTCGTGCAGCCAGTCGACGAACGTCGTGGCGACCGCCGCACCGCAGTCCAGCATCTCGACCAGCAACGCGTCGTGTGCACCCGCACTGAGTGGCACCTGCAACTCGGCGTAGATGGGCAACTGCCCGCGCTCGGTGGGATCACCCACGTACGCCTTGCAGAACCGGCGGGTGTGATTCCACTCGTTGACCACCCGGTACGCCCGGTCGGCCCAGTCCGGCGGCACCGTCGAGTGTGGACGGGCCCGCATCACGAGGATCTCGTCGTCGGGGCCCTCCAGGGCGAACAGCACGGCATGCCGCTCCCACATCGCCAGCAGGCTGCCGTCGCCGTCGGCGAGGTAGCGCACATCGAGTAGGTCGAGGGCGTCGCCGACCCGGCGTAGCGTCACCGGCGCGATGACCGGCGGAACCTCTCTTATCGTCGCCCGGTCCCCCGGCCGGGAGTCGTGTTCCGGCTCCCGGGGCGCCGGCGGCCCGACCCGGACCGCGCCGTCCGTCTGGATCCTGCTTCGAGTTTCCGGCTCACCGCCACCGGCGTGGCCGGGGCGCCATGACCACCACGGCATCGCTTGCGCACCTCGCTCCCCAGCGGATCCACTCGCCTACGTTGCGTTGGATCCGAGGCCCGACGGTACCCGTACAGCCGGCCTGAAGCACCCCCCCAACGACAGCCCCAAGACAGATGGACCATGCCTCATCATCCGTTCGGGTGATCACGGACCGGGGTAATCGTAAACTGGCTGACTTTCTGTGACCATGCTGCTCCGAAAGGTGCAGCAAGTCCAACCCATCGACCCGCGATCCGAACCTGTACGGCGTCCCGCTCGGTCGCGCCGGGGGAGCCGAGAAAGCCCATCCGGACGATGGCCTGAACGAGTCGTTGAGAGATCTCGATCCGACCGCCGCCGGCCGACGGCTCCGGTACGCCCGCACCGGGCGACGCCGCCGGAGTCACCACCACCGCGACGTGATCGAGCAGGGCGTCCCGGAGGGCCCGCTGACCGACCGCCCGGCCGCCGACACCCTCGGCGGCGGCGGTCCGCAGGGTGCCCGCCGCCGCGACGGCGATCCGGCGCAGCTCGTCGCCCGCGATGGTCTCGACCACCGTGCCGGCCGCTCCCGGCACCGGCCACCGCCAGTCGGCGTCCCGGCGACGCGGCAACGCGGTGCCACCCCGGGCGAGTTCGCCGAGCAGTTCGGCGGCCGAAACGGTGGCGTCGCCCGGACCGTTCCCGGCGACGACCCGACTCACCAGGACGGCCCAGGGCAACCGGCTCCAGAGCACGGTTCGGCCGGTTCCACCGGCCGCTCCGGCGGCTCCGGCGGGGACTCCGGAACGCAGCCGGACCACCGCCGCCGGGTCGAGTCGGGTCAGCCGGGCCAGGAAGGCTCCCGCGTCCGCCGCGCCGGACAACCCGTGCCCGTCGCCGGTCGCCACCGTCGCACCGCCCTCAGGCCGCTCCGCACCGGACACCGGTCCACCCCCTACCGTCGCTCATCGCCCCGCTGGGTCGCCCTTCGCGCCGGCCGGCGGGGCGAGGTACGGCCGGAGGAACTCGTGCTCCTGGTCCGTCAGCCGGCGTGGGCGCTGCCGCTCCAGATCGAACGGCACGAGCACCGAGCGGGCCCGGCTCGCCAGCACGCCCGCGTCGAAGAGCTCGTAGGCGATGGTGAACCGGGACTGGCGCAGGTCCTCGACCCACATCTCGATCCGTACCGTCGGGGCCCGCTCGGCCGTTGCCCGGCCGAGGGCGTACTCGACCGGGCGCAGGTAGTCGATCTCGTGCCGGTAGATCACCACCCCGTCGGCGAACGAGCCGACGCCCCAGGCCCGCCCGCCGGCGAACATCAGCGCCACCCGGGCCTCCTCGTACAGGGTGAGGAAGCGGGCGTTGTTGATGTGCCCGTACGCGTCGAGGTCGGACCAGCGCAGTACGCAGTCGTAGACGTACCGGGTGGCCTGGGTGCGATCGGCCTCGACCGGACTAGTCACGGGTGAGCTTGCGGTACGTGACCCGGTGTGGCCGGGCCGCGTCCGCACCGAGCCGGTCGACCTTGTTCTTCTCGTACGCCTCGAAGTTGCCCTCGAACCAGAACCACTTGGACGGGTTCTCGTCGTCGCCCTCCCAGGCCAGGATGTGCGTCGCCACCCGGTCGAGGAACATCCGGTCGTGCGAGATGACCACGGCGCAGCCGGGGAACTCCAGCAGCGCGTTCTCCAGCGAGGAGAGGGTCTCGACGTCCAGGTCGTTGGTCGGCTCGTCGAGCAGGATGACGTTGCCGCCGATCTTGAGGGTCAGCGCCAGGTTCAGCCGGTTGCGCTCGCCACCGGAGAGCACCTTGGTCGGCTTCTGCTGGTCCGGGCCCTTGAATCCGAACGCGGCCACGTACGCCCGGGACGGCATTTCGACCTTGCCCACCATCAGGTGGTCCAGTCCGTCCGAGACCAGCTCCCAGACCGTCTTGTCGCCGTGCAGGCCTTCGCGGTTCTGGTCGACGTAGGAGAGCTTGACCGTCTCGCCGACCCGGACCGCGCCGGCGGTCGGCTGCTCCAGCCCGACGATGGTCTTGAACAGGGTGGTCTTGCCGACGCCGTTCGGGCCGATGATGCCGACGATGCCGTTGCGGGGCAGCGAGAAGCTCAGGTTGTCGATCAGCACCCGGTCGCCGAACGCCTTGCGCAGCGACTGCGCCTCGATCACCAGGTTGCCCAGGCGCGGGCCCGGCGGGATCTGGATCTCCTCGAAGTCGAGCTTGCGGGTCTTCTCGGCCTCGGTGGCCATCTCCTCGTAGCGGTCGAGGCGGGCCTTGGACTTGGTCTGCCGGGCCTTGGCGTTGGACCGGACCCACTCCAGTTCCTCGGTCAGCCGCTTCTTCATCTTGGCGTCCCGGCGGCCCTCGACGGCCAGCCGGGCCGCCTTCTTCTCCAGGTAGGTGGAGTAGTTGCCCTCGTAGCCGACGGCCCGGCCGCGGTCCAGTTCGAGGATCCAGCCCGCGACGTTGTCCAGGAAGTACCGGTCGTGGGTGATCGCCATGACGGTGCCGGCGTACTTGGCGAGGTGCTGCTCCAGCCACTGCACGCTCTCCGCGTCCAGGTGGTTGGTGGGCTCGTCGAGCAGCAGCAGGTCGGGCGCCTCCAGCAGCAGTTTGCAGAGGGCGACCCGGCGCCGCTCACCGCCGGAGAGCTGGGTGACGTCGGCGTCCGGCGGCGGGCAGCGCAGCGCGTCCATCGCCAGTTCGAGCTTGGAGTCGATGTCCCAGGCGTCCTCGTGGTCCAGCTCCTCCTGGAGCTGGCCCATCTCGGTCATCAGCTCGTCGGAGTAGTCGGTGGCCATCTGCTCGGCGATCTTGTTGAACCGCTCCAGCTTGGCCTTGGTCTCCGCCACCGCCTCCTCGATGTTCCCGAGCACGGTCTTCGCGTCGTTGAGCGGCGGTTCCTGGGCGAGGAGTCCGACGGTGTAACCCGGCATCAGCCGGGCGTCGCCGTTGCTCGGCCGGTCCAGACCGGCCATGATCTTGAGCAGGCTGGACTTACCGGCGCCGTTCGGCCCGACCACACCGATCTTGGCCCCCGGCAGGAAGCTCAGCGTCACGTTGTCCAGCACGACCTTGTCGCCGTGCGCCTTGCGCGCCTTCTCCAGGACGTAGATGTACTGGGCCACGGTGCGGCCTACCTCCCACGGATAATGTTTCCCGGATGCCGTGACGTGTTTGCGACCGACCACGACATCGGGCTTCCTTTGGACCACGGAGTCGGTTTCGTACCGGCTCCCCGGTTGGGCGAAACGCCACAGTCAATCCTGACAGGTCCGCCACGCTGCGCCCACATCACCCTCCGCCGGCCCGGCCGAGTGTCCATGATCACCTTCGGGTTTCCCCCGAACGTCCCGCAGGGCAGTAAGAGTGGCACTGGGGGCTAGGCGCCGCGGCTACGCTCAGTACGCTCAGCGGTGGACACCCGTCATCACCGGAGGTGCACTGATTGTGACCGTTCGTAGCTCGTTCGTGGTCGTAGCGAATCGTCTGCCGGTCGACGAGGTGAACACTCCCGAGGGACGGCAGTGGCGGCGGAGCCCAGGAGGCCTGGTCACCGCCCTGCACCCGGTGCTCGCCCAACACCAGGGCACCTGGGTCGGCTGGGCCGGTGGGGTGGGCGCCGCGCCGGAGCCGTTCGACCTGGAGGGGATCCGGCTGCACCCGGTGCCGCTGAGCGCCGAGGAACTCGAACGCTACTACGAGGGCCAGTCCAACGCCACGATCTGGCCGCTCTACCACGACGCGGTGGAGACCCCGGTGTACAAGCGCCGGTGGCGGGAGGCGTACCGCCTGGTGAACGCCAGGTTCGCGGAGGCCGCCGCCGAGGTGGCGGCCGAGGGCGCGACGGTCTGGGTCCAGGACTACCAGCTCCAGTTGGTGCCGGCGATGCTCCGGGAACTCCGCCCCGACCTGCGGATCGGCTTCTTCCTGCACATCCCGTTCCCGCCGATCGAGCTGTTCATGCAGATGCCGCTGCGTGCCGAGGTGCTCCGCGGTCTGCTCGGCGCCGACCTGGTCGGGTTCCAGCAGCGGCTCGCGGCGCAGAACTTCGTCCGGCTGGCCCGGCACCTGCTCGGGCTCCGCTACGAGGGCCAGATGATCCAGGTCGACGGGCGCCAGGTGAAGGCGGGCGCGTTCCCGATCTCGATCGACGTCGCCGAGATGGAGCGGATGGGTGCCGACCCGGCGGTGCAGGCCAGGGCCAAGCAGATCCGTACCGAGCTGGGTGACCCGAAGACCGTGGTCCTGGGCGTGGACCGGCTCGACTACACCAAGGGCATCGAGCTTCGACTCAAGGCGTTCCGCGAGTTGCTCTCTGACGGAAAGTTGACAGTTCCCGATGCGGTTATGGTGCAGGTTGCTACGCCAAGTCGGGAACGTGTGGAGCACTACCAGGCACTCCGGGTCAAGGTGGAACGCGAGGTTGGCCGGATTAATGGTGAATTCGGCCGGGTCGGCGTACCGGCAGTCCATTACCTCCATCAGTCGTACAGTCGCAGTGAACTGGCCGCGCTGTACTGCGCGGCCGACGTCATGATGGTGACCCCGCTGCGAGACGGAATGAATCTGGTGGCCAAGGAGTACGTAGCAACGCGCGCCGACTCGGGCGGCGCACTCGTGCTCAGTGAGTTTGCCGGCGCTGCCACCGAGCTGCGCCAGGCATTCCTCTGTAACCCGCACGACCCGGACGGAGTCAAGGACGCGCTACTGCGCGCGGTCCACGTCGACAAGGTCGAGGCCCGGCGCCGCATGCGCATCATGCAGCGCCACCTGCGTACCCACGACGTCGGACACTGGGCCCGTTCCTTCCTCAACGAACTGGGCGTACCCGAAACGGAGGCGGAGTGAAGCCCTCCTCCGTGTTGGACGGCGGTCCACGGACCCTCGACGCGATCGCACCGGAACTACGGGCCGCGGTCGGACGGATCGCCCGGGTGCCACAACTGCTGGTCGCCTGCGACTACGACGGCACCCTCGCCCCGATCGTGGAGGACCCGACCAAGGCGGTGCCGCTGCCCGAGTCCGTCGCCGCGGTACGCGCCCTGGCCGCGCTTCCGCAGACCACGGTGGCCGTCGTCTCCGGTCGGGCGCTGCGCGACCTGGCGACACTGTCCCGGCTGCCCAGCGAGGTGCACCTGGTCGGCAGCCACGGTTCCGAGTTCGACGTCGGCTTCGTCGAGCGACTCTCGCCGGAGCTGATCGAGGTACGCACCCGGCTGCGCAACGAGCTGCGCCAGATCGTCGCCGGCCGGACCCGGGTACGCCTGGAGACCAAGCCGGCCAGCATCGCGGTGCACACCCGGGGTGCCGAACCCGAGGTGGCGGCCGAGGTCGACGCGGCCGTCAGCAACGGCCCCGCCACCTGGCCGGACGTCACCGTGACCCGGGGCAAGGAGGTGATCGAGCTGTCGGTGATCCCGACCAACAAGGGCACCGCGCTCGACCAGCTCCGTACCCAGATGTCGGCCAGCGCGGCGCTGTTCCTCGGCGACGACGTCACCGACGAGAACGCCTTCGCCAAGCTGCACGGCCCCGACGTCGGCATCAAGATCGGTCCGGGCGAGACCCTGGCGAACTTCCGGATCGACCAGCCGGTCGACGCCGCCCGGGTGCTCGGACTGCTCCTGGAGGTACGCCGCAACTGGCTGTTCGGCGAGCGCGCGGTGCCGATCGAGCGGCACTCGATGCTGGCCAACGGTCGTACCGTCGCGCTTGTCACCCCGGAGGCGAGCCTGAGCTGGCTCTGCCACCCCAAGCCCGACTCCCCGGCGATCTTCGCCGACCTGGTCGGCGGCAACCCGGCCGGCTTCTTCAGCATCGCCCCCGAGCGCGGCGGCCTGCCCCTCGGGCAGCGCTACCGCTCCGGCACGATGACGGTCGAGACCCGCTGGTCCGGGCTGACCGTCACCGACTGGCTCGACCGCCCGTCCAGCGTCGGCGTGCCCGCCGGCCCGGCGGTGGTGACCGGCGACTCGACGCTGATCCGGGTGCTCAGCGGCGCCGGCCGGGCCCGGCTCGACTTCGCTCCCCGCCCCGAGTTCGGCCAGGTCGCCGTGCAACTCCAGCCGCTCGGCGACGGACTGCTGGTGCTCGGCTCGAACGAACCGATCGCGCTCTACTCCCCCGGCGTCGAATGGGAGATCGTCAACGACGGCGGCTACGAGACCGCCCGTGCGGTCGTCGACCTGGCCGCGGCCGGCGGCTCGGTCACCTGCGAACTGCGCTTCGGCTCGCACAGCCTGGCCCACCACCGGGTGCCGGTACACGAGCGGCAGGCCATGGCCGAACAGCCGTGGCGGGACTGGGTGGCCGGGCTACGGCTGCCGAACACCGCCCGCGACCTCGTCGGCCGGAGCGCGCTGACCCTGCGCGGCCTGGTCCACGAGGCCAGCGGCTCGATCCTCGCCGCCGCCACCACCTCGCTACCCGAGGAACTGGGCGGGGTCCGCAACTGGGACTACCGCTACTGCTGGCTGCGGGACGCCGCGCTGACCGCCCGCTCACTGGTCGACCTGGGCTCGCTCACCGAGGCCGAGGGTTTCCTGCGCTGGGTGGACGGCTGCATCGAACGCACCGGCGGGCATCCGGAGCGGCTGCATCCGCTCTACACCGTCGACGGCTTCGAACTCGGCGCCGAGGCGGTCATCGACACCCTGCCCGGGTACGCCGGCTCCCGGCCGGTCCGGGTCGGCAACCTCGCCAACCACCAACTCCAGCTCGACGTCTTCGGGCCGGTCGCGGACCTGCTGTCCGCGGTCGCCGACCTGCGCGGCTCGGTACACGACACCGAGTGGCGGGTGCTGGAGAACATGGTCGAGGCGGTGAGCCGCCGGTGGCACGAGCCCGACCACGGGCTCTGGGAGGCGCGGCTGCCACCCCGGCACCACGTGTACTCCAAGGTGATGTGCTGGATGACCGTGGACCGGGCCCTGCACGTCGTACGGCAGCACGGCGACGGGGACCGGCCGGAGTGGGTCGAACTCCGCGACCGGATCGGGCACAACGTGCTGGAGTACGGCTGGCACGAGCAGGCCGGCGCCTACACCGTGGCGTACGGGGACGAGGAGATGGACGCCTCCTCGCTCTGGATCGGCCTGTCCGGCCTGCTGCCCGACGACGATCCCCGGTTCCTGGCCACGGTGCTCAAGGTCGAGGCCGACCTGCGCAGCGGGCCGGTCGTCTACCGCTACCGCTGGGACGACGGCCTACCGGGCCGCGAGGGCGGCTTCCACATCTGCACCGCGTGGCTGATCGAGGCGTACCTGCGCACCGGCCGCCGCTCCGACGCCGAGGAACTCTTCACCCAGATGGTCGACACCGCCGGCCCCACCGGCCTGCTCCCGGAGCAGTACGACCCGATCTCCGAGCGCGGCCTGGGCAACCATCCCCAGGCGTACAGCCACCTGGGCCTGATCCGCTGCGCCCTCCTCCTGGACGACCTGGTCAAGATCTAGCCAAGGTGAAGGAAGGGCCCCTTCTTATCGTTTTCTGTAGAAGAAGGGGCCCTTCCTAACACTTCGGGAGGGAGCTAGGACCGCTGCGCGGGGCGTACGGGCAGCCCGGCCAGGGTGGTCACCACGTCACCGAAGACCACCACCGCCGGGGGCCGGACACCGGCTGCGAGCACGTCCGCCGCAACCGACTCGAGCGTCGACCGGACCACCCGCTGGCCGCCCGTCGTACCCTCCTGCACCACCGCCGCCGGCGTCTGCGGCGACCGGCCGTACGCCCGCAGCGCCGCCGTGATCGCGGGCAGGTTGTTCAGTCCCATCAGCACGACCAGGGTGCCCCGCAGCCTGGCCAGTGCCGACCAGTCGACCAGCGAGTCCGCGTGGTCCGGCGGAAGGTGGCCGGAGACGACTGTGAACTCGTGCGCCACCCCCCGGTGGGTGACCGGAACGCCGGCCGCCGCCGGAGCGGCGATCGAACTGGTCACTCCCGGCACGACGGTCACCGGTATCCCCGCCGCCGCGCAGGCGAGCGCCTCCTCGCCGCCACGGCCGAAGACGTACGGGTCGCCGCCCTTCAGGCGGACCACCCGGGCGCCGGCCAGGGCCCGATCCACCAGAACCCGGTTGATCTCCTCCTGGGCGGCGGCCGGGCCGTGCGGGATCTTCGTGGCGTCCACCAACTCGACCTCGGGGCGCAACTCGTCGAGGAGCAGCCCGGGTACCAGCCGGTCGGCGACCACCACGTCCGCCTCGGCGAGCAACCGCCGACCACGGATCGTGATCAACTCGGGGTCGCCCGGTCCCGCCCCGACCAGGGCAACCCAGCCGACCGGCCGGACCGCCCCGTCGACCGACGCCGCTGTCACCTCGTCCGAGAAGGTCCCGTCCGAGAAGGTCCCGTCCAGTTCCGGCGCACCGCCCACCGACCCGTCCAGTTCCGGCGCACCGTCCACCGACCCGTCCAGTTCCGGCGGCCCACCCACCGTCCCGTCCAGTTCCGGCACAGCGCTCACCGACCCGTACGGCCCCGGACCGGTCTTCGGCGCCGGGCCGGAGCCGGGCAGGGTGCCGTCGATCAACCGCTCCCGGATCGCGTCCCGGACCGCCACCGCCCGACGCGGGTCACCGCCGCCGAGCACGGCCACGGTGACCGTCCCGTACCGGGTCACCGCGGGGGTCCAGGCGGTCGCGGCGGCGCGGTCGTCGGCACGTACGCAGAAAACCTGGCGCGCGAACGCGGCATCGCTGACCGCCTCGGCGGCGACCGGATCGTCGACCGCCACCTGGACCAGCCAGGCTCCGTCGACGTCGGCCGGCTCGAACCGGCGGGCGACCCACTCCAGCCGCCCGGCGTCGAGATGGGCCCTCAGGGCCGGGGTCAGCTCCGGGGCGACCACGACCACCCGGGCCTCCGCCTCCAGCAGCGCCGGCACCCGGCGGGTCGCCACCGCGCCACCACCGACCACGAGCACACGCCGGCCGTCGAGCCGCAGCGCCAGCGGATACAGCGTCATTTCTCCGAGACTCCCGCCGCGTCGAACGTGGCCACCTCGTGCAGTACCCGGACCGCACCGGCGACGACCGGAAGGGCCAGCAGGGCTCCGGTGCCCTCGCCGAGTCGAAGGCCGAGGTCGATCAGGGGTGGCAACCCCAACCCCTCCAGCGCGACGGTGGCACCCGGCTCGGCCGAGCGGTGCCCGGCGACCAGCGCACCGGCCGCGTCCGGGGCGAGCGCGACCGCGGCGAGCGCGGCGGCCACCGCGTTCACGCCGTCGAGCAGCACCGGGACCCGGGACGCCGCGCCGGCCAGGATGAACCCGGCCAGCGCCGCGTGCTCCAACCCGCCGACCGTGGCGAGCACCCCGATCGGATCGGCCGGATCCGGGGCGTGCCGGGCCAGCGCGGCACGGACCACCGCGATCTTCCGGGCGTACGTCGGGTCGTCGACCCCGGTGCCCCGCCCGGTCGCCTCGGCCGGATCGGCACCGGTGAAGGCGGCGATCAGCGCCGCCGCCGCAGTGGTGTTGGCGATGCCCATGTCCCCGGTGATCAGAATTCCGGCGCCCCGGCCGCAGAGTTCGTAGCCGGTGTGGAGCCCTGCCTCGACCGCCGCGCGTGCCTCGTCCCGGGTGAGGGCGGGCTCCACCGTCATGTCCCGGCTGCCGTTCCGCACCCGCATCGACACCAGCCGGGGTCCATGGTCGGACCACGGACGCCGGGTACCGGGGGCGACCCCGACCTGCGTCGGCGCGGGCGACCGACCCGGCCCCGCCGCAGCGGTCGGCTGTGCCGGTACCGACCCCGTCGGTGCTGCCGGCGGTGTGGCAGCCGGCGCGGTCGACGATTCTGGCGTGGGAACATCCGTTCCGGCCGGCTCCGGGGTCGTCGGCCCGGCGATCGGGCTGGCCACGCCGACGTCGACCACGGTCACCGACGCGCCGACCTGTCGGGCGAACGCGTTCACCACCGCGCCGCCGGCCAGGAAGTTGCTCACCATCTGCGCCGTGACCTCCTGCGGCCACGGCGACACACCCTGGGCGTGCACGCCGTGGTCCGCCGCGAAGATCGCCACGGCCGCGTGTTCCGGCACCGGCGGCGGGCAGGCGCCGGCCAGGCCGGACAGCCGTACCGAGAGTTCCTCCAGGACGCCGAGTGAGCCGGCCGGCTTCGTCAACCGGCCGTGCAGTTCCCGTGCCTCGGCCATCGCCGCCCCGTCGAGCGGACGAATCTCCGCGATGGCTTCGTCCAGCATCATCCCGCCTCCAGAATTGTGGCCAACGCATTTACGAACACATCGGTCGTCGCAGTGTCCCGTACCGCCACCCGCAGCCAATCCGGACCCAGCCCCGGAAAGGTGTCGCCACGCCGGACGGCGAGGCCGCGCTCCCGCAGGGCCAGCCGTACCCGCGCCGCCCCGGCCAGGTGGATCAGGACGAACGCACTCGCCGGGGCGCCCGCGACGTGTACCGGCGGTAGTTCAGCCAGGCTGCGGACCAGGTACGCCCGTTCGGCCGCGAGCCGCGCGGCGATCCCGCGCTCCGCCGCGACGGCGGCGGGGCTGGCGCAGGCCTGCGCCGCCGCGAGCGCCGGGGTCGACACCGCCCAGAGCGGCTGTACGGCGGCCAGCCGCTCGATCAACTCCGCCGGACCGAGCAGGTAGCCGATCCGCAGCCCCGCCAGCCCCCAGGTCTTGGTGAGGCTCCGCACGACCACCAGACCCGGCAGGTCCCGGCGGGTGGCCAGCGTTTCGGGCTCACCCGAGGCGGGTGCTGCGACGGTGGAGTCGGCGAACGCCTCGTCGACCACCAGCACCCGGCCCGGCCGGGCCAGTCCGGCCAGCACGGCAGCCGGATGGAGCACCGAGGTGGGATTTGTCGGATTGCCGACGAAGACCAGATCGGCGTCGGCCGGTACCAGGGCGGGATCCAGCCGGAATCCGGTCTCCGGCGGCAGCAGTACCCGCTCGACCCGGTGCCCCGCCGCCCACAGCGCCGCCTCCGGCTCGGTGAACTGCGGATGTACGACGACCGGCCGTCGGGCGTCGCGCAGGGCCTGGGCGAGCAGGACGAATCCCTCCGCCGCGCCGGCCGTCAGCAGCACCTCGTCGGCGGGCCGGCGGTGGCGGGCGGCGATCGCAGCCCGGGCCGGTGCCGGATCGGGATAGGCCGTCAACGTGTCCAGGGCCGCCACGATCGGCTCACGCAACCAGGTCGGCATCGGATCTCGCCGGACGTTGACCGCGAGGTCCAGCAGGCCGGGCGCGACCTCCGCGTCGCCGTGATGGCCGAGGTCGGGCCCGACGGGGGTTGGCACGGGTGCCTGCATGGGGATGATCCTGCCGGGGCGTCACCGGCGGCGGCCAGCGGGCGACCCGATCGGGATCGGAGGCGGTCGAAGCGATCGGCTCGAAGACCGCCACATTCGCGAATCTTTATCATGTTTTACTCACCTTTATCATATCTTGAAAAGGTGACCAATCCCACCCGCCCCTCCTCCGGTCGGATCGTCCACCTGCTCCGCGCCGGGCTCATCGCCGGTGTCGTCGTCGCGGCGGCGGCGTTCCCGCTCGTCGCGATCGGCGGACTCGCCGCCAAAGCCGGCGCCGACATGGTGGACAAGACCCCGGCCGACCTGCTCGCCTCGGCCCCGGCCCAGACCAGCTACGTCTACGCCGCCGACGGCACCACCCTGATCACCACCTTCTACGAGGAACACCGGCGGTACGTGCCACTCGTCCAGATGTCGCCGTACATCCAGCAGGCGATCGTGGCCTCCGAGGACTCCCGGTTCTACGAACACAACGGGGTCGACCCCAAGGGTGTGGTCCGGGCCTTCGTCGCCAACCAGCAGGCCGGCGGCGTGTCCCAGGGCGCCTCGACCCTGACCATGCAGTACGTCCGGATGGCCCTGCGGGACAGCGCGAAGACCCCGCTCGAGATCCAGCAGGCCACCGAGCAGACCCCGCTGCGCAAGCTCCGCGAGATGCGCCTGGCACTCGACCTGGAGAAGGAGAGCAGCAAGGCGCTGATCCTGGAGCGCTATCTGAACTCGGCCTACTTCGGCCACCGGGCGTACGGGATCTACTCCGCGTCGGAGATCTTCTTCTCGAAACTGCCGAAGGACCTCACCCCGGTCGAGGCGGCCACCCTCGCCGGTCTGGTGAAGGCACCCACCGCCTACGACCCGGCCAGCTCGGACCGGAAGGCCGCGACCGACCGGCGGAACTACGTGCTCGACCGGATGCACGCGATGGGCTACCTGTCCCCACAGGCGACGGCGACGGCCATGGCGGAGCCGATCCAGCTGCGGCTGAGCAACCCACCCAACGACTGCATGTCGGTGCCGGAGGAGCAGAACAGCTGGGGCTTCTTCTGCGACTACCTGAAAGCCTGGTGGAGTGCCCAGCCCGCGTTCGGTGCCAACCCGCTGGAACGCCTGGACAAGCTTCGTCGCGGTGGGTACACCATCATCACCAGCCTCGACCCCAAGATCCATGAGGCCGCCGAGCGGCGGGTAATGACCGAGGAATCCGCGGGCAGCCCATTCGCGCACGGCCTGGTCGCGGTCGAGCCGGGCACCGGGTACGTCCGGTCGATGGCGGTCAACCGGGTCTACTCGCTGGACCAGAGCGAGAACGGGGCACACTCCGACCCGAGCAGGCGCGGCCAGATGAAGGGCAACTACCCGAACACCGTCGTCCCGCTGCTGGGCGGCGGCGACCTGCCCGGCTACCAGGCCGGATCGACGTTCAAGATGTTCACGATGGTCGCCGCGCTGGACGCCGGACTCGGCCTGGGCACCGCGTTCGACTCCCCGCACCGAATCGTCTCGATCTACCCGGACGGCAGCGGCGGCCCGACCGACTGCGGCGGATTCTGGTGCCCGTCCAACGCCAGTGGCGCGATGAGCGGCCGGCAGACCATGTGGTCCGGATTCGGCAAGTCGGTCAACACCTACTTCGTCTGGCTGGAGCAGCAGGTGGGTGCGGAGAACGTGGTCCGGCTGGCCGAGCGGTTGGGCCTACAGTGGCGCACCGACATCGACAAGCGGCAGGCCTCGCCCAGCCAGGCGAACAAGTGGGGCTCGTTCACCCTCGGGGTCTCCGACGTGACACCGCTGGAGATGGCCAACGCGTACGCCACGATCGCCGCCGACGGGCGGTTCTGCGAGGCGCTGCCGGTGGTCTCCATCACCAGTCCGGACGGGACGCCCGCGACGTACCGGAGCGGGTCAGGAATGGATCTCGTCATCGCCCAGCCCCGGTGCAACCAGGAGATCGATCCCGACGCGGCGCGGGCCGCCACCGATGCCGCCCGGTGCCCGACGGGAGACACTCCGGCCCGTGGCTCCTGCGGAGGCTGGTCCACCGCCGACCGGGTCCGGGGCATCGTCGGCAGGCCGGTCGCCGGCAAGACCGGAACCACCGACAGCGACCGGGCGGCCTGGTTCGTGGCGTACACCCCCGAGCTGGCCGTGGCGAGCTTCCTCTCCGACCCGGACAGCCCGATGAACCCGGTGGGGTCGGGGCAGGCGAACAAACCGATCGACGCGGTCGCCGGATTCCTCAAGGACGCGTTGAAGGACCAGCCGGTCCGTCAGTTCAACCCACCGTCAGCCGAGATCAGTGCCTGACCGACGCCGCCGGTCGACCGGCCCGACGCCGCAGCGGCGCCCGGCAGGGACGCTCAATGCTGCAGGTCGGCCGCCACCAACGACCAGACCTCCAGGTCGACCCGGCCGCTGTGTACGTACCCGGCGTTGCGCAACAGCCCCTCGTAGGTGAAACCGGCCTTCTCCGCGACCCGGCGCGAGGCGATGTTCCCGGGCGCCACCCGCAGTTCGAGGCGCTGGAAGCCGTGCTCCAGGATCAGTGCCACCGCCACCGCGTCGATTGCCTCGGCTGCCATACCGAACCCCCGCGCCTCCGGCGCGATCGCGTACGACACCTCGGTGACCCGGCAGCCCCAGTCCGTCCGCTTCGTCCACAGGCAGCCCACCAACTGGTCGTCCTCGCGCCTGACCACGCCGTAGTGGTCACCGTTTCCGCTGTCCCGCCGCTCCTGCGCCATCTCGGTGCACCAGGACCCGGCGTCGATCTGTCCGAGTTCCCGCTGGAACGGCAGCCAGCGCTGGGTCTGCTTGTCGGCGAAGATCGCGGAGACGGGCTTCGCGTCGTCAGCGCGCAACGGTCGTACGTGCACCCGCGGCGTCGACACCGTCAGGGTCGGAAAGCGACGTATCGCCACCTCGCCGCTCATTTTGCCGACTCATCCCACTCGACGTCGGAACAGGGCACGACTCCCCGGAGCCAGCCGGTCATGTCGTCGGCCCCACGGGTGGACCCGGCTGCGCCGATCCGGCCGTCCGGTCCGGTCCGGACGACGGCACCGGTCCGGACGACGACACCGGTCCGGACGACGACACCGGCCCGGCTGCGTTGGCCGGCGGGGCGGAGTCGACCCTGGCCTCTCCCGTCGTCCCGTCCGAACCGTTCACGCTGGCGGACCCCCGGTCGGCACGGGCCGACGGCGGCGGTCCGTGATCGGCCGGTGCCGCACCCGGCACCGTGGACGCGGCAGGCGGCATCGACTGCGCCAGCACGCCGGACTGCGGCATTGACTGCGCCGGAGCACCGGACGGCGGCATCGACCGCGCCGGAGCACCGGACGGCGGCATCGACCGCGCCGGAGCACCGGACGGTGGTACGGCAGCCGGACCGGCGGTCCGCGCCCCCGCTGCTCGGTCACCGGCGAAGCGGTCCGCGACGACCCGCTCGTCCATCATCGGGGCGGGCGGTCCGGCCGGAGCGGCCGGTACCGCGTCCGCCGGTGCGGCCGACACCGATCTGGCCGGGATCCCCGTGGTCGGGGCGACCACCGGGGCGAACGCCGCGGGAGCGGACGTGGGCGCCGGAGCCGGCCCGGTCGAAGCACCCGGCGCCGACATCGCCGGATCTGGCGCCCCGGTCGGAGCGGGCGAGCCCGCCAGCGTCGGTACACCACCGGACGACGGCGACCCGACCGACGACGGCGACCCGACCGACGAGGGCGATCCGGGTGATCCGGCCGGAACGGCTGGTCCCGGCCCGGCTGGACTCGTCGGAACGGCTGGACCGTTGGAAGTCGGACCGGCTGGACCGTTGGAACCAGCGGGACCAGCCGGACTGACCGGACCGGCTGGACCGGCTGGACCGGTAGAGGTGGACTGGGCGGGTCCGGCCGGAGATCCGGCCGGCGCCATCGGACCGGTCTGACCGGCCGGCGCGGCCGAGGCCACGGCAGCCACCAGCCGGCCGGCGATGGCAGGGTTGCTCGCCCAGTGCAGCGTCAACTGAGACGCGTGGACCCGCCGCCACACGAAGCCCTCCGGCGGTCCACCGCCCCAGCTCCACGCCGGGGTCTGCCCGGCCCGGGGCGTCAACACCCCCCGATGGTGCTTGTAGCCGACCATCCGGGCACCGAGCCGGGCCACCGGCGTGTCGGCGCGAGCCGTCGCCTCGCGGTAACCGACCACGGTCCGATCCATGCTCACCCCGGCGGCGTCCAGCACCCCGCACATCGGGCGCCCGTCGAGTTCGCGGGCCAGCCACAGCAGGCCAGCCCCCTCGGCGATCACCGGCCGACCGGTGCGGGCCAGTTCCGCGACGGCAATGCACAACCGACGGTTCGCCGACAGTTCCTCGGCGTACGCCTCGGGTAGAGCACCGCCGATCACCAGGGCTCCGGTGTCGACCGGCAACGTCTCGTCGCGCAGCGGGTCGACGGTCACCACCTCGGCACCAGCCGCGGCCAGCAGCTCGGCCGTTTCCGCGTACGAGTACGACAGGGCCGGTCCGCCGGCCAGTGCCACCACCGGGCGTCGGGCCTTGGCATCAACGCCCGCCCCGGCCGGGTCCAGGTCGCCGAGCGCCTCCGCAGCGGACCAGGCCGCCACCGACACCCGGGGGGCCGAACGGGCCAGCGCCATCAACCGGTCCAGGTCGACCGCGCCCGCGATCGCCTCGCCGAGCCGACGCACCCCCCGGTACGCCTCCACGCCGAGCTGCATCACCGGCACCACCCCATGCTGCCGGGACGGCAGAACGGACGGCAGGTCCCGGCGGCGCAGCGCCCCGAACACCGGTACGCCGATGTCGTCGAGCGCGTCGCGGAGCAGTTGCTCGTGCCGGTCCGAGGCGACCCGGTTCAGGATGACGCCGCCCAGCCACAGCATCTCGTCGTACGCCCGGAAGCCGTGCGCCAGCGCCGCGACCGACTGCCCCATCGACCCGACGTCCACGACCAGCACCACCGGCGCACGCAGAGTCGTCGCGATCGCGGCGGTCGAGTCGCTCTCGGGCCTGCCGGCCAGGCTGTCGAAGAGGCCCATCGTCCCCTCCACGACCGCGACCTCGGCGCCGGCCGCGCCATGGGCGAAGAGTGGGGCGACTCGCTGTGCGCCGACGAGCCGGGGATCGAGGTTGCGGCCCGGACGCCCGGCGGCCATCCCGAGGTAGGCGGCGTCGGTGTGGTCGGGACCGACCTTGAACCCGGCGGGGTTCAGTCCACGGGCGGCGAGCGCGGCGAGCAGGCCGACCGTGATCGCGGTCTTGCCGTGCCCTGACGACGGTGCGCTCACCACTACGCGCGGCACGGCGATCATGGTCGGCTCCTCGGTACGCGGACACCAACCCGGTGCGGGCGGTGCGAATGACAGTGACGGGGGGGTGGTGCTGTGGGCGGCGGCGCTGCGGACGGTGATGTTGCGGACGGTGGTGTTGCGATGTTGGGGCGGCCCGACCCGTCGATCGGACCGCCGCGCGTGAGGATACCCGGCGGCGGGCGTCGGGCTGGACCGCCGAGCCGGCCACCTGGGGAACCGCCCTGACCGTCCGGGTAGCCTCATCGGTGTGTACCGGTTCCTGCTCACGCCTCGCTGGCTGGGCATTCTCGCCCTGACCCTGGCCGCGTCCGCGGTGATGGTGCTGCTCGGCAACTGGCAACTGAGTCGCTACCAGGAACGGGCCGCGATCAACGAGCGGATCGACACCACCGCGAAGGTTCCACCGGTACCGGTGGGCCAGGTCCTGCCCGTGCCGGCCGGCACGGCCGGCGCGCTGGGTGCGGCGCCCCCGGCCGACGCGGCGTGGACCCGGGTCACGGTCACCGGGCGGTACGACAGCACGAACGTGATCCTGATCCGCAGCCGTACGGTCGAGAGCCAGGTCGGATTCGAGGTGCTCACCCCGTTGCTCCTTCCCGACGGCAGTGCCGTCCTGGTGGACCGGGGATGGATCCCGCCGGCTCCGGGCGGTAGCGCGCTGGCCCGACCCGAGGTGCCCACCGCCCCGTCCGGCGAGGTGACCGTGGTCGGCCGGGTGCACCTGTCGGAGAGCAAACCCGACGCCGTCGTCCGCCGGGACGGCCGGATCGAGACCCGGCGGATCGCCCTACCCGCGTTGGCACGCGAGCTGCCGTACCCGATCTACCACGGGTACCTGCTGTTGGACGAGCAGACGCCGGCGGCCGACCCGATCTTCTCGGCGATACCGATCCGGCACGAGAACGACTGGCAGAACGGCGGGTACGTCGTCCAGTGGTGGCTGTTCGCGGTCCTGGCCCTGGTCGGGTTCGGCTGGGCGGCCCGCCGGGAGGCACGCGGCGGCGGCCCTGGCAGCGATGGCCGCGATCGGGACCGGGCAGGTCAGGACCGGCTGGGTCACGACCGGCTGGGTCAGGACCGGCTGGGTCAGGACCGGCTGGACGAGTCGGCACCCGCCCCTCAGCCCTGAGCACACCGGCCCGGCCCGGACCGGAAAGCCG
>NZ_JADPUN010000200.1 GCF_015690345.1 Plantactinospora alkalitolerans | reverse complement strand
CGGCCTCAGGATGTGCCGCCGGAGCCGGAACCGGAGCGGAGTCCGTACCGGGTGCCCCGGCAGCGCTCGGGTGACGGCGGGACGACGGACTGGCCGGAGCGGACTCCGGCGCGCCGTTCGAAACGACGTAGGCCGAGGCCCAACGGCTCAGGTCGGTGAAGACCTGCTGACGTACGGCCGGACCGGACAGGGTCAGGTCGTGCAGGGCGCCGTCGAACCGGATCAGTGTGACGTGGCGGCCGAGCTTCGGTGCCCAGCGGGCCATGTGCGCCACGTCGAGTACGGCGTCGGCAGCCGTCGCCGAATCGTGCCACCTCCGGCCCCGGAAGCTGCGACTCGACGAGCTGACCAGGACCGGTACCGGGATGTCCAGACCGGCGTGCAGTTGACGCTGTGCCCGGCGGATCGCGGCGAGCCAGCCGGCCCGGACCGGAAAGCCGGCAACGGGCTTCCACTCGAGGTCGTAGCTCCACTCACCCCGGTGTTCGGTGTGCAGGCTGCGGCCGTACACGTCGGGTAGCCCGAACGGGATCGCCCGGTACGGCAGCCGGCGGTTCATCCGGGTCAGGCCGCTCACGGCGGCCACCATGGGCCGGCGGACCAGCCAGGGCAGGTTCAGGTCGAAGAACGGGCTGTTCAGGAAGAGGCCGTCGATGATGCCGGCGGTCCGGCGGGCGTGTGCCCAGAGCGCGGTGATCAGGCCGCCGGTGGAGTGCCCGTTGACAAGGAGGGTCCCGATTCCGTCCGTCTCCCGGATGATCCGCGCCGCCGCGTCGAGTTCGGGGAAGTACTCGGCCACGTCGGAGCAGAAGTTCGGCGTCTGGTGCGGGAGCAGGCTGCGCCCGTGTTTGCGCAGGTCGAGCGCGTAGAAATGCCAGCCCTGCTCGACGAAGAAGTCCGCCAGGTGGGTCTGGAAGAAGTAGTCGACGAATCCGTGGACGTAGAGCACCGCCCGATCGCTGTGCCGGGTCGCCCGACGCCGGACCAGGGTGGCCGTGACCGGTCCCTCCTCGTCTCGGCCGAGGTCGAGCACCTGCCGTTCGTACGGCGGCCCGAGCAGGTCCGGTTCCATCTTGCCGACGCTACCCCGCGATACCAGCTCAGTCCTTGATCAGGTCTTTTTCCACAGGGCGCCCGGTTGTCCACAGACCGGTCCGAGTCGGTGGCGGCGGTCGAGACGTGCCGGCCACGCTGTCGGTCGAGTCGGCTCGACGGGAACAACCTGGATCCCTGGGAGGGGACGATGTTCGATACCTACGTAACCGTTGTTGGAAATGTTCTCACCGCACCGGAGTGGCGGCGCACCAGCCAGAGCGGCACGCTGGTGGCCAACTTCAAGGTGGCGTCGACCGCCCGCCGTCTCGATCGGGAGAGCGGGCGCTGGGTTGACGGAAACAGCCTGCGCGTACGGGTGAACTGCTGGCGGAAGCTGGCCGAGGGGGTGGCCTCCTCGGTCATGATCGGCGATCCGGTCGTGGTGGTCGGCCGGATGTACACCCGGGACTGGACCGACGACGCCGGCAACCATCGCACGATGTACGAGGTGGAGGCGGTGGCGGTCGGTCACGACCTGTCCCGGGGGCGGGGGCGGTTCGCCCGTAACCGCCCGACGATGTCGACCTCGTCGGTGGAGGATGCCGAGGCCGAGGCCCGGGTGCACGGCGAGGCCACCGAGTCGGTGCCGGTCGAGGAGGCTCCGGTGTCGCTCGACGAGCGGGCGTTCGAGGACGAGGACGAGTACCGACGGCTGGCGGCGCCGGCGGGCCGGGGTTACGAGTCGGTCCCGGGCTACGGGTCGACGTACCTCCCGGCCGACGACTTCGATGGCCGGATCGACCTCGACGGTCGGATCGACCTCGACGGGCTGCCCACTGGCGAGGTGTCCGGGCCGGGCAACGACACCGAGTCCTCGTCCGGCCAGCGGCCCGACGCCGACGACAACTTCGGAGCCGAGGAAACCGGCGGCGACGGTCTCGGAGCCGATGCGACCGGCGGCGACAGTCTCGGAGTCGAGGAAACCGGCAGCGACAGTCTCGGAGTCGAGGCGACCGGCAGCGAGACTCTCGGAGCCGAGGGAACCGGCAGCGTGGGGAGCGGCGGCGGGCGGGGTCGGCGTGGACGGGGCCGGCCCCCGGCTCCGGTCTGAGGCATCGGGGGAAAGCCGAGGGCTGGCCCGGGACGGCAAGGACCAGCAAGGACCGGAATCACGACGGCGCCCCGGCCGCCCGATCAACTCGGGCGGTTGGGGCGCCGTTCCGGGTCAGCGGGTGGCCACGGACCGGGGCTCACCGCCATCGCCAGAGCTCCTCGCTGACCCGTACCTCCGGCAGTCCCGGCACCGGTGCGGTAGCCGAGTAGACCAGGATGCGGTCGTCCTCCTCGTCCATCGCGGCGAGCTGGTGCGTACCGTCGGGCAGAGTCATCGTCCACACGCCCGGCGGCTCGGTGTCGCCGTACAGCAGGTACGCGTCGAAGCGGGCGGTGATCCGTTCGGCGAACTCCCGCCGCCCGACCCGATCAGCCAACCTGCCCTCGATCCCGACGCTGAGGGACATCGCGAAGTGACCGGAGACCTGCTGATAGGTGCAGAACACGGCGTACACCAGCTCCTGCGGGATGTCCCGCAACCCGTCGGCGACCCGGTCCTCGTGGCTCACGAACAGTTCATGCTCGGAGATCTGAAAGCAGTCCAGCAGGAACGTGCGCAGTTCAGCCTCCGGAACCAGGCGGGACAGCAGCCCGTCGTAACCGGTGGCCCCCGTCTCCGTCACGCCACCAGCCTAGCTGTCCTGTCTCGACGAACGTGGCGTGGAAGGCGGCGTGGCCAGATCGCTGACCTGGCATTCCACCACTGCCGCAGCCACGACGCCGCCAACCTCACGAGCATCACCCGAAGCCGTCATGGGGATGGCTCAGCGGCTGACACCTCGTATTGGGTGGCGATCGCGGCCGCGCGGCTGTGCAGTGCGGTACGCAGCCACTGCGGGGACAGGACCTCCGCGTTGGTGGCGAGCTGCCACAGCGTCCATTCGGCGTGTTCCGCTTCGCTGAAGGTCACCTCCAGTCGCAGCCAGTCGTCCGTGTCGGATTCCTCGGCGCGGACGGCAAGCGCGGTACGTACCAGGTCCTCCCGCCGCGCCGCGTTCACCCGTACCAGCACGGTGACCGGGTCGCCGCCGGCCAGTAACCGTGCGCAGCGTTCCCGCCAGGCCCGGTCCAGATCGACCTGGGCTGGTCGCTGTGCCGGTTCGGGGAGTTCCTCGGCGGCCAACACGCGGGACAGCCGGTAGGTACGGTCCGCGCCGGACCTCGTGGCCAGCAGGTAGGCCCGGTGGCGCACGGTGACCATGCCGATCGGGTCCACCGTGCGCCACCGGGGCGCCTGGTCCATGGCCGCGTAGTGGATGCGCAGCTTGTGTCCGGCGAGCACCGCGCGCCGGACCTCGGTCACCACGCTGTCGCGAAGTTCCTCGGTGACGAGCCGGTGGGACAGCAGGTCGGTCTCGGGGTCGATGAGCAATCGTGAAGCCGCGCCGGTCGCGATCTCCCGGTGGCTCTCGGGCAGCGCGTCGACCACCTTCCGCATGGCCGAGGCGAGCGCCGATCCGAGGCCGAATGCCTGCTCGGCGCGCCGCGACCCGACGATCAGCAGGGCGAGTGCCTCGTCGTGGTTCAGGCCGATGAGTTCGGTCTGGAAACCGGGCAACAACGCGAAACCGCCGTGCCGGCCACGTTCGGCGTAGACCGGGACGCCTGCGGCGGACAGCGCCTCGATGTCGCGCAACACGGTGCGGGTGGATACCTCGAGCTCGCGGGCCAGAGTGGCTGCGGACAGCCGACCGCGCTGGCGCAGCAGGAGGACCAGCGCGACCAATCGGTCAGCTCGCATACGGGAACTATCGCAGGAATACACGACACAAGATGTCGTGATTGCCTGACAGGCTTTTCGCATGATCACAACAACACGAGACACCGGCCCCCGACCGCCTGCCCGCGAACCAGCCGTGGCGCTCGACCGTTCCCGTCCGACTTCCGCGCCAGGGTACCCGGCATGACCAGGAGGGTGGCCAGTGAGCCGAATGACCTGGCCAGGTACTGGATCGAGCGCGCCAACGCGGGCGATGTCGAAGGACTGGTGGCGTTGTACGAGCCGAACGCCGTGCTGGCATTCCCGCCGGGCAACCTCGCGACCGGACACGCGGAGATCCGCAAGGTGTACGAGCAGCTCGTCGCGGCCGCTCCCGTGCTCGCCCACGGCAGGCAGCGTCCGGCGCTGGTGGGCGACGACCTCGCACTGACGGCGTGCACGCAGACCACGGGTGAGGTGAGCGTCGAGGTCGCCCGTCGCCAGCCGGACGGGTCATGGCTGTGGGCCGTCGACGAGCCGGCGCTCGTGTCGTAGCCGGGCGGTGGTGGGCCGGCATGACCGGCCCACCACCGATGCGATCGGGGCGCGGCCGACGGGTACGAGCCGAGCCGACCGCCCATGACTGCCGCCCCGAAAGCGGTGCCGCACCCGCCGTACTGTCAGTCGTGGTCCAGAGCCTGCGCCAGCTCCATCCCGTCCAGCCGGGCGAGCACCATGGCCTGGAAGTGCGGGCACGACTGATAGTCCGGGTGCTGGCATCGCAACCCGTGTTCGAGCAGGGTCTGCGACAGCGTCAGCCGGGCGATGCGTTGCCGCACCTGCGCCAGTTGGGCACGCAGCACCTTCCGCCGCTGGCCGCGATCCGGAGCGGCGAACAGCTCCCGCAACTCCTCCAGGCTGAATCCGGCGTCCTTCCCCAGCAGGATCTCCGCCACTCGGGTCACCTGCGCCGGCCCGTACACCCGGCGCCCCGCCACCCGCCGAGCCGGCGACAGCACCCCCATGTCCTCCCAGTGTCGCAACACGTGCGTGGCCAGCCCGAAACGGGCTGCCAGCTCACCGATCGTGTACTCCACCACCGCCCTCCCCGAGTTCATGCCACCTTCATACCAGCGGGATGACGTCGGACCGACCTTCATAGCAGCGGGTTGACTTCAGGTCGACCTGAAGTCACACACTCGTGCGCATGACCGAGACGCACACCGTCCACACCGACACAGACACGCTGATCCGGGTGCTCGAGGCTGCGGAGACCATGCCCGGCGCCGCGAGGCTGCGCACGCGCAGCTACCAGCTCCTGCGGCTACCTCCGGGCGGGACGGTGGTCGACGTCGGCTGCGGCACGGCACGCGCCGTCGCCGAGCTGGCCGAGCACGGCGCCCGCGCCATCGGTGTGGACCTCGACCCGACCATGCTGGCCGCCGCCCGTCGCCGGTTCCCCGACATCGACGTGCGCGCCGCCGACGCCACCGTACTGCCGCTGGGCGACGGACAGGCGCACGGGTACCGGGCGGACAAGGTGTACCACGTCCTGCCCGACCCACATGCGGCACTGGCCGACGCCCGTCGTGTCCTCGTCCCCGGCGGACGGATCGTGCTGCTCGGCCAGGACTGGGACACCATTGTCATCGACTCCGACCAACCCGACCTGACCCGCCGCATCGTGCACGCCCGCGCCGACACCATCCCCCACCCGCGCATCGCCCGCGCCTACCGCAACCTGTTGCTCGACGCCGGCTTCCACGACGTCGACGTCGAGGTCCACACCGCCGTGTTCACCGATGCCACCATGCTGCCGATAGTCGTCGGGCACGCCAGCGCCGCGCACCGAACCGGCGCCGTCAGCGGCGAGGAGGCCGAAAACTGGGTCAACGAGCAGACCCGACGCGCCCAGAACGAGCGGTTGCTGATCGCCGTCCCGATGTTCCTGGCCTCGGCCACCCGCTGAGCGCACGGCGGCGGTGCCGCTAACGGCGGGGCGGGGCCGTGGTGTGGTCGCGCGGTACGGCCCAGGCGACCCGTTTCCTGCCCGGCGCGGCGGTCCTCAGGTAGTCCAGTTCGGCTCCTTCGGGTAGGACGAAGAGGAGGCAGAGGTCGAGCACCTCGACCGCCGAATCACCCTCACGGAAGGTGAAGCCCTCGCACGGGCCCTTGCCCGGTTGCCACTGCGGGTCGTCAAGCGGCTCCACGTACTCTCCGTCGGTGTCGACGGCGCGTACCCACCGGTGGATCGACGGCTTGGGCATGATTCCGCGGCTCTGGTTCTCGAACGAGGTCGGCACGTAGTACGGCGTTCCCGATGGCGCCGGCTCCTCGGTGCCGTCGTTGTGCCGGACGTTGAGCCCGATCAGGTCTTCGGGCTCACCCCGCCAGACCCCGTACGGAGTGATGGAGATGGCACCGTCGCCAGCGTTCCGGACCGAGACGGGGATCGTCACCGACGTGCCCAGCGGTAGCTTGGGCAGTTCCTCTTTCCCACAGCCGCCACAGAGCCCGATCGCGACCAGGGCGACAGCCAGGGGTCGACGCGACGACATGGGTCGACGCGACAGGAGCCGACGCGACATGGGCCCGAACGGTACCAGCCGGGCCATCGGGGCCCCTCAGCGTGGCGGCACCGGGCTCGGGGCGGTTGCATCCCCGGCCACCGTCCCGCCCGCCGCGCCCGTCCGACTCACCTGATCAGGACGGCGTTGCCGGACGAGGCGCGCGGCTGCCGGTGCCGGTGTTGGTGCCGGTGTTGGTGTCGGCCGGGGATCCGGGCCACCAACGGGTCCGCCGTCCCGGCCGCGCCGTCGGGGGCTGAGGACCCGCATCATCGGCGTCTCGACGAACCGGAACAGCAGCCAGGCGGCGAGCAGACTGACCAGCAGAAGGCCGATCGCGACGACCGGTCCCCGCCATCCCGGGAATCCGCCGGGATGGCCCGCGAACCGGAGGATGGCCTTGATCAGGAACACGTGCACCAGATAGAAGGCGAAGGACACCTCGCCGAGCCAGATCAGCGGCCGCGAGCGCCACGGCGACCAGCGCCCGGTGGTGTCGGCCCGCGCCGCACTCGCGATCACCAGGATGTATCCGAGGGCCAGCACGGTGGTCCAGAGTTCGGCACGGATCCACTCCATCGACGCCACCCAGATCGCGACGAAGATTCCGGTGGACACCAGCAACCCCGGCCCGCGCCACCTGCCCCGCAACAGCAGTTCGGCGGCGGCCACGCCCACCCAGAACTCGAACGAGCGCACGACCGGGAAGATCTGGGTGAACCACCAGCGGGCAGCCTCCGGCACCAACTCCTGGATCGGCCACATCGACGCGATGAGCAGCGGCATGCCGATGACGACGGCGTACAGCATCCACGGGCGCATGCGGCGGATCAGCGGCAGGGCGAACGGCAGGCAGAGGTAGAAGAACATCTCGCAGGCGAGTGACCAACTGACGTTGTTGACGCTGTAGAAGTAGCCGTCCATCGGCAGCCAGGCCTGGACCAGGAACAGGTTGGCCAGGGCCGCCTTGAAGTTGATCGGGTTGTCCCAGTAGAGCCAGAGCGCGATGACCACGGCCCAGGTGACCAGGTGGTTGGGATAGATCTTCGCTGCCCGGCGACGCCAGAACGCCCGCTTCGTGTCGCCCGGTCGGGCGGACCAGACCAGGACGAACCCGCTGAGGATGAAGAAGAACTGCACCCCGGACAGGCCCAGCGTGAACACCCAGTCGATCACCGCCTTGTAGCCGGGTTCGGCGACGATCTGCATGGTCCCGATGTGGAATCCGAAGACCAGCATGGCGGCCACCCAGCGCAGGCCGGTCAGCGACGGCAGCCGGCTCAGCGACGTACGGGTCGCCGGCGTACGGGTGGTCTCCGGCACCGGCTCGGCGAGGGTTGTGACGCTGGTCATCCGACCTCCGCGATGGGCTGGCCGCTGGTCATCTCCACTCCCCGATGGGCACCTCGATGGCCAGCACTTACGTCTCCCATCGGTCTGGTCGTCCTGGAATGTCCGGTCGTGCGGGATCCCGGCGGGGTATGCCCGCCCCCGCAGGTCCGGTGGCGACCCTATCGGGTACGGCCGGGTACGGCCGGGGGCCCGTATCACGCTCCGGGGCGAGGGCGACCGGGGCGGGTGTCGGGTGCCGGCTCGCGGAGCCGACGAGTCCCTGGTCACCGGAGTTCGTGAATCGTCCCCGATCGGGCGCGACTAGGCTCCCGGCGGGGGAGGTGGTCGTCGTGCGGCCGAACAACATCGCGGTGCGGGCCGGTCGTTCCGGCCGCCGTGCTGGCGCGTCGAGCTGGCTGAGCGGCGGTGTGGCCAACGCGGCCGGGCTGGCCGCAGGCTACGCCCTGGACGCCCTGATCGGCGATCCCCGCCGAGGGCATCCCGTCGCCGGGTTCGGCACGCTGGCCGGCGCGCTCGAACGGCGGCTCTACCAGCCGCAGCGGTCGGCCGGGGTGGCGTACGCGGCGCTGGCCGTCGGCGTACCCGTGGTGCTGGCCGGGGCGGCGGCGGCCGCGACCCGGAACCGGCCGCTGGCCCGTGCGGCGCTGGTCGCGGCCGGCACCTGGACCGTGCTCGGCGGGCGGACGCTGCGGCGGGAGGCCGAGACGATGAGCCGGGCGCTGCGCCGGGCCGACCTGCCGGCGGCACGGGGCCGGCTGGGGCACCTCTGCGGGCGCGACCCCTCGGCGCTGGACGAGGCCGAACTCGCCCGCGCCACCGTCGAGTCCGTCGCGGAGAACACCTCGGACGCCGTGGTCGCGCCGCTGGTCTGGGGCGCCGTCGCCGGGCTGCCCGGCCTGCTCGGCTACCGGGCGGCGAACACGTTGGACGCGATGGTGGGACACCGGTCGGACCGGTACGCCCGGTTCGGCACCGCCGCCGCGCGCCTCGACGACCTGCTCAACCTGGTGCCGTCCCGGCTGACCGGACTGCTCACCGTCGCCGCCGCGCCGCTGGTCCGGGGCGACCGGAGCCGGGCCTGGCACGTCTGGCGGCGGGACCGGGCCGACCATCCCAGCCCGAACGCCGGCCAGTGTGAGGCGGCGATGGCGGGCGCCCTCGGCGTCCGGCTCGGCGGCCGGAACGTCTACTTCGGACGAGCCGAGGTACGGCCGTTCCTCGGTGACGGACCCCGGCCGGAGGCGCGGCACATCAGCCGCGCCGCCCGACTCTCCGGCACGGTCGGGCTCGCCGCGCTCGGCGTCACGGTGGCGTACGCGGCGAGCAGCCGTCCCCGGCGTGCCGGCCTCCGTTGGGCCGTCGAGCGGTTGCGGGCAGTCAGGTGAGCGAGAGGTCGCGGGTAGTCAGGTGAGCGAGAGGTTGCGGACAGTCAGGTGAGCCGAGAGATTGCGGACAGTCGGGTGAGCCGAGAGATTGCGGACAGCTCGCTGGGCCGAGCGGTTGCGGGCCGCCGGGTGGGCGGTGGGCTGTTGGTAGCGGGTACCACCTCGGACGCGGGCAAGAGCGTGCTCACCGCCGGCATCTGTCGCTGGCTGCACCGCCAGGGCGTCAGGGTGGCCCCGTTCAAGGCACAGAACATGTCCAACAACTCGGCGGTGGTGATCGGGCCGGACGGCCGGGGCGGCGAGATCGGTCGGGCGCAGGCGATGCAGGCAGCCGCCTGTCGGCTGGCCCCGGACCTGCGCTTCAATCCGGTGCTGCTCAAGCCCGGAAGCGACCGGTCCAGTCAGGTGGTCCTGCTCGGCCAGGCGGTCGACACGGTCACCGCCGGCAATTTCCGTAGCCTCCGCCCCAGGCTCGCCGCGACCGCCTTCGCGGCGCTCGCCGAACTGCGCACCGAGTACGACGTCGTGATCTGCGAGGGGGCGGGCAGCCCCACCGAGATCAACCTGCGGGACAGCGACTACACCAACATGGGGCTGGCCCGGCATGCCGGACTGCCGACGATCGTGGTCGGCGACATCGACCGGGGCGGCGTCTTCGCGTCGATGTTCGGCACGGTGGCGCTGCTGGACGCCGCCGACCAGGATTTCGTCGCCGGCTTTGTGATCAACAAGTTCCGGGGTGACCTGGGACTGCTGCGCCCCGGGCTCGACATGTTGACCCAGCTCACCGGGCGGCCGACGTACGGGGTGCTGCCGTGGGAGGTCGACCTGTGGCTGGACGCCGAGGACTCGCTCGCCTACGGCCGGGTGCTGGGTCGGCCGGCGCCACCCGTCGGCGGTGAGTGGCTGGACGTGGCCGTCGTCCGGCTACCCCGGATCTCCAACGCCACCGACGTGGAGGCGCTCGCCACCGAACCGGGCGTACGGGTCCGGCTGACCGTCGAGCCCGCCGAGGTGGCCGCCGCCGACCTCGTCGTACTGCCGGGGACCAAGTCGACAGTCGACGACCTGGAGTGGCTGCGCCGCAGCGGACTCGCCGAGGTGGTGCACGCGCACGCCGTCGCCGGCCGGCCGCTGCTCGGCATCTGCGGCGGCTTCCAGATGCTCGCCCGGAGCATCGACGACGAGGTGGAGAGCGGACGTGGTCGCGTCGCCGGGCTCGGGCTCCTGCCCATCGAGATCACCTTCGGTGCCGCCAAGACCGTGACCCGGTCGGAGGGCGCGGCGTTCGGATCGGTGCCGGTGCGCGGCTACGAGATCCACCACGGGTACGTCTCCGACGCCGACCCGGCGCTGCCACCCCTGATCCGCACCGCGGACGGTCGGTTGGAGGGCGCCGCCGTCGGCCATCTCTTCGGTACCCACTGGCACGGCGCGTTCTCGTCGGACGGCTTCCGGCGCCGGTTCCTCACCGAGGCGGCCCGCCTCGCCGGCCGGCACGGCTTCCAGATCGCCTCGGACACCTCGTTCGCCGACGCCCGGGAACGCACCCTGGACCTCATCGGTGACCTGGTGGAGGAACACCTGGACACCGACGCGCTGTGGCGGCTCATCACGCAGGGGCCGCCTGCCGGCCTGCCATTCGTGCCACCCGGAGCACCGCCGACAAGCCGATCCCCGTCGGGCGGACCGGTCTCGACGCCGGCTTCGGCCAGGTCGTAGAAACCGACCGGTCGTACGGTCCAAATCGGACCGCCCATCCCCGGTTCCGGCTTCGTCACCCGGTTCCCAATCCGGCTCCGGTTGTGAGAGCGTGGCGCCTTCGCACGGTCGAGCAGGAGGAAGTCGGATGGCGCGGGGGAACCGGACTCTGCTGGCGGGGTTGGCGCTGCTGGTGGTGGCCGCGACGGGCGGCTGCGACCTGCTGCCCTTCGGCGGCGGGTCGAAGGGGGCCGCCGCGCCGTGGACGGTGCCCGCCGACTATGCCGAGGTGGGCGGACTGGCGGACAGGCTGGACGAGTTGGGCGTCACCGGCACCAGGCAGTACCCGGAGAAGTCGGCGGTACTGCGCGGGCCGCACTTCGAACTGCACCTGCTGGAGGTGGGCGCGACCCCGGCCCTGAGCGCGGCGGCCGTCGACGACGCGTACCTGTTCGAGGCGGAGGGGTCGCACCCCGAGTACCCGGCCGGCGCCGGCCGGGAACTGCTCGTCGCGCGGCTCGAGGAGAAACTCCAGTCGATCGGCAGCCGGCCGGAGGAACTTCTACTGGGCGTACGGGTGGACGGCGTCGATCGGCTGGTACGGATGAAGGACTGGCCGTCAACCAGCCTGATCGTGGTGAGCGTGCCGGCAGGTACGGACGCCGCGCTGCTGGTCACCGACATGGGCCGTACGCAGTCGATCAGCCTGCGGTCCGGGCGGGTGCTGGAGCGTATCGAGGGCTACTACCCGCCGCTGGCCGGCGGCGCGGATGCGAAGGCCAAGGTCCAGGTGACGGCCCCGGGCGTACGCCTGGTCTGGGGCAATCCGGTAGAGGCGCGCGCGTTGGTGTCGGTGAAGCTCGAACCGTACGTGAACGAGGGCGGCTGGGCGCCGACCGGAAGGATCTGGCTGACCGGGAAGGTCTGGGTGTCGCTCGGCGAGCCGGAGCTGACCGCGACGATCGACGTGGCGCGAAGCGTACGGGTGACGGGGCCGGGCGGCCTCGCGATCCGGGTACCGAACGGGCAGCTCGCGATCAAGCCCAACAGGACGCTCCCCAACCTGGGCGGCTCGTCGGATGAAGTGACCATCTTTGCCGAGGTGCCGGCAGACCTGAAACAGCTGACCGTCACGTTCATGCCCAAGGGAAGCTTCGCGGTCGCCGACAACAACGCTCCGGTGCGCTGGCGGGCGCCGGCCCGGGCGGCGACGGACACCCTGATCCTCAGCGTGCGGTAGCACCGACCCGGGAAGCGGGCAGGCCCCGGGCGGCCCCGGGCAGGCCCCGGGCCGTCAGCGTCGTATGTCGGCGGGGGCGTCGGCGCAGGGCAGTCCGGCCCGGCGCCAGGCGTCGAAGCCGCCGATCAGATCCGTCGCCCGCCACAGGCCAAGGGCACGCAGGCTGGCCGCCGCCAGGCTGGAGCTGTAACCCTGCCGGCACACCACGACGACCTCGACGTCGTAGTCGACCGCCTCCGGAATCCGGGACGCGCTCGCCGGGTCGAGCCGCCATTCGAGCACCGTACGGTCGATCACCAGCGCCCCGGGCAGGTCACCCTGCTCGGCGCGCTGCGGGTCGGTGCGGGTGTCCACCACCAGCGCCCCGCGCCGGGCCGCCGCCGCTGTCTCCGCCGGTGTCAACCGACGTACCCCCGTGCGGGCGAGGGCGAGCAGCGCCGCCACACCCCGATCCTGATCTTCCACCGGGCCATTGTCTCCTGGTCAGGACGGCCGGGCAGTAGGGTCGGGCAGATGCCGGAAGTGGTCGAGTCGTACGCGGACCTGGCCGCGCGGATCCTGGGCCGGGCCGCTCGGTTGGGGCGTACCCGGCTGGTCGCGGTGGACGGGCCGAGCGGCGCCGGCAAGAGCAGCTTCGCCGGACGGCTGGCGGCGGAGCTGCCCGGCGCACCGGTGGTGAACACCGACGACCTGCTCGACGGCTGGGCGGACCAGTTCAGCTTCTGGCCCCGACTGGACGAGTGGGTGCTCGCCCCGCTGCGCGCCAGCCGGCCGGGACGCTACCGCCGCTACGACTGGGGGACCGGTTGCTTCGCCGGCGACTGGGTTCCGGTCCCGCCCGCCCCGGTGGTGATCCTCGAAGGGGTGTCCAGCGCCCGGGCCGCCATCGCCGCCGAGCTGACCTTCGCCGTCTTCGTGACCGCTCCGGCGCGACTGCGGCGGGACCGTACGCTCGCCCGGGACGGCGCCGCGTTACTGCCACAGCTCACCCTGTGGCGGCGTGCCGAGCGGATGCACTTCGCGACGGACCGTACCGCCGAGCGGGCCGATCTCGTGGTGAACGGTGCCGCCGGGCCGGCGCAGGACGGCTCCGGGCAGTTCGTCCGGATCGTTGAACACACTTGACCCGCGCTGGCCCATGGACGGATCCGGGCCACTGCGGCACGATCGGCAGGACAGGCCGATGTACCGCGAGCGGGGGCGCACCATGACGACAGGTGGTACGGCCGGCACGCCGGCCCGGCGGCGGGTCGCACTCACCGGCATCAGCTCACGCGCCTGGGAGCATCCGGCCGACCGGGGCGCGCTGACCGCGTTGCGTGAGCTGCGCGGCTTCGACGACGTCGTCAAGGCGTTCTTCGGCATGTGGAACGAGCGGGGCTTTCGGCTCTCCTACCTGGCCGCCGCCATCCGGGTCGACCACCGGCAGTATCCACGGGTCTACCGGATCTACGCCGAGGCCGGCGCCGCGCTCGACGTGGCCGAACTGCCGGAACTCTTCGTGACGCAGTCACCGTGGCTGACCGGCGAGGCGATCGGACTCGACAGGCCGTTCATCGTGATCAGCTCGGCCTGTGTGAACCAGCTCGACGACGACGAACTGCGCTTCCTGCTCGGCCACGAACTGGGTCACGTGGGCAGCGGGCACGCCGTCTACAAGACAATTCTGACGATCCTGACCCGCTGGGCCGCCAACCTGAGCTGGCTGCCGGTCGGAGCGATCGCACTCCGGGCGATCATCGCCGCGATGCTGGAGTGGTGGCGGAAGGCGGAGCTGTCCGGCGACCGGGCCGGGTTGCTCGCCGGGCAGGACCCGGCGGCGGCGCTGCGGGTGCTGATGAAAATGGCCGGCGGCGGTGACCTGAGCCAGATCGACACCACCGCCTTCCTCGAACAGGCTTCGGAGTACGACGGCGGTGGCGACCTGCGGGACAGCCTGCACAAGGTCCGGATGACCGCCTGGAGTACCCACCCGGTCCCGGTGGCCCGAGCCGCCGACTCGCGGCGGTGGGTGGACTCCGGCGAGTACGCGCGGCTGCTCGGTGGTGACTATCCGCGCCGGGAGGACGACGGCCTGACCTCCGTCTCCGCCGAGATCAAGGCGGCCGCGGAGTCGTACCGGGAGGCCTTCGGCCGTTCCCAGGACCCGCTCGTCGGGCTGCTGCGCCGGCTCGGCGACGGCGCCAGCGATGTCGGCGAGTGGGTCGGTGGGGGCGCCGGACGGGCTCGCTCGTGGATGAACGCCGCCGGGGAGGCCGCCGCCCGGGCCGCGGGCCGTACCCGCCGGGGCTCCGGGGCGCCGGGCCCTCGCACGGGGACGGGCGACGACGAACCGGGCGACCCGGAGCCGGGCGACGCGACCAATCCGGGCGACCAGGAACCGGGCGACGCGACCAATCCGGGCGGCCGGGACGCTCCAGACGACCGTTCCTAGCCCGGACCTCCCACCCGGCCGCAGGGCTCGGCCGAACGACGGGCGCGACGGCGCCTACGATCTTTACCATGACCACGACTATCCGCACCGAGTCCGAACTGCGTGCCGCGATCGAGCGCGAGCTGCCCGGCGTCCGGGCCGACCTGGAGCGGCTGGTCCGGATCCCCGGCATCGCCTTCGACGGCTTCGACCACTCCCAGGTCGAGCGCTCGGCCGAGGCGGTCGCCGAACTGCTGCGTGGATGTTCCCTCGACGTGCGGGTGGTGCGGTCCGGCGGCCAGCCGGCGGTGATCGGCCGCCGCCCGGCGCCGCCCGGGGCGCCGACGGTCATGTTGTACGCGCACCACGACGTGCAGCCGGTCGGTGACCTGTCGCTGTGGCAGAGCGACCCGTTCGAGCCGGTGGAACGCGACGGCCGGCTCTACGGCCGGGGCGCCGCGGACGACAAGGCCGGCGTGATGGCGCACATCGCCGCGCTGCGGGCCTTCGGCGATGCGCTGCCGGTCGGCGTGGTGCTGTTCGTCGAGGGCGAGGAGGAGTACGGCTCCGATTCCCTGGAACGGCTCCTCGTCGAGCACCGGCAGGAGATCGCGGCCGATGTGATCGTGATCGCCGACTCGATGAACTGGGACGTCGGCGTACCGGCGCTGACGACCTCGCTGCGCGGCATCGTCAACTGCTTCGTGGAGGTCCGCACCCTGTCGCAGGCCGTGCACAGCGGGATGTTCGGCGGCGCCGTACCGGATGCGCTGACCACGCTCTGCCGGCTCCTCGCGACCCTGCACGACGAGGCCGGTGACGTCGCGGTGGAAGGGCTGGTCAGCGCGGGCGGCGCGGTCGTCGACTATCCGGAGGACCGGCTGCGGGACGAGGCCGGAATGCTCGACGGAGTGTCGTTCATCGGCACCGGTCGGCTCACCGAACGGATCTGGACCAAGCCGGCGATCTCGGTGATCGGACTGGACGCGCCGGCCACCGGCGAGGCGCCGAACGCGTTGGTGCCGACCGCGAAGGCGAAGCTCAGCGTACGGCTGGCGCCCGGTGACGAGGCCGGAAAGGCGTACGCGGCGCTGACCGAGCACCTGCGCCGGAACGCCCCGTTCGGCGCCTCGGTGACGGTGACGCTGGAGCACGACGGTCAGCCGTGCGTCATCGACGCGACGGGGCCGATGTACGACGCGGCGCGGGCCGCCTTCCGTACCGCCTGGGACGGCGTCGCCCCGGTGGACATCGGCGTCGGTGGGTCGATCCCGTTCATCGACACCTTCCGGCAGATGTTCCCGAACGCGGCGATCCTGGTGACCGGGGTCGAGGATCCGTACGCGCGGGCGCACGGGCCGAACGAGAGCCTGCACCTGGGGGAGTTCGCCCGGGTCTGCCTGGCCGAGGCGCTGCTGCTCGCCAAGGTGGCGGAGGTCGCGCGGACGACTGCGGGCGACTGAGCCGGGGTTGACGCGCCGGGGTCGCGGCCGGTCGAGAGCTGTCCCGGTACCCGTGGGAAGAAAGTGGAGAAAGCGCCCGGCCGGGCTGCCGAGCCGGTAAGATTTCGAACATGAGTACGAACGAGGCGATCACGCGGCTCGATGCCGCGGTCAGTGCGTTGCGGGACGTCGACGTCTCCGCGTGGTCCGAGGATGCGCTCCGGGACCAGCTCGGCGAGCTTTCCACCGTTCTCTGTGCGCTCGATGCCGCCCTCGCCCGGGTGGCCGACGGCGTGCGCGCCCGTGGCCTACGCATCGAGGAGCCGGTTCCCGCCTGACCGGCCGGTCCGCCGGCCAGGTGGAGCGGCGGGTCGGCCGCTGGTGGCGAGCGGCGGAAGTTGTCGGTCGGTGCTGCCAGGATGGAAGCGTGCTTTTCGTTGACCTGGCAGCCACCTCCACCGCCGTCGCCGCGACCTCCGGCCGGCGCGCCAAGGTCGAACTGCTCGCCGGAGCGTTGCGGAATCTGGCGCCCGACGAGATCGCGGCCGGCTCGGCGTACCTTGCCGGGGAGGTGCGGCAGCGGCAGACGGGTGTCGGCTACGCCAGCCTCCGCGAGTTGCCTCCGGCGGCCGAGCAGCCCTCGCTGACGGTGGCCGCGGTCGACGCCGCCATCGCCGGGCTCGCCGAGGTCCGCGGGCCGGGTTCACAGTCCCGCCGCCGCGAGCTGCTGGCCGCGCTGTTCGGTGCCGCCACTGCCGACGAGCGCCGGATGCTGCTCGGCCTGTTCAGCGGCGAAGTCCGCCAGGGCGCCCAGGCGGGACTGCTGACGGAGGCTGTTGCCCGGGCGGCCGAGGTGCCGCTGCCCACGGTCCGCCGGGCCCTGCTGCTGGCCGGCGACCTGAAGACGGTGGCGGTGGCCGCGCTCACCGTGGGCGCGGAAGCGCTGACCGAGTTCGCGCTGCAGGTGGGGCGGCCACTCTCCCCGATGCTCGCCCAGAGCGCGGCGTCGGTCGAAGACGCCCTCACCTCGGTCGGGTTGCCGGCGGTGGTCGACGTGAAACTCGACGGAATCCGTATCCAGGTGCACCGTTCCGGCGAGGACATCGCGGTCTTCACCCGCAGCCTTGACGAGATCACCTCCCGGGTTCCGGAAGTGGTGGCCGCCGTGCGTGCCCTTCCGGCGCGCGAGCTGGTGCTCGACGGTGAGGCGATCGCCCTCGACGCCTCGGGACGGCCGCGACCGTTCCAGGAGACCGCCAGCCGGGCGGCCACCAGAGGCGCCCGGCGCGCCGTCCGGGAGGAGTCGATCGGCGTGCGCGGTGGCGCGGGTGGCGCCGAGGACGGGACGCGGAGTTTCGGGGCCGAACCGGTCGAATCACCCGAGGCTGGTTCGGCACGTACGTCGGGCGGGACGCCGGTGGACATCTCCGAGCTGCCCCGGATCGGCACCTCCGGAACGGCGCCCGCGACGATTCCGGGACCGGACCGACCGGTGGCAGCCGCGCCATCGGTTCTCGCGGCGGCCAGCACGAGCGGTGCGACGGTGCTGACCCCGTACTTCTTCGACCTGCTCCACCTGGACGGCGTCGACCTGCTCGACGCGCCGGCATATCAACGCTGGGACGCGCTGGCCGGCATCCTCTCGCCGACCCAACTCGTCGAGCGGATCACCGTCGAAACGGCGGAGCAGGCATCCAGGGCGTTCGCCGACGCGGTCGACGCCGGCCACGAGGGCATCGTGGTGAAGGACCCGAACGCACCGTACGACGCGGGGCGGCGGGGCTCAGCCTGGGTGAAGGTGAAGCCGAGGCACACCCTCGACCTTGTGGTGCTCGCCGTCGAGTGGGGCAGCGGGCGGCGCAAGGGCTGGCTGTCGAATCTGCACCTCGGCGCACGCGACCCGGACAGCGGCGGCTTCGTGATGCTCGGCAAGACCTTCAAGGGGCTGACCGACGAGTTGCTGCGCTGGCAGACGGAGCGGTTCCAGGAGCTGGCGGTGGACCGGGGCGACTGGGTGGTCCGGGTCCGACCCGAGCAGGTGGTGGAGATCGCGTTCGACGGGGTGCAGAGCAGCCCGCGCTATCCGGGCGGGGTGGCGCTGCGCTTCGCGCGGGTGCTGCGGTACCGCGACGACAAGACCGCGGCGGAGGCGGACACCATCGACACCGTACGGGCCATCCACGCCGGTCTTCGTCCCGCCTGACGGGTCCGCCGTCACCGGTCGTCCGTTCAGATCGCGGCGAGCGACCTCACGTAGTTGACCTGCTGATGGATCTGCTGGACCTGCGGCTCGCTCGTGACGGGGATCCGGGCGACGTACTGCCTCGGCCCGTTGGTCACGGTCACCTGCACCGTGCCACGGTGGACGGTCTCCTTGATCAGCAGGAACAGCAGACTGAACACCGTCAACACACAGAAGCCCACGACCGCCACGACGATCGCCCAGGTCGGAGTCTTCTGCTCGCTCTGCCAGTAGTCCGCGACGTGCCACTGCGTGCCGGCCAGTGGAATGTCGCCGCTCGGTGTCCGCACCGTGGACGACGTCACCGTGATCTCACCGATCTGCGCGATGACCGACTCCGGCCCGGTCGCCGGTAGCCACGGCGGGCCGCTGACCGGCTGCCCCCCACCCGGGTACGGCTGCGCCGGAACCGGGTACGGCTGCCCAACACCCGGATACGGCTGCGCGGGAACCTGGTACGAGGACGGCGGAGCCGGCGTCGGCGGGGCCGGCGGCAGGGGTGCGGTCGGCGGATATTCCGGCGAGATCGAGGCGTCGGTCGGCCACGGATCCGTTGGCGGCGGAACGTCCGACGATCCGGTCGGGTCCACGCTCATGCCCCCACCCCGCTCCGTTCGCTCATTGCCCTACCTAACCCGATGCGGCACGCGTTCCGCAGACCTTAACCCGGCGGGTGTGCGGTGACATCGGTAGGTGTGCGCCCGGCGTCCGGATCAGGCCGGACACGCGGCGAGCGGACCGGACCGGGCAGGGCAGGGCCGGGCCG
>NZ_JADPUN010000408.1 GCF_015690345.1 Plantactinospora alkalitolerans | reverse complement strand
GATCACCCCGTTCAGGGCCGCGACCAGTGCCGGGTACCACCGGTCGGACATCTTCTGGTCACCGGCGGCGTTCGGGTGTACGCCGTCGTAGGTGTCGCTGCCGGTGCTGAAACCCGTCCACTGGTCCACCACCACGATCGGCGACTGCCCGCTGGTCTTCGAGGCGGCCCAGGCCGGTATGGCGTCGTTGAGCGCGACCGCCCGCTGGGCGCACTCGGCACAGTTGCTCGGCGTCATCGGGATGATCTTCGCGACCAGGATCTTCATGCTGGCGTTGCTGGCCCGCATCTGGTCCACCAGTTTCCCGTACGCGGCCAGGATGGTCGCGGGGGCGCGGTTGCTCCAGACGTCGTTGGTGCCGAAGTGCATCAGCACGATGTCCGGGCGGGTGGCGGCCAGCCAGGGCGGCAACTGGTTCTGGTCGGCCACGGTCGTCACCAGGGCGCCGCCGTGACCTTCGTTCTCCCCGTCGTACGGCTGTCCGCAGCCCTGCGGCCCGAGCGTGCCGACGAAGTCGATGTTGGTGTAGCCGGTGTTCTGCAACCGGTTCCAGAGGACGGACCGCCAGCAGCCGGGGGAACCGGTGATCGAGTCACCGAGCGGCATGATGCGGACCGGGGCGGGCGCTGCCGGTTGCGCGGGCTGTGCGACGACGAGCGTCCCGAACGCCACGACGAGCGCGGCGACGACGGTGTTGAGCAGGGGCCTGCGGAGCATGATTGTCTCCTGTCACGGTGATGGGTGGTACGTGCCGGCCCTGTGCTCCCGGGACATTGAAGCAGGTAACTGTGCTGGAACTCAACCGGTCAAGTCTGCGCAACGCTGGCCGATCCTGCGGCGGACTTACGCCCGTGGTGAACCGGTCTTGACGCGGTGACGCCGGTGGCGAGGATGGGATGATGACCGTGCGGGACGCGGAGGTGCGCCGCCTGGACCTTGGTTACTTCGTCCGTCCGGCCGTCGAGGTGGGTGGGCCGGAGCCGAGGGTCGAGCCGGCGTACGGCTATCTGGTCCGGCGTCCCGAGGGGCTGCTCCTGTTCGATACCGGCATCGGCGCGGTGGATCCGGATACCGAGGCCCACTACCGGCCGCGTCGCCGTCCACTGGCGACCGCACTCGACGCCGCCGGAGTGGGACCGGACGACATCACGCTGGTCGTCAACTGTCACCTGCACTTCGACCACTGCGGCGGGAACCCGGCCCTCGCCGGCCGGCCGATCGTCGTGCAGCGTACGGAACTCACCGTCGCCCGGACGCCCGGCCACACGATCCCCGAACTGGTCGACTTTCCGGGCGCCCGCTACGAGGAGCTGGACGGCGAGGCCGAGATCTGGCCCGGCGTCCGGATCGTTCCGACACCCGGACACACCGCCGGCCACCAGTCCCTGGTCCTGCGCCAGCTCGACGGCACGGTCATCCTCGCCGGTCAGGCCCGGGACTTCGCCACCGGGTACGGCTCGGACGAACTGGCCCTGCGAGCGTCCCGCGACGGGGTGGCCGCCCCGTTGCCGCCGGTGCCGGCATGGCTGCCCCGGCTGGTCGACCTCGACCCGGCTCGGATCCTGTTCGCACACGACGGCGCGGTCTGGGAGCCGGCGTCGGGGTGAGACGGTCCCGCAAGCGGGCTGTTGAGCCTCCGCAGCCCCGAGTTCGGTGCTGGCCGGCTACGTCGCCGCAAGGCAGTGGGTGCACCAACCGGCCTGACCCCGGACGCCACGGGTCGGCTCAGACCCGGTCGAGTGGCCGGTGCGGCTCCGCCGGAAGTTCGATCCGGATCTCGTCGCCGGGCCGGACCTCGCCGCCCTCGCGTACCACGCCCATGATGCCGGCCAGGCGGACCAGGTCGCCCGCCTCGTTCCGGCTGACGACCCGCTTCAGCAGCCCCGACTGGAAATTGTCGATCTGCGCGCACGGGTTGCGCAGCCCGGTCACCTCGACCACCGCCGCGTCGCCGAGCCGAAGCAGGGTGCCGACGGGCAGGCCGAGCAGGTCGACGCCTCGGGTGGTGACGTTCTCGCCCATCTCGCCGGGCGCGACCTGGTGACCGACCGCACGCAGTTCGTCGTGCAACTCGGAGTGGATCAGGTGCACCTGGCGGAGGTTGGGCTGGGTCGGATCCTGGGCCACCCGGGAGCGGTGCCTGACGGTGACACCGAGATGCGCGTCGCCCTCCACGCCCAACCCGGCCAGTAGCCGGATGCTGTCCCGGCTCGGCTTGCTGAAATGGTGCCCCTCGTCCCGGGCCACCGCCGTCACCACCGCCGCGTTCATCGGACCTCCCCGTCGTCAGGTACCGCCGCATCCGCCGGGGCGGTCACGACCACCCGTTGATCGTAATCGGCCTGGTGACGGCGGTCTGCGGGCATGCAGGGCATGAGGGTTGTGGAATAACCTATAAAACAAGTAGGTTTTGTAGGCTACTCTTCTCGGTAGTCGAACGCCTGCCACGAGGACCCATAAATGATCTCCATCTTTCCGGACCCGCTGACCATCGCCCGCCGGTACGCCACCGAGGCGGCCCGCGCCGCGCGGTGGCCCGTACCGCTCCAGTTCGACCCGGCGCAGCGGTGGTACCACCGGCTCACCGCCGCCACCGACCACGAGGTCTGGCTGCTGACCTGGCTGCCCGGTCAGCACACCGACCTGCACGACCACGGCGGATCGGCCGGAGCCTTCCTGGTCGCCGCCGGTGCGCTCACCGAGGAGACGGTGGTCGGTGGCGGGCTGCGCCCCCGCGAACTCGGCACGGGAGCCGGTCGCCGCTTCGGCGCCCGGCACGTGCACCGGGTGAGCAACCGGGGTGACCAGCCGGCCGTGAGCGTGCACGTCTACCGTCCCGCGCTGCGCAGCATGACGCGCTACCACCTCGACGACGGGCGGCTGCGGGTCGCGGAGGTGGCCGAGGCCGGGGTCGCCTGGTGAGCGGGACTGCCGCGTGGGGTGGGATCGAGGCCCGATACGACGGAAGGACAGTACGGTGAACCTGACCAACCTCCGAGAGCCGGCTGGCGAGTGTGCGGGAGCGCAGGCCCCGGTGGGTTCGAGGAGCATCGACGAGATCCTCGACGCCGCCCGGGTGCGGCTGCGTCGCCTGGAGCCCGAGGCGGCGCACCTCGCCGCCCGGGCCGGCGCGGTACTGGTGGACATCCGTCCGGCCGCCCAGCGGGCCGCCACCGGATCGGTTCCCGGCGCGCTGGTCATCGAACGGAACGTCCTGGAATGGCGACTCGATCCGCGCAGCGTCGCGCGGTTGCCCGTCGCCGACCGGTACGACCTGCCGGTCATCGTCTTCTGCCAGGAGGGCTACACCTCGTCGCTGGCCGCCGCCGCGTTGCAGGACCTCGGTCTGCGGCTGGCCACCGACATCGTCGGCGGGTTCGTCGCCTGGCGAGGGCTCGGGCTACCGGCCTTCGGACCGACGGACGTCTACGCCCAGCCCACTTCCGCGCCGCTGGAAACCGCCCGGCGGACGTTCACCTGACCCGCGCGCCACCGCGCGCGGGGGACCGGACCGCATCCCACGAAGGAGCACTCATGTCGGTCGTCGCCATCCATCCGCGCACGTACTCACCGGCCGGGCCGTCCCGGGCCGGATCGCCCCGCCGCCGGCCCTCGTCCGCCGGGGAGGTTCCGGTCCTCCGGGTCACCCTCGACATACCACTCGTCGGCGAGCGGCTCACTCCGGAACTCTCGCTGCTGCTCGACCTGGTCCGGGACCTGGTCGATCGGGGTACGGGCATCACGGCGGTGACCGGGGTGTCGGCCAGGCCGACCTCGGCCGGGCCGGTCGGTGCCGAGCCGGCGTCCGCCGGGCCGTTGTCCGCCGGGCCGTTGTCCGCCGGGCCGTTGTCCGCCGGGCCGCTGTCCGCCGGCCCGTTCGGCGAGGTCGACCCGGGTGCGGGTCCCGGTGACCAGCCGGGCGGGGCGGGCCCGAACGACGCCCGGATCCTGCGGGTGCTGACCGGGCCCCGGGTGGTGCTCCGGGGCGAATCGCCCGTTCCGCTCACCCGGCTCGAGTTCGACCTGCTGGTGTTCCTGGCCCGACATCCCCGCCGGGTGTTCACCCGGTTGCAGTTGCTCAGCAACGTCTGGGGCTACGAGCACGCCGTGGCCCGCACCGTCGACGTGCACGTACGCCGGCTGCGCGCCAAGGTCGGTGACGAGGTGCCGTTGGTGACCACCGTGCACGGGGTGGGTTACCGACTCGCCGACGACGCCCCGATCCGGCTCGCCGACGACGGCGGCGACGGCTGGGGTCCCGGCGTCTCGTTGTTGTGACGCCGGACCGGAGCTGCCGGGCCGGCACCCGGACGGGTCGGGCCAACCGGGTCAGGCCCACGGGATCGGCTCAACCAGGTTCAGGCCAACCAGGTGGCGATCACGGTGAGCGAGACCGCGGCGGCCACGGTGGAGAGCACGACGGCGTCCCGGGCCAGCGCCTGCCCCCGCTGGTAGTGGGTGGCGAAGACGAAGACGTTCTGCGCGGTCGGCAGGGCCGAGGTGACGACGGCGGCCAGCAGTGCCGGTCCGGCCAGCCTCAGGGCGAACCGCGCGATCAGGTACGCCAGGAAGGGCTGCACCAGTACCTTGAGCACCACCGCGACGACGCGCGGGACGGCGTCGGAACCGGCCGCCAACGGTCGGCTGCCGGGCAGCGACATGCCCAGGGCGAGCAGGGCCAGCGGAACGGCGGCCGATCCGACCAGTTCGAACGGTCGCAGCACCTCGACCGGCGGATGCCAACCGGAAACCGAGATGAGCAAGCCGCCGGCGCAGCCCAGCATGATCGGGTTCCGGGCCGGCAGTAGCGCCAGACGACGTACCGAGGGGCGCCGGTCGGCGGTGCCGAGATCGAGCACGGCGAGTGCGACGGGCGTCGCCATCAGCACCTGGAAGATGAGTACGGGGGCGACGAACGACACGTCGCCCAGCACGTACGCGGCGACGGGCAACCCGAGGTTGGCGGCGTTGACGTACGACGCGGCGAGCACGCCGACGGTGGCCTCTCCGGTCGGGTGGTGCCAGACGTACCGGGCGAGCAGGAGATAGACCGCCGCCACGATCAGCGTACTCAGCACGAAGGCGGTCATGGCCGGGCTGACCAGATCGGCCACTGTGGACCGGGCCAGCGTGCTGAGCAGCAGGGCCGGGGTGGCGATCAGGAAGACGAGCCGCGCGATCACCGCCGTGCCGTGTGGACCGAGCAGACCGTACCGGCCGACCAGGTAACCGACGAGGGTGACCGACCAGATCACGCCGAGCCCCGCCAACACTCCCCGCATGTTGACCATCCTGCCGGGTGCACGGCGGAGGCCAAGATCTGGTACTAAGAGCAAGCAAGTGATTCCGGTGAGTTTGTCGATTGTCACATTCATGCATCGCCGTGTCCCCTTGACCCTCGCCCCGGTGGCCGGAAGCATCGAGTCAGCGGCGGTTCGGGCCGTGCGGGGGAACACCCGGAGTAGCCAAGGAGGACCATGTCGGTCAGCCCCGCCTCGTCGCGTGCCGGATGGCACACCGCCCAGCCTGCCGGCCCAGGCCGACCACCGGGGGCGTCGCGCCGGCCCGCCGGTTCGGCCTCGCCGACGCTGACGGTGACGCTCTCCATCCCGCTCGTCGGCTGCGAGGAGACTCTCACCCCACCGGCCCGTCGGCTGCTCGAAGCCGCTCGGGAACTGGTGGAAAGAGGCGAGGCCACGATCAGTGGTGGGACCGTCGGCACGACGGAACGCCGCGGCGAGAATCCGAGCGCCAGACAGTCCGCCCGCTCGGCGACCGGTGTCGGTCACCCCGGGCTGCACATCCTCGCGGCGTCCCGGTCGGTGCTGCTGGGCGGGGACCTGCTGCCGCTCACCCGGCTCGAATTCGACCTGCTGATGCACCTGGTCGCCCATCCACGCCGGGTCTTCACCCGACTCCAGTTGCTGGCGGCGGTCTGGGGTTACGAGCACACCGGCGTACGGACCGTGGACGTGCACATCCGGCGGCTGCGCGGCAAGGTCGGCGCCGACGTACCACTGGTCACGACGGTGTACGGCGTGGGCTACCGGCTCGCCGACGAGGCAGTGGTGACGATCGACCGCAACGGCTGACTTCAGGGACGGGTCCGGGCACCGGGTCCGGGAGCCGGCACCTCCGCGTCCCGGACCAGCAGGGCCGCCTGAACCCGGTTCGTGCAGTCGAGTTTGGTCAGGATCCGGCTCACGTATGTCTTGATGCTCGCCTCGCTCATCGCCAACCGCCGGCCGATCTCGGCGTTGGACAGGCCCTCGGCGACCAGAGCCAGGACATCCGACTCCCGTGGGCTCAGTGCCGCCAGCCGGTCGGCGGCATCGCGCCTGCGTTCGACCGCCACCGGCGTGAGCATGCCCAGCAGCAGCCGGGTCACCGCGGGGGAGAGGTAGGCGTCGCCCTCGTGCGCGGCCCGGACCGCGCGGATCAGCTCGTCCGGCGTGCAGTTCTTCAGGACGAAGCCCGCCACCCGGTGCTGCACCGCCCGCAGCACGTTCGGTTCGGCGCCGAAGGAGGTCAGCAGGACGACCGGGACCTCCGGTGCCTGCCGCCGTAGCTCCTCGACCGCGCCCAACCCGTCCAGCACCGGCATCTTGATGTCGAGCAGCACCACGTCCGGGCGGTACCGGACCGCCTTGTCCACCGCTGCCCGGCCGTTCGTCGCCTCGGCCACGACCGTGATGTCGGCGGCCGATTCGAGCACGGTACGGATGCCGGCCCGGATCAGCGGCTCGTCGTCGGCGAGCAGTACCCGAACCATCTCAACCGATCCCGAGGAGCATGCTGCCGGGCAGCAGCAGGAACATCACGGCTGCGGTGGCGAGCCCGAGTCCGAGGGTTCGGATCCGTCCGGCCGGAACCGGCTCCGGCTCGGGCCCGGGAAAAGCGGTGAGCCCGGCCGGTTCCCATCCGGGAAGGTCGGCCGGACCGGTGGTGGCCGGCAGCATGGCGACGAGGCGCCAACCGTTCCCGGCCGGGCCGTGTTCGACGAACCCGCCGACCGGGACCATCCGTTCGCGCAGTCCCGCCAGGCCATGCCCGGCATCGACGGCCGGATCGCTCGGGCCGGCACCGTCGTCGCTCGGGCGGTCACCGTCGTCGCTCGGGCCGTCACCGTCGCGCAGCGGGTTGACCAGGGAGATCAGCAGGGCGTCCGGCTCCCAGGTGACCCGTACCGTCACGACCCGGCCCGGTGCGTGCTTGGCCGCGTTCGTCAGCCCCTCCTGCACCACCCGGTACGCCGCCTGCCCGGCCGCCGGCGCGAGCGGTCGGGGCGTTCCGCAGCGGCGCAGCGTCACCGGTACGCCGGCCGTCCGGAACTGCGTCACCAGGGCGTCGATCGACTCCACCCCCGGCGACCGCTGAGCGGTACCGCGCTCGCTCCGGAGCGCGCCGACCAGTCCGTACAGTTCGTCCATGGCGTCCCGGGTCGCGCGGGCCAGGTGCTGGACGGCCCGGCGCTGCGGGACCGGCAGTGCCGACACCTCCAACGCCGCCGCCTGCACCGAGACCAGACTGAGCCGGTGGCCGAGCGAGTCGTGCATGTCCCGGGCGATCCGTAGCCGCTCCCGCAGCTGCTCCCGCTCGGCGACGAGTTCCCGCTCCCGGCGGAGTTGCCGATTGTGCCGGTCGAGTGTCGACACCAGCCGCTCCTGCTGGGCCAGGTACCGGCCGACCAGCACCGGCAGCGCCACGAAGACGAGGTACGTCGCGACCAGGCTGGAGACCGCGCCCGGCCGCGCCGGCAGCCCGACGAGTTGGACGGTCAGCGCGCCGAGCGCCGTGCCGACCAGCATCGCCGTACCGGAGCGGGACACGATCTCCCGCCCGGTCTGGTACGCGACCCAGAGCAGCAGGACGTACGCCGTACCGGTCACCAGGGCGAGGACCAGCGCGACCGCGAACGCCGCCAGTGGGGCCCGCCGGCACAGCGCGATCACCAGCGCCACGACGAGGGCGTACGCCGGGACTGCCCAGGGCGGCAGGTCGGCTCCGTGCCTGCCCGCCAGCAGCGCGGTGTCGGCCGTCAGCACAGCGGCGGCGAGAAGGTGTCGGCGCGTCATGCAATGCAGGCTACGTTCTGGTCGGGTCGACCGGTGCCGCCCTGCGGTTCACCTTCGTCGTGGCGATCGGCGACTTTCGAGGACTGTTCCGGCCGCCGCCGTTCCCTAGCGTGACCGGCGTGATCGACGTACGGAACATCAGCAAGCGGTACGGGAGCACGGTGGCGGTCGACGGGCTCTCGTTCACGGTCCGCCCCGGGCAGGTGACCGGCTTCCTCGGCCCGAACGGTGCCGGCAAGTCCACAACAATCCGGATGATGCTCGGCCTCGACCGTCCGAGCGCCGGTGAGGTCCTGATCGACGGGCGGTCCTACCGGAGCCAGGTCTCGCCCCTGCGCCGGGTCGGAGCCCTGCTGGAGGCCAGATCCGTGCACGGCGGACGGAGCGCCTACCACCATCTGCTGTGGCTGGCGCAGAGCAACCGGATACCCCGGGCCCGGGTCCGGGAGGTGTTGACGCTGGTCGGTCTGGAGGGCGTGTCGAAGCGGCGGGTCGGTGGCTTCTCGCTCGGGATGGTCCAGCGGCTCGGTGTCGCCGCCGCGCTGCTCGGGGACCCGCCGGTGCTGCTCTTCGACGAGCCGGTGAACGGGCTCGATCCGGAGGGCATCCGGTGGATCCGCGACCTGATGCGCGGTCTCGCGGCCGAGGGACGGACGGTCCTCGTCTCCAGCCACCTGATGAGCGAGATGGCGCTCACCGCAGACCATCTCGTGGTTATCGGCCGGGGCCGGCTGCTCGCCGACAGCGGGGTACAGGAGTTCGTCGCGGAGCACTCGGGCTCGCACGTACGGATCCGTACCCCTGAGCCGGAGCGGATGCGGGACGTCCTGACCGCCGCCGGTCTCCGGGTCCGGACGGCCGAGGACGGCGCGCTCGAGGCGTACGGAGCGGAGGCCGCCCGGATCGGCGAGCTGGCCTCGGCCCACCGGCTGACCGTGCACGAGGTCAGTGCGCAGGGCGCCTCGCTGGAGGAGGCGTTCATGCGGCTCACCGGGGATGCCGTGCAGTACCGGGCGGAGGGTGGCCGGTGAGAAGCAGCCTCGGCGTCACGTCCAGCGTGCACTCCGGGTCGGCGGCGGGCCGGCCGGGCCCGGCCTCGGCCGGCGCGGTCCTGCTGGCGGAACTGACCAAGATCCGAACTGTCCGGTCGACGATCTGGACCCTGTTGCCGACCTTCGTCGTCAGCGTCGGCCTGAGCCTGCTGGTGGGATTCAGCTTCGCCAGGTCGTCCGAGCAGCAGCGTGGCGGCGACCTCCCGCTCTTCGCCGCCTTCTTCGGCCTCACCCTCGGCCAGCTCGCCCTGGTGGTGTTCGGGGTGCTGGTGCTGGGCAGCGAATACAGTTCCGGCACGATCCGGGCCACGCTGGTCGCGGTGCCACAGCGCGGCCTGGTCTACCTCGGCAAGGTGCTCGCCACCGGGCTGCTGGCCCTCGCCGTCGCGGTGCCCACGGTACTGGTCAGCTTCTTCACCGCCCAGGCGGCACTGGGCCGGTACGGGGTCTCGCTCGGCTCCGCCGGAGCGCCGGCCGCGGTCGTCGGCGCCTGCCTGCATCTGACCCTGCTCTGCCTGTTCGCCCTCGGCGTGACCGCGATGCTGCGCGGTTCGGTGCGCTCGTTGGCGGTCCTGCTTCCGGTGTTCTTCCTCGGTGCCCAGGGGCTCGGCAACATTCCGAAGGTCCGGACCGTCACCCAGTTCCTGCCGGACCAGACGAGTTGGGTGATCATGCATCTGGCCGGTCCGCAGGACGACGCGCGCTGGGCCCGGGACTACGGCCCGTGGACCGGCGTCGGCCTTCTCGTACTCTGGACGGCGGCCTCGCTGCTCGGCGGCTACCTGGTGCTGCGCCGCCGCGACGCCTGACACGATGGTCGGATGAGGGTCCGACCGATCACCCCGGAACTGCTGGTGGACGAGGTGGCCGAGCGGCTGGCCGGTGCGGGTGGCGGCGGCTGGCTGCGGGTCGCGGTCGACGGCCCGCCGGGCGCCGAGCCCGGCCGGCTGGCCGACGCGCTCGTCGACCCGTTGCGGGTCCGGGGGCGCCCGGCGGTACGGGTCGACGCGGCGGACTTCCTGCGTCCGGCGTCCCTGCGCTACGAGTACGGCCGGACCAATCCCGACGCCTACTACGGGGGCTGGCTCGACGAGGCGGGACTGCGTCGCGAGGTACTCGATCCGGCCGGTCCGGGTGGCTCGGGCCGGATCCTGCCGTCGCTGTGGAACGCGGAGACCGACCGGGCCACCCGGGCCGACTACCTTCTCCTGCCGCCCGGCGGCGTGCTTCTGGTCAGCGGGTCGCTGCTGCTCGGCGGCGGTCTTCCGTTCGACGTGACGGTCCATCTCGTGTTGTCGCCCGGCGCGCTGGCGCGGCGTACCCCGGCCTCGGCGCGTTGGACGTTGCCGGCGTTCGCCCGCTATGCCGAGGAGGTCGGACCGTCGATGTTCGCCGACGTGGTGGTCCGGATGGACGACCCGCGCCATCCTGCGATGGTCGAGCCGGAAAGTGTCGGATGAAAGTGTCGGACGACCGAGGACGAATCGGCGGTTTGGCCGCGCCGACCGCTGGGTAATCGCGCAGCTCATGACGGACCGCACCCGGACATACCGTCCAGGACAGCGGTTCCGTCTCTTCTACGGGAAAGGCAGGCAGCGCATGCTCGTCAACGAGGCAATCGGCACCCGCCGTTCTGCGGCGGACAGCGACCAGATCCGTCGCGCCCTGCGGGCACGCTACGACGAGCTGACCGTCGAGTACGACGAGGCGTTGACGCAGAGCCAGGTCCTCCGGCTGGTGGAGGTCGGCGACACGGCCGGCGACGACCAGGCCGACAGCGGCACGAAGACCGCCGAGCGGGACACCGCCCAGTCGCTGCTGCGGACCATCCTCGATCGTCGGGCGCAGTTCGAGCATGCCCTGAGCCGGCTGGACGAGGGCGCGTACGGCTGGTGCGAGGGCTGCGGCGACTCGATTCCGGTGGAGCGGCTGGAGATCTTCCCATCCGCCACCACCTGCGTGTCCTGCAAGCAGACCCGGGAACGCCGGGCGGCCTGAGCCGGCCTCCGTGTCGCCTGTCCCGCCGACCCGGCCCGCATCCGTCCCACGTGCCCGGGTTGCCCGACCCGGTCGGGGCGGGTGAACTGGAGCCATGGGCGAGATCAAGGTCGGTACGGCGTCGTGGACGGACAAGACCCTGCTCGAATCAGGTTGGTACCCGGCGAACGCGGACACGCCGGAACGCCGACTCGCGCACTACGCCACACACTTCCCGCTGGTCGAGGTCGACGCCACGTACTACTCGCCACCGGCGGAACGGACCGCGGAACTGTGGGTGGGTCGTACGCCGGGCGACTTCACCTTCAACGTCAAGGCGTTCAGCCTGCTGACCGGGCACCCGACCCGGGTGTCCGCGCTGTACAAGGACCTTCGGCCGGACACCGAGAAGAAGAACATCTACCCGGGTGACCTGGACCCGCAGGCGTACGAGGAGGTGTGGACCCGGTTCCTGTCGGCGCTGGAGCCGCTGGCCGGGGCCGGCAAGCTGGGCGCGCTGCTGTTCCAGTTCCCGCCGTGGTTCACCATCCGGCGGGACAACAAGCAGTACCTGCTGGAGGTGCGGCGACGCTGCGAACCGATGCGGGCGGTCTTCGAGTTCCGGCACGCCTCCTGGTTCGCCGACGAGAACCGGGACGAGACGCTGGAGTTCCTGCGCCAGCACGAGTTGCCGTACGTCTGCGTGGACATGCCGCAGGGCCACCGGTCGTCGGTGCCGCCGGTGCTGGTCGCCACCGCCGACCTGGCGGTGGTCCGCTTCCACGGCCACAGCGAGAAGTGGACCAGCAAGAACATCTACGACAAGTTCGGCTACCGGTATTCCGATCGGGAGTTGGCGGACTGGGCCCCCAAACTCCGCCGCCTGGCCGACGACGCGGCGGAGACGCACGTGCTGTTCAACAACTGTTACCGGGACTATGCGCAGGTCAATGCCGACACCCTGAAAGACGCGCTGGGCAGGTGAAGAACGGTTGGACCGGGTAGCCCGACCTCCCGGGCCCGGCTCGACGTCCTGCGGCCAGCGGCCGTCAGGCTGACCGGAGCAGCGGTTCGTACGACGCCGCGTGGTCGTGCCCACAGGCGCACTGCTCGGCGGTCTGTAGCAGGAACGTCCGCGCGGAGACGCCGGTCAGCCGCCGACATTCCCGGTCCAGATGGGAGTGGTCGGCGTAGCCCGCGTCGACGGCCACCCGGGCCAGGCCGCCCTCGGTCGGTGTCCGGCCCTGGGCGATCGCCCGCTGGGCGGCCGCGAGAACGCCCTGAAAGCGCAGCATCCGGTGCAACGTCTTCGGCGGCACGCCGACCGCCGCGAGGCAGCGGCGCCGCAGGCTGCGTTCCGAGACGTACAGGCTGGACGTCAGCGACGTCACCTCCCTGGCCCGTCCGGGCATCAGCCGGCATACCGCACCCGAGACGAGCGGATCGAGCGGGGCGGCATCGGGCAGCCGGTCCACGAGATGCGCCTGCAGGACGGTGAGTGCCTGCTCCGGCGATGCCGCGCCGGCCATCCGCTCGCCGAGCATCCCGACGGTGTGGCCGCCCCAGAAGACGTCGGCTCCCAGGACGAGGTCGACGTGCTCGGAGGCCGGCCGGCCGAGGAGGGACGGCGCGGCGCCCGGCCGCAGGCGCAGTCCGACCACTGTCGTCCCGGGCGCCAGCACCTGCGTGACCGGGCGGGTGAGCGGCCCCGTCACCGTCGGCGCGGCGCCGAGACGGCAGGTGAGTTCCACACTTCCGTTGGGCATGTTGCGGTGCGCGTACGGACCGCCGCCGGACGCCACCCGCTGGATGAACACGGCGGAGACGAGGCCGGCGAGCGCCGGAACGGGTAGCCGCTCGACGTAGCTCTGCTCGGCCTCCCGGCGCGGCGGTGGTGTCATCCGGCCACCGTAGTGGCCGATTTGTTCAAGTGCGGAGGCGCCCACGCCCGTAGCGTCGGCGGCCATGGTCAACGCCGCGAACCGGCGAGGATCGGACCGACGACGTGACAGCGTTTGACCGCCCGTGCTCGACGACTGGTCGCGGGCCACGGATGCACAGTCTCCGGCAGGAATTCGGAAGGGACCACGGCATGAGCAAGGTGCTCACCGCACTGTCAGTATCGGTCGACGGGTACATAACGGGTCGCGATCCCGGCGCCGGCCGCGGCCTCGGCGACGCGACGATGCTGTTCGACTGGTACTTCGACGGCGACACACCCAGCGAGGTGTTGGACGGGTTCCGGCTCAGTCGGGCCAGTGCTCGCGTCTTCGACGCCCTGGCCGCACGTGTCGGCGCCAGCCTGGTCGGCCGCAACACCTACGACGACTCGGGATGGTCGACAGGCGGCACCCCCCATCCGACGGCTCCGCTGGTGGTGCTCAGCCACCGCCCGGCGCCGCAGCTCAACGAGCGGCAGACCTTCGTCGGCACCGGCATCGAGGACGCGGTCGCCGTGGCCCGCGAGGCCGCCGGCGACAAGGACGTCGCGATCATGGGCGGCGGCGTCGCGACAGCGGCCCTGGCGGCGGGACTGGTCGACGAGGTGATCCTGCACCAGGTGCCGATCCTGCTCGGCGGGGGCCGACCGTTCTTCCAGCCACTTCCCACACACGTGCGGGTCCGACTCGTCGAAGCCGTCCCCGCCCCCGGCGTCACCCACCTCCACTACGAGGTGCTGCGATGATCCTCGTCACCGGCGGGCTGGGCATGATCGGCGCCCACACCGCCCGAGCGCTCGTCGACCTCGGCCGCGAGGTCGTCGTCACCACGCACCGCCGGACCGAGGTTCCGTCGTTCCTCGCCGGCCGGGTCACCGTGGAACCCGTCGACGTCACCGACCGGGACGCCCTGCTGGCCCTCGCCGACCGGCACAACATCAGCGACATCGTCCACCTCGCGGGCACCGTTCCCGGCGACGACCCGGTCGACTTCTTCCGTACGGACACGACCGGCCTGCTTCATGCCCTGGACGCCGCCCGCATCTGGGGGGTACGCAGGTTCGCCGTCGCCAGCAGCCTCGGCGTGTACATCGGCCGGGCCGAGATCCCGTGGCACGAGGAACTCGCTCTGCCGACCGTGGATCTCCCGCACCTGATCATCGCCTTCAAGAAGGCCGTCGAACCACTGACCACGCACAGCCTCCGGGGCAGCGGCGTCCAGCCGGTCGTGCTGCGGATCGGGAGCATCTGGGGGCCGCTGATGGACCCGGAATCCCCGTTCAACCACATCCCGCCGTACATCAGCGCCGTGCTCCGTAACGAGCAGCCCCGCCCGCTGCACGCCGGCGATGGCGGCGACAGTTGTTACGCGCCCGACGCCGGGCGCGCGATCGGGCTGCTGGCGACTGCGGAAACCCTGCGGCACGACACCTACAACGTGTCCAGCGGCCGGCCGTTCACCAACCGGGAACTCGCGGACGCGCTGCAGGCGATCACCCCCGGGCTGCGACTCGACCTGCTGCCCGGACGGCAGGCCGGCACCGACGACCCCTACCTCGACATCAGCCGGCTCACCCGGGACACCGGGTTCGCGCCGGCCTTCGACATCGCCGCGGCGGTCGCCGACTACGCCGCCTGGCGCGCCGACAATCCTCGCTGAGGAACCGCCCATGGCTGATTCCGCACGAGGTCTGCCGCCGGGGCACGGGACGGGAGATTCGCGGCGTCCACCGCTGTTTCACCCGGACCGGGTGAACGGCCCTCACCCGCTTCTCGGCGAGCATGGCGAGGGTGGCCGGTAGGAACGGGGGGATCAGTCGTGGCGAACAATTCGTACTCGGTCTTCGAGTCGTCGTTGGATAAGACCAACCTCATCCTGAAGGACATCGAGCAGGCGTACGGGTGGCCGAAGGAGCGCCGCAACCAGTCGTACGCGGCGTTGCGGACGGTTCTGCACCTGCTCCGGGACCGGTTGCCGGTGCAGGAGAGCGTGCACTTCGCGGCCCAGTTGCCGGTGCTGGTCCGGGGGATCTACTTCGAGGGCTGGGATCCGAGCGTCGTCCCGATCAAGTTGAACCGGGACGAGTTCCTCTACGAGGTCCGGGCCGGGTTTCCGTTCGACGTCGAGGGCGGGCCGGCGACCGTGGTGAACACGGTGCTGAACGCGCTCCGCCGGCACGTCACCGACGGTGAGTGGGACGACGTCAAGTCCACCATGCCGAAGGACCTGGCCCGGATCATGCCGTAGCCCGGAACGTCGGTGTACGGCTGATCCGGATGTTCCGGCGGCGGGCGGTCGCGGCCAGCGCGGCGGCGTCGGTGATCGCGGCGCCGCCGGGGTCGTTGTTGAAGAACACGAAGGTCGTCTCGTCCTCGGTGAACGTCGAGCCGATCCGGTCGATCCAGGAGCGCAGCGCCGCGCGCCCGTACCGGGGGCGGGGATGGGCGCGGCCCTCGTGCAGCCGGAGGTAGCCGAAGTCGGCGGTACGCCACAACGGGGTGACCGGGCGGCCGCCGCGATCCGCCCAGCAGAGTGCGGCGCCGTGCCGCTCCAGTACCTGACGTGTCTGGTCGGTCCACCAGGACGGATGTCTCGGCTCGACGGTCACCCGCACGTCGGACGGAAACCGGGACAGCGTCCGATCCAGGGCCGGTACGTCGGCCGGCAGGTTGGGCGGCAGTTGCAGCAGCACGGGTCCGAGTCGGTCGCCCAGCGCGGTGGCCCGACCCAGGAACCGGTCGACGGGTTCGTCGGGTTCCCGCAACCGCTTGATGTGGGTGAGGTAGCGGCTCATCTTGACGGCGACGCAGAAGTCGTCCGGGGTCCGGCTGCGCCACCGCGCGAAGATGTCCCGCTCGGGCAACCGGTAGAAGGCGTTGTTCACCTCCACCGTGGCGAACCGTTCGGCGTAGTGCTCCAACCAGCGCGACTGCGGCAGGCCGGCGGGATAGAACCGGCCGCGCCAGTCTCGGTACTGCCATCCGGAGGTGCCGAGCAGAATCATCCTCCGGCCAGTATGCGACCCGGCGCGGCAATCCGCCCGGCGACGGGCGGTGCCGCGCTTCTCGTCGGGCTCTACCGGATGGTCACCTCGGCGCTGAGCTGCCGGCGGTGGTCGACCCGACGTTCGTCGCCGACCAGGCGCAGCGCGACCGTGTGCCGGTGGTCGTCGCTCGAGGCGGAGAGCCGCAACTCCAGGTCGCCGGCTTCGACCACCCGGTGGCCGTGCCGGCCGGTGAACGAGGTGAGGTCGGTGTGCACCCGGAAGTCGACCTGACGGGTCTCGCCGGGCGCCAGTGGCACCCGGGTGTATCCGGTCAACCGCACCACCGGCCGGGTCACCTGGGCCACCGGGTCGTGCAGGTAGAGCTGGACCACCTCGGTGCCGCTGCGCTCGCCGTCGTTGCGTACCGTGACCGACACGGTCACCTCGCCGTCGGTCGGGATCTCCACCGGCCGTCCCGGTACCGGCGCCGCGCCGTTGACCCGGACCTCCGGCCAACTGAACTCGGTGTACGACAGGCCGTGGCCGAACGGGAAGAGCGGGGTCGGGTCGACGCTGCTGACCTCGGTCCGGTGTCCCAGTGCCGGGCTCAGGTAGGTGCTCGGCTGTCCGCCGGGGTTCCGGGGCACGCTCACGGGTAGCCGGCCGGACGGGTTGACCCGGCCGCTGAGGATCCGGGCCACGGCCGGTCCGCCCTCCTCGCCGGGGAAGAACGCCTGCACCACCGCACCCGCCCGGTCGGCCCAGTCGCCGAGGGCGTACGGCCGACCGGCGAGCAGGACCAGCACCACCGGGGTTCCGGTCTCCAGCAGTGCTTCCAGCAGTTCCGCCTGGGCGCCGGGCAGGCGCAGTTCGGCGGCGTCGGAACCCTCACCCGAGGTGCCGTTGCCGAACAGCCCTGCCCGGTCGCCGAGCACCGCGACGCAGACGTCGGCGTCGGACGCCACCGCCACCGCCGCCGCGACCGGGTTCTCGGCGTTGTCCGGCGAGTCGTCGGTGGGGCCGTCGATCGTTCCACCCGGGGCGTGCCGGATCGGAGTCTCCGGCAGTTCGGCCCGCAGCGCCGCGAGCAGGGTCGGGATCTCGACGCCGTCCGGCAGTTCGGGATGTTGCCCGCCCACGTGGCTGGGGAAGGTGTAGCACCCGAGCATCCCGGTCACGCTGTCGGCCAGCGGCCCGACGAGGGCGATCCGGCCTGCGGGGCGCAGGGGCAGCGCTCCGGCGTTGGCCAGCAGCACCACGGACTCCTCGGCGAGTTCCCGGGCCAGTTCCCGGTTCGCCGGCGGATCGAGGTCGATGCTTCCTTCCCGGAGGCCCGGGGCGTCGCCGCCCGCCTGCCCGGCGGTGCCGGCGAAGGCGGGCGGCACCGGGGACCAGTTGGCGTCGAGCAGCCCGAGTTCGCATTTCTGCCGGAGTACCCGGGTCACCGCCCGGTCGACCAGGGACTCCGGAACCGTGCCGGCACGGACCGCGTCGATCAGCGGCTCGCTGTAGCAGTGCCCGGCGGGCAGTTCGACGTCCACCCCGGCGGCCAGGGCCAGCGCCGCCGCCTCGCCGAGGTCGGCCGCCACGTTGTGCAACCGCTGGAGGAAGCTGATCCCGAAGTAGTCGGCGACGACCGTGCCCGCGAATTCCCAGCGGTCCCGGAGCAGGTCGGTGAGCAGGACCGGATCGGCGGCCGGCGGCACACCGTCGATCTCGCTGTAGGCGTGCATGACGGAGCCGGCGCCACCGTCCCGGAGCGCCATCTCGAAGGGGGGCAGCAGCACGTCGGCGAGTTCCCGGGGGCCGACCGCGACGGGGCCGAAGTTGCGGCCGGCGCGGGAGGCGGAGTAGCCGACGAAGTGCTTGAGGGTAGCGATGACCCCGGTCGACTGGAGACCGCGGACGTAGGCGGTGCCGACGGTGGCCACCAGGTACGGGTCCTCGCCGATCGACTCCTCGGTACGCCCCCAGCGCGCGTCCCGGATCACGTCGAGCACCGGCGCCAAACCCTGGTGTACGCCGACCTGCCGCAGCGCCGAGCCGATCTGGACCGCCATCCGCTCGACCAGCGCCGGGTCGAAGGTGGCGCCCCAGGCGAGCGGGGTGGGATAGACGGTGGCCTGCCAGGTCATGAAGCCGGTCAGGCACTCCTCGTGCGCGATCGCCGGGATGCCGAACCGGTTGGCGGCGACGATCTCCTCCTGCATCCGGGCCAGTGCGCGGGCGCCGAGGGCGGGATCGATCGGCGCGGTGCCGAACGGCCTGGTGAGCTGGCCGAGGCCGACGTTGATCAGGTCCCGCCAGTCGGGTGCCTCGGCGACCATCTCGTGCTGGTGTGGCGCCATGTCGTCGCCGGTCGAGTTGCCACCGATCCAGACGCCGTACAGCTGCGCGATCTTCTCTTCGAGCGAGAGCCGGGCGATCAGGTCCTCGACCCGCTGCGCCACGGACAGGCCCGGGTCCTGCCACCGGGGTGGGGCGTCAGGGTTGCCGGCGGCCGGGGCGCTGTCCGTCGGGTCGTCAGCCGCGATGGCGGTGAGCTGCCCGTCGTGCGGATGCCCGTCGTGCACCGCCGTGACCTCAAGCCGTCGGACCTCGGTGGTTGTCCGAGGGACATCGGCGGCGTTGCGGTTGCTGCTCACGAGCAGCCTCCTGTCGCTTGTTCCAGGGCCTCTTTCGCCAGCCGCCGCACGTCGCGAGAAGTGGGGTGAACTGCCGGCGCGCTTACTTCCGACATGTTTCCGGAAAGTCCGGCCCGCGTCGAGAGAGTAGTGCGACCGAAACTAGCTCGCAAGTTTCCGCACTGGGAAGCCCTTGACCGTTCGTTCACGGAGTCGTAGCGTGCGCCGCATCGCGATGAATTATCGGGCCGGCTCCGAAAGTTTACGGGGCGCTCGGCGCCGCCCGGTGCGACTGTTGGCCGGGTTTGGCGGAAGCGTCGGGCCCGGGGCCACTTCGAAGGGGCGGCGGATTCGTGCGAGAGCCCAGGCAGAGCACGGTATCCCAGCGCCATGGCTCCGCGACGGTGATGATCCTCTCCACTCCCGCGGAGCGCGGCGCCATCTACAGGTCGACGATGCGACCGGCGGTGTCCGGACGGCGGCGATCATCTGGCTGCGACCCGATCGGGCGGTCCTGCCTGAACACCTCGTGGCGGGGTGTGGCGGGGCTCGGGTCGTAAT
>NZ_JADPUN010000337.1 GCF_015690345.1 Plantactinospora alkalitolerans | reverse complement strand
CCCCGCCCCCGGCCGCGGACGCGGCGGTCGGGGTGGACGCCGGGCTGGACAGCCTGTTGACGTTGAGTACCGGTGAGAAGGTCACCAACCCGCGCCACGAACGCGCGGACCGGTCTGCCCTGGCCCGGGCCCAGCGTCAACTCGCCCGTACGCCGAGGTGAAGATCTGGAACGAGTTGATCGTCTCCAGTAGCAGGTTGAAGAAGTTCACCGGCGAGAGCATCGGCGTGATCGAGCGAAACCGCCGCCAGCGGCCGGCGCCGTCCTCCTGCGCCGCCTCGTACAGTTCGGTCGGCACCTGTTTCAGTCCGGCCAGGAAGATCACCATCGGCGCGCCGAACTGCCAGGCCGCGAGCAGGACCAGCATCAGCAGGGAGAAGTCGGGATTGCCGAACCAGCCGCCGGTGTTGATCCCGACCGCCCGGAGCAGACGGTCGACCACCGCGTCGTCGTTGAACAGTGCCCGCCAGACGATCGCGACGCTGACGCTGGCGCCGACCAGCGACGGCCCGTAGAAGGCCGCCCGGTAGAAGCTCTGACCGCGGCGGCGGTGGTGCAGCAGCAGCGCCACCCCGAGTGCGGCGGCCAGTTCGACCGGCACCGCGATCGCGGTCGGCGTACTCGCGCAGATAGGAGAAGTCCATCTGCAGCACGTCCGGGGCGTTGCCGCCGGCCGTTCCGGTGGCCATCCTCTGCCAGTACGCCTCGTACTCCCGAAAGCTCGGTATGACCCTTATGTCCGGGTTCTTCGACTCGAAGAGGGCGAGGGCCTGTTTCATCAGGTCGGCCCGTTCGGCATTGCCCCACCACGAGTAGCGCAGAGTGCGGGGGCCGGAGTCCGCACCGTCGTTTCCACATCCGATGAGCATCGTTCCGAGGCAGGCGATTGCGGCGGTACCGGCGAAGAATCTGATGAATCGTTTCATCATGACCTGCGAAGCCTCCCGTCCCAACGGGCGAAGCGCGGGTGTCGAGTACGGCCCGGACTGCTGGTACGAGCCTGCCAGGTGCGTTAAAAGACCGATCCACGTTCGCCAATGATTCAATAAAACGGTACAAAACCGGCTCGGGCCGGGGACGGGTGTGGTGCGGAGAAGTGGGACGGCACAGGCGGTCAAGGCAGGCCTAATAGGAATAATCCCCATCTTTCTGATGTATAGGGTGTTACGGTCCAACTCAGCAGCGCTCTCTGTATCAAGTCGAACCTGGGAGAGGCCGGACATGCCTAGCCAAGAGGTCGCCCGAGACGTCAAATCACCGTCCCGGACCAGCGGAAAGCGTCCCGATCCGACCTCCGGCGTATCAATGCCGGATCTGGTCAGGTACCGGGCGGCGGTGGCCGATCTGCTGATCGAGGTGGCGGGACACGCGGGCCCGGACGATCTGCCCAAGCTCGAGACGATCCTGACCGACCGGATGACCGGCCCCGAGCTCGGTACCGTGCTCGGGACCCTGCCCGGCGGTGCCGCCGAGGCCGCCGCGCGGCTGCGCCTGGAGGTCCGCGACTACCGCCCGAACAACCGCAGCTCCGCCCGGGACCTGTCCGCGCTGATCAGGATCTTCCTGCTGTCCCGGATCGACATCATGTGGTGGGGACATCTACCGGGCTACCCGACCGACGCCGCACTCTGGAACTCGCCGGAACTGGTCGACCTCGACGCGCTGCGGCGAAACGGGGTGCTCCGGTTCCGGTACCGCCGGCAGGCCGACAGCCTGGTCAGTCGGGCCGCCCGAGCGGCGGAACGCCGGATCTGGCCGCACCGGACCCCACGCACCGCAGGGCTCCGATTCGCCCGTACCCGGCCGGAGGTGGTGGCCCTGTTGAACCAGCTCGCGGTCGACTTCGCCCGGCGCCGCACCGGCCCCACCCCGCCGCTCTGGGTGACCAGTCTCGCGCGCAGCCTCGAACACCAGCACCGACTCCGCGCACTCGGGTACGCCGCGATGCTGCCGAGTGGACACTGCCTCGGCTACGCGGTGGACATCGAGATGTCGTGGTTCCGCCGGTTCGACGCACACGGCCTGCTGGCCGCCCTGCTGCTGGAACGGCAGGGCTGGGGAGACGTCAACGTGATCGACGAGGGACAGGCCTGGCACGTCTGCGTCAGCCCGCGCGCCGCCAGTCGGCTCCGGCGCGACTTCCGTACCGCGCTGGGAGGTTGATGGTCATGTGTGGTTTCGCCCTTGTCCTCGGCCCCGGCGCCGACCGGCCCACCTTCCACCGGATGATGGCGGCGCTCGCGCCGCGCGGCGACCTCGCGGAGACCCGGCTGGACACCGACCTGCTGGCCGGGGTCCAGCGGCTGCGGATAGTCGACCGGGAGCACGCGGTGCAACCCTGGTGTTCGGCGGACGGCCGCTGGCAGCTCTGCTACAACGGCGAGGTCTTCAACCACCGGGAACTTGCCGCCGAACTCGACCGGCTCGGTCGGCCGCTGCGGACCGTGAGCGACACCGAGGTGGTCCTGGAGGCATTCCTGGCCTGGGGGCCGGAGGCGGTCACCCGGCTGCGCGGGGAGTTCGCCTTCACGATCACGGACACCGCCACCGGACGGGTCTACCTGGCCCGTGACCCGCTGGGGGTGAAACCGCTCTACTGGTCGCGTCACCTGCGTCGACTGCACATCGCCTCCGAGGTCAAGGCCCTGGTCCCGGTCGGCGCACCGATCAGCGAGGTGCCCCCGGGCCACCACGGCTGGGCTGACGCCGTCGCCGGGCCGGACCTGGTGCCCTACCTGGACCTGTCGCGGCTCGGCTCCGGGCCGCGGATCGGTGATCCGGAGGAGGCGGCCAGCCTGGTCCGCGAGGCACTGGCGGACAGCATCCGGGTCCGGGTCGACACCGACCTCACCGTCGGGGTCATCCTCTCCGGCGGGCTGGACAGCACCCTCGCGCTGCTGCACGTGCGACAGATGCACCAGGACTGCGTGGCGTTCACCATCGGCGCCCCCGACAGCGAGGACCTGGCGTACGCCCGCCGGCTCACCGCCGACCTCGGCGTGCACCACGAGGTGATCGAGCTGCATCCCCGGAACATCCGGCTCGAAGAGGTCCGGGAGGCCATCCGGATCTCCGAACTCACCGAATACGGCGACATCATCAACGCCGTCGTCTCGGTACCGCTGTTCCGGCGGGTGCGGGATCTCGGCGTCCGGGTGGTGCTCACCGGTGACGGCTCGGACGAACTCTTCGGCGGCTACCCGATGTACCACCAGGTCGGCCCCGAGGCCGCCCGCCGGCTCTTCCTCCACAAGATCCGCAACCTCTGTCGTACGGAGTTGCAGCGGATCGACCGGGCCAGCCTCGGGCACGGGGTGGAGACCCGGGTGCCGTTCCTCGACCCCGCGCTGGTGGAGCTGGCGATGCGGATGCCGGTCGACCTGAAGATGCGGGACGGGCAGGAGAAGTGGATCCTCCGGCGCGCCTTCGCCGACATGCTGCCGGACTACATCCGCGACCGGCCGAAGAACCCGATGTCGTACTCGTCGGGCCTGCACGAACGGGCCCGGCTCTACAAGCCGCTCTTCGCCCGCCAGTACCGCTCGTTCGGCTACGACCTGCTGGAACCGGTGCGCCGGGACTTCGACACCGTGCTGATGCGCTGCGACCACGACCTGGACCGGGCCGTCGCCGAGGGGGCCGCCCGGCCGGACTACACGGTGCTCGAACACGCACGGGACCTCGCCGGAGCGGCGAAGTGGAACGTCGCCCCGGCGCTGCGCCGGCTGACCGGATCCGGCCGGCAGAGCTGACGCCCCCACCGGCCGGAGTGCCACCGAAAGGATTGGCCGGTCAGTCCTCGTCCCAGTTGTCGATCTCGCCGGTGGGCGACGACGGATCGGCGACACCGCCGGTGCCGAGCACCGCGCCGGTGCCGTCCACCGCCTCCAGAACCAACGCCTCGGCGCCCGGCACCGTCAACTGCGCGGCGCCGTCCCGGACCTGGCCACGGGACACCTCGCTGCCGTCGCGTATCGCGCGTACCTCGGTGGCTCCGGACGGGGCGACGACCAGCAGTCTGGTGCTGCCCCCTGCTGCCGGTTCCTGGTCGAGGTGGACCGCGAGCACCCGGCCCCGGCCGCCGGGGTCGGCCCGGGTGTGGAAGTGCACCAGGTTGATGGTGGCGCCGTCGGACGACGGCACGTCGCGGACGACCGCGACCTGCCCCAGCCAGCCGCCACCGACCGCCGGGGCGGTCAGCACCATGGTGTGCCCCTCGCCGCCACCGACCCCGGTCGTCCGACCGATCCAGAGCACGGTCGGCAGCGCGGTGACGGTGTACCCCCAACTGCCGATGGCGCTGTTCAGCTCCACCCGGGCCTTCGCCTCGTCCATCTTCCCCCGGACCCGGGACATCGCGGTCGCGAACTGCTCGTCGGTGACGCCCTCCGGCGCCGCCGAGCCGGGGCTGGGAAACTGCTTCCGGGTCACACCGTCGCAACTCACCCGAAACCACTCCGGCCGCATCACGCCGGGCGGGCGGACCAGGTAGGAGCCGGTCGGTTCCGGTGTCCAGGTATCCAATGAGGTCATCGGGGCGGCGGCGAGGACGCAACCCTGCGGTGCGACGCCGACGTACGCCAACTCGTCGGGCCGGTCGAGAGAGCCGATCGTCAGGCTCTCGTACGGTGCCAACCCGTCGCCGGCACCCCGCTCGGCGGCGGTCCGGCCCAAGTCCTGCGCACCGGCACCCCGGTCGGCCACCATCCAGGTCAGGTCGTTCGGCCAGTCGGTGTCGGGAACGGGCTCGGCCCGGACGAACGCGGCGAGCGCGACCCGGTGTGGGCCCACGTCGTCGACGAACAGCACCCGCACCTCCCGGACCGGTTCGGTCAGCCGGTCGAACCGGCCGGCGCGCTGTTCGGCCATCAGGGTGTCGGCGAGGGCCGCGACGTAGCCGGCGTCGCCGCCGACCGTGCCACGCGGTTCGGACCGGGCCAGCCGGTCTCCCCAGGCCAGCATGTTCTCCCACGGCTCCTGGGCGGTGGCCGGCGGCGTGTCGGACCCGCCCCCCGGCCGGACACCGGCGATGGCCACCCCGGTGGCCGCGAGCAGGACCACCGCGCAGAACGTACCGGTGACCGCCCGCCGCCGTCCCCGGCGGTGCCGGGCCAGCACCCGGCCGTACGGATCCGGTCGCGGTGTCAGGTCCTCGGTCAACTCGGTCAGCAGCCGACCGATCCGCTGGTCATGCACCATGATTCCCCCTTGCCGGTATCGCCGCGCTGTGCGAAACCACTCGCGGTGGTGTTTCCAGCGCCGCGCGTAGCCGGGCCAGCCCCCGGGACGCGCGGCTCTTGACCGAGCCGACGGAGCAGCCCAGCGCCTCGGCGACCTCCGCCTCCGGCAGGTCGGCCACGTAACGCAGCACGATCACCGCCCGGGTACGCGGCGCCAGCGCCCGCATCGCCTGATGCAGGACCTGCCGCTCGGCAACCCCGTCCGCCACGTCCCGCACCGGCCGGTCCGGCAGTACGGCCGTGACCACCTCGCGGGCCCCGTACCGGCGCCACACGCTGATGTGCTGATTGACCATCACCCGGCGCAGGTAGGCCATCGGCTCGTCGACCCGCCGCCATCGGCGCATCACCTTCACCAACGCGGACTGCACGAGGTCCTCCGCCTCGTCCGCCGACCCGGTCAGGTGGTACGCCACCCGTAACAGGTCCGGGTAGCGCGCGTCGACGAACTCCCGGAATCCGCCGTCGTCCGATGCCATCAGTTCTCCGCTTCCGTCGACTACCCATCAGGACCCGGGCCAGGGCAGGAAGGTTGAAGGGCGGCGGAGAATATTCTCGTGGCCGGCCGGCCGAGCCAGCGGGTCAGCCGGGCGGTGTGGTGGCCCCGGCAGCCATCCCCGCCACCCGGTACGCCTCGCCGAGCCGGCGTACCCCGGCGGCCAGCGTCGCCGGATCGAACAGTGAGAAGGACAGCCGCAGGTGGTGGTGCCCGGTGTCGGCAACGAAGAACCGCCGCCCGGGTACGTAGGAGACTCCGGCGGCCTCCGCGTAGGGCAGCAGCTCGGTGCCGCCTCCCGGAGCGGGAAGCCGCAGCCAGAGGAACCAGCCACCGGCCGGTACGGTGAACCCGGCCTGCGGCAGGTCCCGGCGTACGGCGGTGACCAGCGCGTCGCGCTGCCGGCGGTACCGGGACCGGATCGCCTCGACGTGTCGCCGGTACGCGCCGGACGCCGCGAACTCGGCCAGCGTCAGCGCGTTGGTGTGGTTGACCCCACCGCCGCTGTCCACATAGCCGCGCGCCGCGAGCGCCTCGACGACCGGCGCCGCGGCGTTCAGCCAACCGAGTCGGAGTCCGGGCGCGACACTCTTGGCGAACGACCCGATCCGGACCACGGCCCCGACCTCGGAGCCGCTGAACAGCGAGGCCGGTGCCGGTGCCGGGTACGCGAGTTCCCGGTACGTGTCGTCCTCCACCAGGGTCACTCCGGCCCGCTGGGCCGCCGCCACCAGTGCGGACCGGCGTTGCGCCGACAGGGACCGCCCGGTCGGGTTGTTGAACGTCGGTACCAGGTAGAGCATCGGCACCCGTCGTCCCTGCCGGACAATGGCCCGTACCAGTTCGGCGGTGGCGGCCGGGTCGATGCCGTCGGCGTCGACCGGTGCCGGCACGATGTCGACCCGGTGGTCCGCGATGACCCGCAGCGCGAGATGGTAGGTCGGCGAGTCGACCAGGACGACGTCCCCCGGCCGGCAGAGGATGGACGCGATCAGGTCGAGCGCGTGTGACGCGCCCGCGGTGACGAATGTCTGGCCGGGATCGGGCGCGGCCCCGTCCACCTCGCCCAGCCGCCCGCACAGCCATTCGATCAACGGTCCCGGCCCGGTCGGATGGCCGTACGCCAGTGCCGAGGCGCCGTACCGGCGCAGTGCGGCCTCGGTCGCCTCGGCCCAGGCGTCGACGGGCAGCGCGGACGGATGTGGGTGCCCCCAGCCGAGGTCGATCGTTCCTTCCCCGGTCCGGAACTGCACGGTGGGCAGCGTTCCCGGACCCGGTGCCGTCATCCGACCACGATAGCCAGACGTCCGTGGACGGGCTCGGTCCGCCGAACCGGGGCGGTCGGCACGGGTACGTGAGTGAACGGGTCGCTCACCGGTACTCCCGCGAGCCGGAGACCATGGCAACAGGTGCGGCGTGATAAACACTGCGTTACGATTTCGTTCCTGTCCGCAGATTCGAGGGAGCGCCTTCGCGACATGGCCGCGGTGACAGCAGTCCGGCGCGTACGGGGTTCGGCCTGGCCGAGCCCGCCGGTACGCCTCGTCCGGCTGCTCGCCCGTCTCGCCCTGCTCGGTGGCTGTGCGCTCGCCGGATATGTCGTGCTCACCATGTTGGACGGCCCGGCCTTCGCCGATGGTCGTACCGGCCCGGATGCCCGGCCGGGACTGCTCGCGTCGCTTGCCGGGCCGGAGTCGCCGCTGTCGCGCACCCTGTCGGGCGCTCACCCTCCGTCCGTTCCCGAGGCGCCGCCGCTGCGAGACAGGCCGGCCGCCCGTTCCGAGCGATCGTCGAACGGGTCGGATCGGACCGCCCGGCCCCGGTCCACCCGGGATCGGACCGTTTCGAGCGAGGTCGGACGGACCCGGACCGCCCCGAGCCGTGTCGAACCGGCTCGGTCCACGTCGGATCGGCAGGCTGAACACCGCCGTACTCCGGTCAGGTCCAATCCGGCCCGGACCGGTGCTGATCGGACCGGTGCTGACCGGATCCCCGTCGTCGTGACCGCGTTGCCGGCCGTGGTCGACGTGTTGCCGGCCGTGGTCGACGTGTTGCCGGCCGTGGTCGACGTGTTGCCCGAGGTTCTGCCGACCGTGGCCGGGGCACTGCCCGAGGTCGTCGGTCGGGTACCGACCCTGGTCGCCGTGGTGCCGGGCATGGCCGAGGCCGTGCCGGCGGTGATGAGCGTCGTCCCCGACGGCAGGATCGGCAGTGCCGCGTTCCCGTCGACAGGGCGGACGGGGCAGCCGGTACGAGTGGTCTCGCTGGCTGGTCCGCCATCGCTCCAGCCCGCACAGCCGAGTTCGGTTCTGGCCGCGATCGCGGTACCGGCCGTGATCCCGCCGGCGGGGCCGGTGGACCCACCGGCACCGCGAGACGATCGGATCTTCGAGATCGGGACGGCGGGGGCCACGAGCCGCTACGTCTCTCGGGTCGCCGACTTCGCCCCGCCGTTCGGCCCCAGCCCACCGTTCGGCCCCAACTCACCGTTCCGCACCGGCCCGGCCGGTCAGCAGGCCACGCCGGTGCCCGTCAGTAGCGGCCAGGCGGTCACCGTTCCGGCCGGAGTCGGCTGGCAGAGCCCTTCCCGGTTTCCGCTGACGTTCTCCCACGGGGACGTGATCCGCGCCGGCCGCTGGCCCGGCGTGCCGGCGCTGCCCGGCTGACCCCACTCCGTCGGCCTGTTTCTCAGGCCCGTTCTCGGCTCTCGTCGTGTCCGTTCCCTGACCGGGCGGCGGGCGGAAGCCTCCCGTCGGTCCGTTCCACTGTCGCCGTGCTCGTCCGGGTACGGCGCCCGGCCGGCCGACGGTGCCGTACTCAATCGTGCTCGTGATCGGATCCGGTCGGGGACTCCCGCCCGGACATCGAGGTTGTCGTTGAGTTTGTGTACCCGAGATCGGAGTGACTTCGTGATCCGCATTGTGATCGTGGAGGAGATGGGTTTGTTGCGGGGGGCCCTGCGCGCAGTGCTGTCGAGTGAGGAGGATCTGGACGTGGTGGGCGACCTCCACGAGGCCGGCGAACTTGTGGCGGTGGCCAGGGCGCGGCGTCCTGATGTTGTCGTGGTCGACCTGGAACTACCGGGCGCCGACATGCTCGCCGTGGTCGCCCGGCTTGCCGAGGCGGCACCGGGAAGCGCGGTGCTGGCGCTGAGTACCCAGCTGACGCCGGAGGCCCTGCAACGGGCCATCCGGGCCGGGGCGCGGGGGTTCGTCGACAAGAACCTGCCGCCGGCGGAGCTGGCCCGGCTCGTCCGGGCGGTGGCGGCGGGGGAGCGGGTGTTCGACCCGGTGGCGGCGGTTGCCGCGCTGAATCCGCCGGAGAGCCCGTTGACCGACCGGGAACTGGAGGTGTTGCGGATCGTGGCCGAGGGTCTTCCGTTGAAGGAGATCGCCCGGCGGCTCTTCCTGGCGCACGGAACCGTGCGGAACCACCTGTCGGTGATCTTGCGTAAGACCGGAACGCGTAACCGGTTGGAGGCGGTGCGGCGGGCCCAACGCGCCGGTTGGCTCTGAGTGACCGTCGATTGCGGCGGCTCCGACCCACTTGTTCGGATCCCAGGTGCCGGGCCGGCTCCTCGGCATCGCGTCCGAGCAGGGATCGGAGCCGCCTCGCGGGGGGCTGTCGGCGGGCGAGCCGCGCCGACGGCCCGGAACGCTTCAACGGGCGTACTCCGCGGGTTCGTGTTTGAATGTTCACGCGTGGTGATCTAGCAATGACGTAAAGCAGGGGGGAACGTGATTCGGACGCTGCTTGCGCTGAACGGCGCTCTCATCCGTGGTGCGCTGGCCTTCGTGCTGACCACTCAGGAGGACATCGAGGTGGTGGCGGAGGTCGAACGGGCCGAGGATATCGGTACGGCGTTGCGGACGCAGCGGCCCGACGTGGCCGTCGCCGACGTCAACCTCTTCGGGGCCGGGGTACTTTCCGCAGGGGGTGCGTCTTCCGGCCCGCCCCCGGTGCTCGTGCTGGTGGATCCGCGTCGTCCGAAGGTGCTCGGTGACGCGCTGCGGGCCCGGTGCCAGCGGCTCGGGTTCCTCGGCAGCGACGTCGCACCGGAGCGGGTGGTCGAGGCCGTGCGCCGGCTCGCCCACGGCGGGTCCGTGGTGGACGCCGACCTGGTGGTCGCGGCGCTCAACCGCGACAACCCGCTGACGGCACGGGAGGTGGAGGTGCTGGAGATCGCTGCCGAGGGGTGGCCGGTGGTGGAGATCGCCAGCAAACTGTCACTCTCGTCCGGAACCGTGCGTAACCACCTCTGTCGGATCGCGGGCAAGACCGGCGCCCGTACCCGGATCGAGGCGGTCCGGATCGCCCGCGAGCGGGGCTGGATCTGACCGATCCGGCACTGGTTCTCTCGGAAGTTCACCGACCGCCGGTCCGGTTCGGACCGCTCGGCGGCGGGCACCCGGGTGGGTGTCCGCCGCCGTGGCGGACCGCTTCAGCCCTGCCGGGGCAGCCGGCTCGGCGCGAAGGCCTGTTGGATCCAGTTCGGGTACGCGGGCGGCTGGCTGCTCACCTTGTCGAGTTCGGCGAGGTCCTGCTCGGTGAGGGTCAGCTCGGTGGCCGCGATGTTGTCGGTGAGCTGGTCCAGCTTGCGGGCGCCGACGATGACGCTGGTGACAGCCCGCTGGGCCAGCAGCCAGGCGAGTGCGACCCGCGCCGGGCTGACCTGGTGCCGGGCGGCGACGGCCCGTACGACGTCGAGCACGTCGTGGCCGCGCTCGTGGTCGATGGGTACGAAGTCGGCGTAGTCCGGGTGGGCCTGACGCGAGCCCCGGTCGGCGACCGTGCCGTCCCGGGAGGTCTTGCCGGAGAGGAAGCCGCCGGCCAGCGGACTCCACACGGTCAGCCCGACGCCCTCCGCCTCGGCCATCGGCACCAGGTCCCGCTCGACGTCCCGGCCGATCAGCGAGTAGTAGGCCTGCACGGAGACGAAGCCGGCCTGGTGGTGCCGGGCGGACAGGCCCAGGGCCTTGCTGACCTGCCAGGCGGCGAGGTTGGCGCAACCGATGTAGCGCACCTTGCCCTGGCGCACCGCGTCGTCGAGCGCGCTCAGCGTCTCCTCCAGCGGTGTCAGGTGGTCGAAGTTGTGGATCTGGTAGAGGTCGATGTGGTCGGTGCGGAGCCGCCGGAGGCTGTCCTCCAGGGCCTGCATCACGTGGAGCCGGGACAGGCCGTTGTCGTTGGGCCCGGTTCCGGTCGGGGCGTGCAGCTTGGTGGCCAGTACGACGTCTCGCCGGCGCTGCCCGAGCACCTGGCCGAGCAACTCCTCCGACTCCCCGTCGGCGTAGACGTCGGCGGTGTCGATGAAGTTGATCCCCGCGTCGAGTGCCGTGCCGACGATCCGCTCGACGTCGTCCCGTTGCAGGCCGCCCAGTTGACCGAAGATCGGGTGGTCCTTGCCGCCGAAGGTCATCGCACCGAGTGAGATCTCGGAGACCCAGACGCCGGTACGCCCCAAAAGACGGTATTTCATTGCTTACCCCCTGTTGTCGGCTCTAGCCGGGATGACGTGCTGTGTCGCGTTCTGGCGACCCCGCCGGCCGTAGTGTCGAATTCGGTCATAGTGTCGGACACTGTGTCCGACGCAATGCTACACGGCCCGCGACCTAGACTTCTGGCATGCCATCGGTCACCCGGCGCCGCGCCCCCAACCCGGATCGCCGCGCCTCCGTCGAGACCCAGGTGCTGGCCGCGACCGAACGGCTCCTGGTCGAGGGGGCGAGTTTCACCGATCTCGGCGTGCAGCGGATCGCCGCCGAGGCCGGCGTCGCCCGGTCGACCTTCTACACCCACTTCCGGGACAAGTCGGAACTGCTCATGCGGTTGGCCGGCACCATGCGGACGGCCGGCTTCGACATCGCGAGCGCCTGGGATCCGGCCACCGGCCCCGACGCCCTCGCGGAGGCCTTCCAGCGGGTCGTCGGGATCTACCGGCGGCACGCCGCCGTGCTCGCGGCGGTCAACGAGGTCGCCGCCTACGACACCACGGTGCGGGAGTTCTGGCGGTCCGGGCTCAACCGGTTCATCGAGCACACGGAACGGGTACTGACCGCCGAGCAGCGCTCCGGACGCGCTCCGGCCGGAGTGGAGGTCGGACACGCCAGTCGGGTGATCGTGATCGGCGGCGAGGCCGCCATCGCGGACCATGTCGCCACGTTCCCCGACGACACCGCTGGCGACGCGGCGTTCGCCCGTGAGCTGGCCGCGATCTGGTGGCACGGGGTGTACCGGCGGGGAACTCCGACCGCCTGACCGGATATCGCGGCCGGGATCGGCGACGTCCGGGTCTGGCCGTTGACCGGGCTCCCGGGGCCCGCTCGCCGGCACTGCGGGTTCACAGGACGGGCACACCCGTCCGGGCGCTGAACCGGTCGGCATCGTCCCGGTCGTTGACCAGTGGCTCACCCTTGAGGTTGAGACTGGTGTTGAGCAGAATCGGGCAGCCGGTACGCCGTTCGTACTCCCGGAGCAGGTCGTACAGGCCCGGGTGCTGGGCCCGGGTCACGGTCTGGACCCGGCTCGTCCCGTCCACGTGGACGATGCCGGGGAACGAGCGCGGATCCCGGCACCGGGCGGTGAACTGCATGTAGGGCGACGCGCCGACCGGCATGTCGAAATACCTGGCGGCGACCTCCTGGCGGACCACCGGGGCGAACGGCCGGAACGGTTCCCGCCCCTTCACCCGGTTGACCCGGTCCCGGCTGTCCGGGCCGCGCGGGTCGGCCAGCAACGAGCGGTTGCCCAGCGCCCGGGGACCGAACTCGGCCCGCCCCCGGGCCACTCCCACGACCCGTCCGGCGGCCAGCGCCTCGGCCAGGCCCGCGACCGGGTAGTCGCCCCGGATCCGGGTGCCGAGGTACGGCCCGGTCCAGTTGAGCTGGCAACCGAGTACGGCCGCGGCCGCACCGAGGCTCGACCCGGCGTCTCCGGGATTCGGCATCAGGGTTACCCGGTCGAACCCGCTGTGCCGGGCGAGGAGTTCGTTGGCGACACAGTTGAGGCCCAGCCCGCCCATCACGGTCAGGGTCGAGGCGTCGCCCACCCGGACGCGCAGCCAGCGCGCCGCCGCCAGCAGGACCTCCTCCGTCACCACCTGGACGCTGGCCGCCAGGTCGGCGAGGTCGGCGCGCGGCTGCCAGTCGCCGATGCCCCGGTGCACGTTCCGCCGCAGCCGGAACGTGGGCGGCGTGAACTCGATCAGTTCGCTCTTGATCTGCTCGACGTACCGGGGGCGGCCGAGCGCGGCGAGCCCCATCAGGATGTACTCCTCCTCGTTGGGGATGAAGCCGCACCGTCGGGTGAACGCGCTGTAGAGCAGCCCGAGACTGTGCGGATAGCGGCAGCGTTCGAAGACCCGGTAGCGGCCGTCCCGGAACTCGCCCAGGGTCAGCGTCTCGAACTCGCCGATCGAGTCCGCGGTGAGTACGGCGGTGGTCCGTTCGCCACTGGTGAAGTGGCCCGCGGCGGCGTGCGAGTGGTGGTGCCCGACGTACCGGATCGGCACTCCACGCAACTCGGGCAGGTCGAGCCGGGCCAGGTAACGCCGGGGCAGGTCGTCGACCGCCGCAGCGTGCCGGAACTGCCCGGCCCGGACATGCCGGAGCTTCTTCCGCAGCGGATGCTCGTACCAGGCGATCAGGTCCGGTCTGCCCCAGGAGAGCGCCTCGGCGAGCAGCCCGCCGCTGAGTTCGGGATCGTTCTTTCTCCGCGAGTACCGTTCCGCGTGCCCGGCGAAAAGGATCTCGTCTCCCCGTACGACACACGCGGACGCGTCGTGCGACAGCGCGCTGAGTCCGAGAACATGCGTGATAGCCATCGAGAAGACTCTATCCGCATACGGAAATGCCCTCCGCCCACCTCGTGATCTAGGCTGGCTGGAATGTGGCTCACCGGGTTGTTGCGCAGGCACCATGAAGCGGCGAAGTTCCTCGTGGTGGGCGGTGTCTGCTTTGTGGCGACAACCGGCGTCAACTACACGCTCAAGCTGACCGTCCTGCACCAGAAGCCGGTCACCGCGCTCGCCCTGGCCACCATCGTCAGCACGATCCTGTCGTACGTCCTCAACCGCGAATGGTCGTTCCGCACCCGGGGCGGTCGTGAACGACATCACGAAGCCGCCCTCTTCTTCTCGGTCAGCGCGGTCGGCATCGTGCTCAACCTGATTCCGTTGTACGCCTCCCGGTACGTGTTCCTGCTCCGTGTTCCGGACGTGAGCCGGCCGGTGCAGGAGATCGCCGACTTCGTCAGCGGCATCATCGTCGGCACGCTGATCGCGATGGGTTTCCGGCTCTGGGCGTTCAAGCGGTTCGTCTTTCCGCATCCGGAGGCGCGCCCCCGCAGTCGCGGGCGCCGGGCGAAGGCGGGGCCGCGCAGCACCGTGGTGCAGCACGAGCCGAACCGGCCCACCCGCCGGGCCGCAGGGAAACCGGCCACAGGTAAACCGGCAGCCCGGGTCAAACGCTGACCAACCGCCCGACGGCCGGCTAACCGCCAGCGGCGGCTGTCCGCGCGGCGCGGGACTATCCGCCCAGCGGCAAGGGTCGGGGCGGCCGGGCCGTCTCGGGTTCGCCCAACCAGTGCCCGACCAGTTCCCGGTAGGTCGCCGAGCGGGTGAGCAGGTCCTCGTGCCGGCCCAGCATCGGGCGACCGTCCCCGAGGATCAGCACCTGCCGGGCACGCAGCGCCGAACTGATCCGGTGTGCGACCACCACCAGCCCGCCCGGCCGGTCGGCGAAGGCCAGTTCCACCGTCGCCTCGGCCGTCGGGTCCAGATGACAGGTCGCCTCGTCCAGGATCGCCAGCGGGGCGGGGGAGAGGTAGGCGCGGACCGTCGCGACGAGCTGCCGTTCGCCGGCGGACAGCGCGCCCGGCTCCAGGGTCGCGCCCAGCCCGCCGAGCCGGCACGCCAACGCGCCCAGGCCCAGCCGGTCGACCGCCGTGGTCACCCGGCGCTCGTCGGCGTCCGGCCGGAGGTAGCGCAGGTTGTCGAGGAGCGTGCCGGTGAAGACGTACGCCTCCTGCGGGATCAGCACCCGGTGCCGGGCCAGTACGGCCGGATCGCCGTCGACCGGTACGCCGTTCAGCCGGACCGTGCCGGCCTGCGGCTGGAGCAGCCCGGACAGCAGTGCGGCGAGCGTCGACTTTCCGGCCCCGCTCGGCCCCACCACGGCCAGGTACGCCCCGTCGGTCAGGGTGAGGTCGAAGTCGTCGAGGACCGGCCGGGCGTGCGGGCCGTACCGGAAGGTGACGCCACGCAACCGGGCGCGGACCGGTTCCGGCGCGGCCGGCACCGGGTGGGTCGGGGACGCGCGGACGGGCGGCGCGATCGCGGTGGAACTCAGGATCCGGTCCAGCGTGACGGCGAACCGCAGACCACCGCCGGCCACCCCCTGGACCAGCGCGTGCAGCGCGGGTTGCAGCCCGGTCGCGACGTACACCAGGGCACCGAGCACGGCACCGGCGGTGAGTCCGCGCCGGACCAGCCACGGGGCGGCCAGTAGCAGTACGGCCAGCGGAAGCCAGCCGCCGACCGCGAGGCTCAGGCTGCGGAGTGCGGCCATCCGGGCCAGGGCCTGCTCGGCGGCGGCCTGCCGGTCCACCTGCCGGCCCACCCGGTCGGCGACGATCTCCTGCGCGCCGCACGCCGCCACGTCCCGGTGTCCGGTCAGCGCGGCGCTGGCCGTCTCGCCCAGCCGTTCGTCGGCCCGCACGTAGCTCCGCTGCCGGTCGACCATCGCCGGCAGGGCGGCGGCGAACAGGAACAGCCCGGCGGCCAGCGGCACCGCGACCACGCCCGCCACGACCGGGGTCAGCGAGAAGAGTCCGAGCAGCGCCGCCCCGGCGGTGAACAGGAATCCCCGGATCACCATGACGAGGCCGGCGAAGGTGTCCCGGACGATCTCCACCTGATGGGTCAGCCGTGCCACGGCAGCGGTGTCCGGCCGTGCCCCGGCGGCCGTCGAACGGTGCAGCGCCCCGGTGACGACCCGGCCCGCCAGTTCGTCGCGGAAGGGTTCGACGACGTCGCCGAGGCGGGCGTACGCCCGGCCGGTGCCGATCGCGCCGATCACGACCGCGACCGCCAGCCCGCCGAGCCAGGCCAGTCCGACCCCGGGCCGGCCGGCCAGGAATCCCTCGTCCAGGGCGCGGGCGGTCAGTTGGCCGGCGAGCAGCGCCGGCAGCGCCTCGGCGGCGGACCATCCGGCGAGCCGGCCGAGTGGTCGGGCCCGGCGACGCAGCGCGCCGACGGTGAACCGGACGACGGCCTTCACCGGACCGCCTCGACGGGCTGGCCGGCCGGCGCGGGACCGGGCACCGCCGGCGGCTGGAAGACGGCCCGGTAGTCCGGGTCCCGCCACAGGTCCCGGTGCCGGCCCACGCCGCGCAGCCGACCGTCGTCCAGCCAGGCGACGAGGTCGGCGGCGGCGGCGGTGGCCACCCGGTGGGTCACGATCATCCGGGTACGCCGGTCCGCGTGCGCGGCGATCGCCCCCGCGATCCGGTGCTCGGTGGCGGTGTCCACGCTGGACGTCGCGTCGTCGAGGATGAGCAGCCGTCGGGCGTGCAGCGCACGGGCCAGGCCCAGCCGCTGCGTCTCGCCACCGGACATCGGCGCGGCGTCGAGCCGGGTGCGGTATCCGTCCGGCAGGCGCTCGACGAACTCGTCGATCGCGGCCGCCCGTGCCGCTGTCACGATTTCCCGCGGGACCCGGTCCGGCCCGGCAACGGTCGCGACGGTCTCCGGATCGCGGCCCAGTGCGATCACCTCCGCGATGGTGTCGCCGATCAGGACCGGCCGCTCGAACCCGTACCCGGCGGCGTCCCGCAGGGCGGTGCGGCTCAGCCGGCACAGCGGGACGCCGTCGAGCAGCACCGCGCCGGCGTCCGGATCGCGGAGCCGTCCGGCGACCGCCGCGAGGGACGACTTGCCGGACCCGGACGGGCCGACGATGGCGATCGTGGTTCCGGCGGGCACCCGCAGGTCGATTCCGTCCAGAACCGGGCGGCCGTCGTCGGCCCGCACGGTCACGCCGCACAGCTCGAGTCGGCCGGTGCCGGCGGGCAGCGTCGCCGTGCCGTAGGTCCGGACCGGTTCGGTGAGCGCGGCGGCGACCCGTTGCGCGCCGGCCCGGGTCCGGACCAGCCGGTTGAGCGTCGCGACCACGGTGCCGAGGCCGGCGCCGAGCGCGGCGTACTGGACGGCGGCGAAGAGCTGTCCCGGGGTGAGTCGTCCCTCGGTCACCGACCAGCCGCCGACCGCGACGATCGCCAGTTGCAGCATCGGGGCCACGGCGGCGGTTCGGGCCGACGCCCGGGCCAGTGTGGTCCAGGTGCGGGTGCCGTGGGTACGCAGCTCGGGCAGCGGGGCCAGGACCCGGTCGATCTCGGCACGTACGGTGCCGGCGGCGGCGATGGTCCGGGCGCCGTGCAGGGCCTCGGCCAGTCGCCCGGCGATCCGCCCCTGTGCGCGGAGATAGTCGCCGGCGGCGGCGGAGGCGTCGGTCAGAAAGGCACGCAGAAGAACGGCGAGCAGCACCAGCCCGGCACCGAAGGTGACGGCGAGGCGCCAGTCGAGCAGCAGGAGGGCGACGACACTGCCCGCCGAGGGCAGTACGGCGGTCAGCCCGAGTACGACTGTCGCACCCGCCTGTCCCGCGTCGGCGGCCTGACCGACCAGTCGTCCGATCAGATCTCCCACCGGGCGCCGGGCGGCGTGCCGTGGGTCGAGGGCGAGCAGGTGCCGCAGCAGCCGGTGCCGGAGCCGGGCGGTGGTCCGGGCGGTGCCGGTCCCGCCGGCCAGGGTGGCCAGGGTGTCGGTGGCGACGATCACCACCACGATTCCGCAGGCGGCCAGTGGCCACCAGGAGGAGGCGTCGCCGAGCGCCGCGTCCACGGCCAGTCCGAGCGCCGCCGGCAGCAGCAGTTCGGCGGCGGCGCCGAGCAGCGCGGCGGTCCCGAGGACGATGGTCCAGCCGCCGCCATAGGTGATCGCCTGCCGCAGTAGCCGGTCGCCGTCGGCGGGCACGGGCACCATCCTCCTGATCGCACGGGGTTGCCCTGGGTGGGGACGTCTGCCCACCCAGGGCCCCGGATTGCTGACCTGATCAGTTACAGGTCGTCACGGACAGCGAGCTGTCGCCGCACAGCAGCAGGCTCGCCCGGCTGCCACCGCCGCCACCACCACCGGTGCGGTCGGCCAGCTCCATCCCCTGAAGGTCCAGAAGCGCCATGTTGTTCACCTCCTTCTCAGATCTCGGTCGGATGTGCCCCACGCGGTAGCGAGGGGAGCTTGGTCGCGCCGGGAAGCGGCGCGAGGAAGGGCAGGTTCACCGGTTCGTCGTGCAGGGCCGCGCCCGTGGCGAGCAGGACGCCCGCCGTACCGGTGGCCAGGTCCATCGAGAGCCGCAGCAGCTGCTCGCCGGGGAAGGCGAGGAAGCCGCGGTACGGCAGCGCGTGCCAGGCCAGTCGGGACACCTGGAGGGCCAGTTCGGCGCGGTCGGCGTCCCGGGACGGTCCGGTGGCGCCCTCGTCCGGGCCGTCCGGGCCGTCCTGACCGGCCTGCCGGTCGACGCCGTCGGTGGCCCGCGCGGCGAGGTAGGCGATGATGCCGGCCCGGCCGGCGAAGAGGCCGGACTGCGCGTAGAACGGTGCCCGGGCGCCGCGTCGGATCGCCGTCGCCGATTCGGCGAGTCCGGTGTCCGGCCGGTGCCGGAGGTACTGGTCGAGCACCAGTCCGATGCCGACACTGCCGTGTGCCAGGTACGGCATGGTCCGCCAGCCCTCGTTGACCTCCAGCGCCCCGTCCGGCCGCAGTACGCACCGGCGCAGGTCGCTCCGCAGCGCACCCGCCGCCCGATCGAGCAGTGTGGTGTCGCCGGTCAGCTCGTAGAGCCGGAGGAACATCAGGGCGGGCCCGCTGCGGCCACGGGTGAGTCCGGCGTACGGGTGCGCCCCGCCGCTGATCTCCGACCCGGAACCGACGGTTCCGGGGCCGCCGTCGCCATCGTCGGCCGGCGTCCCGTCACCGGCCAGCCGGTCGGCGACCAGCTCCGCGGCCCGCCAGGCGGCCTGCCGCAGGGTTGGTTCGCCGGTCCGGCCGGCCAGCGCGGCGAGGTTGAGCGCGATCCCGGACAGCCCACTGACCAGGTCCTCGCCGAGATCCTCCCAGGGTTCACGGAGGCAGATGTCGAGTACGTCGAGCGCGTCCTGCCGGCGGCCGAGGCACTCCAGCGCGAAGGCGACGCCGTGCAGTCCGTCGTAGAAGCCGCAGCGGGTTCCGGACGGCGGGTCGAGGGCCCGCTTCACCAGCCAGTCCTCGTGGTCCGGATACCGGCCCGCCCCGGTGAGGTGCAGCGCGTGGAGTACGCCCGCGGCGCCGTACCCGAGGTTGAGTCCGCCGGTGCGGAACTGGTCGATGTCGCCGGGGAACAGCCGGTCGTCCCGCTCCGGCGTGGCGCTGCCGAGGATCGCGCCGGCGAGCCGGTCCCGCAGCCGTGGCCAGGC
>NZ_JADPUN010000057.1 GCF_015690345.1 Plantactinospora alkalitolerans | reverse complement strand
GTCGAGTTGCTCGGGGGTGGGGCGGTGGAGGAGACGGTGCGGTGGCGGCACCGGTCGACCCGGCCGCTCGACCCGGTCACCGGGCAGGGCGACGCGCACGTGCAGTACGCGTTCGCGGCGCACCGGGCCACCGTGGACGTCGATGCCGAACTCGGCCTGGTTCGGGTGGTCGAGATCGCCACCGCCCAGGACGTCGGTCGGGCGATCAACCCGGAGGCGGTGCGCGGGCAGATCCAGGGCGGCACCGCGCAGGGCCTCGGGCTGGCCCTGATGGAGGAACTGCTGGTGGTGGACGGCGTGATCCGGAACCCGTCGTTCACCGACTACCTGATCCCGACCATCCTCGACATGCCGCCGATGGTGGTCGACGTGCTGGAACTGGCCGACCCGCACGCGCCGTACGGGTTGCGGGGAGTGGGGGAGCCGCCGACCATCTCGGCCGCGCCGGCGATCGTCGCGGCGATCCGGGCGGCCACCGGGCTTCCACTGGCCCGGGTACCGGTCCGACCCGAACACCTCACCGGGACGGGCTGATGGGCCGGCTGCCCGCCGCCGTCGACGCGGAACTGGACCGGCGGCTCGGTCCGGTCGATGCCGAGCTGCGGCGCAGGTTTCCGGGTGAGCGGGACGGTCGGCAGCCGGTGCACACGGTCTACGTACCGGCCGACCGCTGTCACGCCGGCCTGGCGGCGCGGTGGGGAGCCGAGGCGCTGGCCGCGTTGCGGGACAACCCGCCGCTGCCGTACCCGGACGAGCTGCACGAGCGGGTGGTCGCCAAGTTGCGAAGGGAACCGATCGAGGATCTGCGGATCGACTTCGAGGACGGGTACGGGGTACGGGACGACGACGTCGAGGACGCGGCGGCGCGGGCGGCGGCCGGGGCGCTGCGTGGCGGGCTCGGTACGCCGTTCGCCGGTTTGCGGATCAAGAGCCTGACCGAACCGGTCCGGCGCCGGGCGGTCCGGACCCTCGACGTCTTCCTCGACGCGCTGCTGGACGGTGTCGCCGAGGTGCCGCCGTCGGAGACGTTCGTGGTGACGGTGCCGAAGGTCAGCGTGCCGGAGCAGGTGCGGGCGATGGTGCTGCTCTGTGAGCGGGTGGAGGCGGCGTACGGGCTGCCGGCCGGCTGGCTGCGCTTCGAGGTGCAGATCGAGACGCCGGCGGCGGTGCTGGGGCCGGACGGGCTGGCTACTCCGGCCATCCTGATCGGGGCGGCGCAGGGGCGCTGCGTCGGGCTGCACTACGGCACCTACGACTACAGCGCGGCCTGTGGGGTGGCGGCGGCCCAGCAGAGCCTCGCGCATCCGGTCGCCGACTTCGCCAAGGCGGTGATGCAGGTCGCTGCGGCGGGGACCGGGGTACGGCTCTCCGACGGCTCGACGAACGTCCTGCCGGTCGGGGACACCGCCGCCGTACGGGCCGGCTGGGCGCTGCACGCCGGGCTGGTCCGCCGGTCCCTGGAACGGGGCTTCTACCAGGGCTGGGATCTGCATCCGGCCCAGCTGCCGACCCGGTTCGCCGGCACCTACGCCTTCTTCCGGGACGGGCGGGCGGCGGCGGTGGAGCGGCTGCGGGCGTACCTCGACCGGCGGTCCACCGGGATCCTGGACGAGCCGGCGACGGCGCGGGCGCTGGCTGGTTTCCTGGTGCGGGGACTCGACTGTGGCGCGTTGACCGAAACCGAGGTCGGCTTCGACCGGGCCGGTCTGGCGGCGTGGTGACCCCGGGCTGCGGTGCCGTGACCCCGGGCTGCGGCGTGGTGACCCCGGGCTGCGGTGCCGTGACCCCGGGCTGCGCTGCCGTGGACTCGGGTCGGGAACGGGTGGGGGGAGCGGACCGATGACCGGTTACGACCTGGTGCTGCGGTCCCGACGGGTGGTGCTGCCCGACGGTGAACGGCCGGCGGCGGTCTGCGTACGCGATGGCCGGATCGCCGCCGTCGCCGGGTACGACGCGGTGCCGGGTACGGACCTGCGCGAGTTGGTCCTGCTGCCCGGTCTGGTGGACACGCACGTGCACGTCAACGAGCCGGGGCGGACGGAGTGGGAGGGTTTCGCCAGCGCCACCCGGGCCGCGCTGGCCGGCGGGGTCACCACGATCGTGGACATGCCGCTGAACTCGGTGCCGCCGACCGTGACGGTGGAGGCGTTGCGGCGCAAGCAGCGGGCGGCACGCGGGCGGTGCCACGTCGACGTCGGATTCTGGGGTGGTGCGGTCCCCGGCAACGTGGCGGAGCTGCCGGGGCTGCACGCGGCCGGGGTGCTGGGCTTCAAGGCGTTCCTGGTCGACTCGGGGGTGCCGGAGTTTCCGCCGCTCGATTCGGCCGGGCTGGCCGAGGCGTTCGGCGCCGTCGACGCGCTGTTCCTGGTCCATGCGGAGGATCCGGCGGAGGTGGGTGTCGCCCCGAGCTCGTCGCGGTACGCCGACTTCCTCGGCTCGCGGCCCCCGGGTGCCGAGCGGCGCGCCGTCGAGGTGGTGCTGGCGGCGGCCCGGCGGACCGGGGCCCGGGTGCACATCCTGCACCTGTCGGCGGCCGACGCGCTGGTGCCGGTCGTGCAGGCCCGGCGCGAGGGGATCCGGGTGACCGTCGAGACGTGCCCGCACTATCTGACCTTGGACGCGGCCGGGGTGCCGGACGGCGCGACCGAGTTCAAGTGCTGCCCGCCGATCCGGGACGCGGCGAACCGGGCGGCGCTCTGGGCCGCTCTGGCGGACGGGCTCGTGGACTGCGTGGTCTCCGACCACTCGCCCTGTCCGCCCGCGCTGAAGCGGTTCGACAGCGGGAACTTCGGCGCGGCGTGGGGCGGGATCGCGTCGGTGCAGCTCGGGCTGCCGGTGATCTGGACCGAGGCCCGGCGGCGCGGCCACGGCCTGGCCGACGTGGTGCGCTGGATGGCGCAGCGGCCCGCCGAGATCGCCGGGCTGGCCGGCAAGGGCCGGATCGTCGAAGGTGCCGACGCGGACCTGGTGGCGCTGGATCCCGACGGCGAGTTCACCGTCGATCCCGCCGAGTTGTTCCACCGCCATCCGGTCACCCCGTACGCGGGGCGGCGGTTGACCGGTCGGATTCGGGGCACCTGGTTGCGGGGCGAGCCGGTCGGGGCGATGGATCCGCCGCGTGGGCGGTTCCTCGACCGTGATGCGACGCTTGGCGCAACGATCGGAAGGGGCACCTCGTGACCGGCTTCACCGACCTGCCCGACCTCGCGTCCCGAGGGCTCGGCGGTGGGGTGGTGGACGCGAACGACGAGTTCTTCGCGGCCCGGGACAACCTGGTGACGCCGGAACCGCCGACCTTCGCCGCCGGCACCTTCGGTCCCAAGGGACAGGTGTACGACGGCTGGGAGACCCGCCGCCGCCGCGATCCCGGGCACGACTACGCGATCCTCCGGCTCGGCGCGCCCGGGATCGTCCGAGGTGTGGTGGTGGACACGTCGTACTTCACCGGCAACTATCCGCCGTACGCGTCGGTGGAGGCGTGCGGGATGCCGGGATATCCGGACCCGGCGGAACTCGCCGACGCCGACTGGCTTCCGCTGCTGGCCCGGTCACCACTGCGCGGGGACAGCCGGAACCTGTTCGAGGTGGACAGTCCGCACCGGTTCACCCACGTACGGCTGCGGATCTATCCCGATGGTGGGGTGGCCCGGCTGCGGGTGCACGGGATCGTCGTACCGGATCCGGAGCTGTTTCCGGACGGCCGGCTCGACCTGGCGGCGCTGGAACACGGCGGGCTGGTGGTCGGCTGTAGCGACATGTTCTACGGCTCGCCGCAGCAACTCCTCGCTCCCGGCCTGGCCCGGAGCATGGGTGAGGGTTGGGAGACCGCCCGGCGGCGCGACGACGGCAACGACTGGGTACGGGTCCGACTGGCCGTGCCCGGTCAGGTCCGGCAGGTCGAGCTGGACACCAGTCACTTCAAGGGCAACGCCCCGGCGGCGGCGACGCTGCGCGGGATCGATGCCCGGAGCGCGGACCCGGCGGAGCCGGCGGGCTGGTTCGAGATCCTGCCCCGGACCCGGTTGCAGCCGGACACCCGGCACCGGTTCCCGGTCGACGTGCCGGGGACGGCCACCGACGTACGGCTGGACGTGTTTCCGGACGGCGGCCTGGCCCGGATGCGGCTGCCGGGCCGGGTCGCCCCGACCGAGCTGGGCCGGCTGCGGCGGCGCTGGTCGGAGTCGCTGCCGCTGGCCCACACGCGCCGGATCGCACCGTCGGGGTCCCGGCGGCTCGGCGCCTGGGGACCGGCACCCGGAGGATGAGTCATCGCGGTGGTGCGGGCAAGGAGTGGAGGGAGCTGTCAACTTTCTGTCTTGTATCCCGACGTTGCCGGCCGTAGCGTCGCGGCTACCGCTGATGTGACGGAGGACCTGGTGAGCCAGCTTGTTCCGCCCCAGCTGGTGGTGCAGTGCCGGATGCTGCACTTCGGCTGGATTCCGGCGGACCCCGAGGCGGTGGCCAGGCTGTTGCCGAGCGGGCTGCGGCCGATGGCGACCCGGCAGGTCTTCATGCACCAGTACGTGGTTGACGACGACGCCCAGACCTCCGGGCTCGACACCTTCTCGGCGACCTGCCTCGGCCCCGAACTGGACCAGGTCACCTCGGCGGATCTGCCGGGCCCCAGCCGCTGGTACGCCCAGCACATCAGCTCCAGCCCGGCGGCGCGGGCCGGGGCGGCGGCCCGGGGAGCACCCGTCGGCGCCGGCCGTACCTCGCTCGAGATCGACGGCCGGACCCTGGTCGCGGTCACCGAGGTCGACGGCGTCGAGGTGATCCGCACCACCGCCCGGGTCGGCCCCACGGGTACCAAGGTCCTGCGCGGCCACATCCGCTACCTGGGCGCGGTCGGCGGTCGTCAGACCGCCGCAAGCTGCCCGTACGTCTTCGAGCCGGTCACCCCGTTCGAGGTCGAGTCACTGGAGTTCCTGGCACCGGAGCACCCCGTCTTCGCGCTTCGTCCGGCCAATCCGTTGGAGATGCTGTGGGGCTTCTACTCACCACGCACGACGTTCGCGTTTCCCGGCAGCGAATGATGATCGCGGTCGGTGTGGGCGTACCGGTCCGCTGGTCATGACCTCCTCGGCCGAGCTGCGCCGCCGGTACGTCGAGGAGCTGCGCGGCGAGGGGCTCCTCTCCGACGCGGAGGTGATACGCGCGTTCGGCGCGGTGCCGCGCGAGGAGTTCGTCGCGTACGGCTTCCACGCCGGTGGCGATCGGTGGGCCGGGCCCGCTGATCCCGACTTCCTGACCCTGGTCTACCGGAACCATCCACTGGTGACGAAGGTCGTGGACGGCGTACCGGTCAGCTCGTCGAGCCAGCCGTCGCTGATGGCCGCCATGATCGAGGGGCTCGACCTGCGCCCCGGAACGAGGGTGCTGGAGATCGGCGTCGGCACCGGCTACAACGCGGCGCTGATGTCGACGATGGGTGCCCGGGTGACGGCGGTCGACATCGCCCCGGACGTGGTGGACCGGGCCAGCGCGGCGCTGGCCCGGGTCGGGCTGGCGGACGTCGTCGACGTACGGCTCGGCGACGGCTATCTCGGTGATCCGGCGAACGCCCCGTACGACCGGATCATCGTCACCGTCGGGCTGACCGGGGTGTCGCCGCGCTGGCTGGACCAGCTCGCTCCGGGCGGCTTCGTGCTGGCGCCGGTCGAGCATGCCGGCAACCATCCGGTGCTGCGGGTCTGGCCGGGCGGGTCGGGGGTGGGCGAGGTCCGGGGCCTGTTGCGTGCCGGGTTCATGTCCGCGGCCGGGCCGCTGGCCGCCCGGTACCCCGGGGCGTTTCCCGAGCCTCGGCGGGTGGGCGAGTTCCCCGAGCCGACGGTGCGGCAGCCGGCCCGCTGGCGACCTCCGCTGGACGTGTTCCGCTACCACGACCTGTGGTTCGCGGTCGGAGCCTGGGACCGGCGGACGACCTTCTCGGCCGGACCGGCCGGTGGCTGGGGTGGACCGGGCGGATGCGTACTGCTGGACGAGGTCCATGGCGGTGGAGCCGCCATCCTCGCCGACGGGTCGGTGCAGGCCGCAGGGGCGCAGGCCGGCCGGTACGCGGCGGAGGCGCTCGCGCTGCGGGACCGGTGGGTGGCGCGGGGCCGGCCCAGGATTTCCGACTGGCGAGCCGGACCGGCCGCTCCTGGTGCCGGCGGGCTGGATCCAGTATTGAGCCGTTTCCGGCCGGATGTCCCGTTGACGGCGTTGCGGCCGATGTTCCGATGCCGGGGGGTTCCGTCCCGTTCGCCGACGGGCCCGGGGCGGGTCGATGCAGACTATCGGCGATCGACCGGGTCCGCCGGGTTTCCGATCCGCCAGATCGGCAACTCCGTTGCTGGTTGCTCCGTTGTGTGCGGCGCGGGACGTGATTCTGGTCCCCGGCAACCTGGCGGGATCGCCGGGGGCGATACCGCCGTAGGGCGACAGGTGAGACGTTTTCCCGCGAATCCCTCCGCCGACCGGTCATCGGGGGATCAACCGCGATCTGGTACGTCGGCCTGGTCGTCCTACCGTCCGTAACGGTAACGACCAGGGGAGGACAGCATGTCCAGCGAGATCATGGACGCCGAACCGGACCAGCCGGACCAGGCAGCGGTCGAGAGTGAGCGCGGAGCCCTGGTCGGAGTGTTGGTGATGGTCCTGCTCGGGGTGGCGGGCATTTTCGCCGTCTCCACGTGACAGCGTCCGATCTCCAATTGCCGGAGTGGACCCGCCGGCCGACGATGGTGCGGACGGCCGGCGGGTCCGAACGGTCCCGGGACCGGTCAGGAGGCGACCCCGGCCCCGTCCGCCGGGCGAATCCGTTCCGTGGCGTGGGTTGTCGCGGGTCCGGTTGTTGCGGGTCCGGTGGACTCCGTGGTCCGGCCCGACCGTTCCAGGCGGATCGCCAAGAGAGCGGTGCCGAGGCAGAGCGCGGTGGCGACGACCAGGGGCACCCGGCGGTCCAGTAGTACCAGGGCGGCGCCGAGCGGGGTGGCGATCGTGATCGGCGCGAAGAGCAGGGTGTTCGCGGTCGCCGCCACCCGGCCGAGCATCGCCTCCGGGGTCCGGGTCTGCACCGCCGTCACGGCGGCCACCAGAGTCCAGGGCAGGCCGATCCCGATGATGAGGGAGCCGGCGACCACCGCCGGCCACCAGGGGACACCCCAGGCGGTGGCACCGAGTGCGACGAGTCCAGTTCCGAGGACGCCGACGGCGAGGGTGCCCGGGACCCGTAACACCCGGCCGACGAGCAGACCGCCCAGCATTGACCCGGCACCCTGGGCCGAGGACAGTACGCCGACGAAGGTGGCCGGTCGGTGCAGGTCCTCGACGACGACGGTGTAGAGGGCGGCGGTCATCAGCCCGGACATCGCGATGGTGATCGAGCCGATCAGCACGGTGACCCGCAGCTCTGGATGTGTCCAGAGGTAGCGCATGCCGGCCCTGATCCGTCCGCTCGACCGCTCCGGTGGCCCCGGTTCGGCGGGCGTGTCGGTCGGTACGTCATCCGCACGTCGCGGGTCGGGGCGGTGGGCCGGAGCGGATCGCGTGGCGGGTGGGCGGAGGCGGATCAGCAGGTACAGCCCGGCGGCGGCGGTCAGCGTGCCGGCGGTCAGCAGGGCGACCGAGTGCGCACCCCACCAGCCGAAGAGGCCGGCGCCGACCAGTGGTGCGACGAGCTTCACTCCTTCCTGGGCGCTCACCCGCAGACCGTTCACGCCGCCGAGGGCATCCGGCGGCAGCGCGGCGGGAAGCAGCGCGGACTCACCGGCGTCGACCAGGACGAAGCTGATGCCGTAACCGAGCATCACGGCGTAGATGACCCAGGTCTGGTGTTCGGCGTGCACGGTCAGCAGTGACAGCACGACAGCGGCGGTGAGCAGGTGGGTCCAGACGATCAGTGGCCGGCGGGGGAGCCGGTCGACCAGGGCACCCAGCACGGGTCCCAGCAGCGTCGGGGCGTAGAAGCAGAGTCCGGTGAGCGCCGCGAGGCTGCTGGACCCGGTGAGTTCCAGCACCCATATCCCGGCGGCCAGGAACATCACCGAGCCGCCGAATCCCGAGAGCAGCGAGATCGCGACGAACAGGAGCGTGTTCCGGCCGCGTGGCACCTGTGGTCGTACTGGACGCACGTCCGTCCTCCGAGAAGTTGAGCCGTATTGGCTCACATCCTCGGGTTGTCTGGCGATCTATGTCAACCAAAACTTCAGTCGATTGGACTCAAGGCAGCTCCGGAGTCGGACCGGGTGGGGGTGTCGCCGCAGAGACCGCCCGGCGAAGTCGGTCCAGTGCGGACGGCAGCGGCGGCGGCAGTCGCTCCACCGGCACCGTGTCGAGGTCGTCGACGGCCTGCGCGGCCAGGGTGAACAGCGCACCGGGCTCGGCGGATACGGCGAGTGCCAGGGTGGTCCGGGCGAGTCCGGCCCGGGGATGCCGGTTCTCCAGGCCGGCGTCGGCGGCCAACTGACGGTGTACGGCGAGAACCGTCGCGCGGAGCCGGCCGATCTCCGGTCCGTACGGCGTGTCAATGGATCGTTGACGTTTGCGATCGACGCGTACCCGCTCCGGATCCCGGCTGACGCCGCCGGAGAGCCGTAGCCAGCGCTGTTCGGCCGCCTGCCGGCTGCCCAGCCCGAGCGACGTGGCGATCTGTGCCCAACTCGCCCGCTGGGTCCGGGCGGATTCGAGAAGCTGGCGCTCGGCGTCGTCGAGGCTCTTCCGTAGCGCCCCGAGCAGGTGGAGTGCCGCCAGTGGCTCCGTACGCTCGGCACCGGTGCCGTAAGCGGCGGCCAGGACGGCCGCGTGGTCGGCGAGCGACTGCCATTGGGTTGCCGCCTCGTCGGGCTGGTCGCCGTGTCGCATGGGGGTCATGGTGCTGTCCTCGTGCCCTGGTGTCAACGATCAGTTGACATGGTTACCAGGAAGTCCAGCCGTTCCTCCTGGCCTTCCGGGGGGATGCGGCCGCTGTCGGACAGGACAGCCATGCCGTGCAATGCGCTCCAGGTGACTTCGGCGAAGAGTTCGCGTCGCTCGTTGTCCGGGCGGAAGCAGCTGACGAACTCGCCGAAAGCGGCCCGTAGCGGGGGTGGTGTCTCGGCGCTCGCGAATTTCACGTCGGTGGGCATGACGAACATGGCCTGGTACAGGGCGGGCCGCTCGGTCGCGAAATCGAGATAGGCGCGGCAGACGGCGCGCAGGGCCTGCCCCGGCTCGGGGGCGGCCTGTCGCGCGTGGTGCAGGTGGGCGGCCAGTTCGCTGAAGCCGTCGATGGCGACGGCGCTCACGATGGCGTCCTTGCCGTTGAAGTGGCTGTACAGCACCGGTTGGCTGTACTCGACGCGTTCGGCCAGCCGGCGCGTCGTCACCGCTTCCCAGCCTTCGGCTTCGGCGAGTTCTCGCGCGGCCGTGATGATCAGCTGATGGCGCTGGGCGCGTTCGCGTTCACGGCGCTCGTTGATGGCGGACACCACATCATCCTAGCAACGCTGGACATCCTGTCGGTGCTAGATCTATCCTCGCTATCATTACTAGCGCCGCTAGATTCCGCTGCGGTCGCTGCCACCGAGAGGGGAAGCAACCCATGCTCACCAACGTCGCCAACGTGCTCGCCGGACTGATCGGCGTCGGCATCATCGTCATCGGAGCGCGCGCCTTCTGGGCGCCGCAGGCCGCAGTGGGCTTTGGCATCCCCGACACACCGACCGAGGACCGGGCCTTCCGGGCCTGGCTGTCCGTCAAGGCCGTACGCGACATCGCCTCGGGGATCTTCATCCTCATCCTGCTGGTCGGAGCGACACCCCACCTGTTGGGCTGGGTCATGCTGGCCGCCACCGGCATACCCGTCGGCGACGCGCTGATCGTGCTCCGCAGCAACGGGCCCAAGGCGGCCGTCTACGGCATCCACGGGTGCACCGCCGTGGTGATGCTGGCGATCAGCGTGCTCCTGCTCGTCGCGTAACCGCTTGTCACGGCTGCGGGGAACCCAGTAGACGATGCGGCTGGCGAGCAGGGCCGGCTGCACGGTCGGCAGGTCTTGCAGCGCCCTGGTGAGTTGGGCGGCGAGATAGATCATCAGTCCCGGCCGGTCCTTCTCGTACAGATGCAGGAGTGCCAGCCGCGCGGGTGAGCACGGCCATTCGGCGCCGCACGAGCGGCACCGGAACGACGGGCGCATCGGTGTGTGCGGGCGGCGTGGCGCGTGCGGGCGGGTCATACCCGCTCGCCCCGCCGGGAACGGGCGCCCCGCCGGAAATCCTCGGTCTGCCGGGAACGCTCGGGCCGCGCCGGAGGCAGGTTGCCCCTGCGACCGGCGAGGTGCCCGGCGGTGCGCTGGTTCGTCGTACGGGTGCGGGGCGGCGGCACCGTGGGTAGGTAGGGCATCGGCACCAACTCGACCGAGTCCGGACAGCGCCAGCGGTATCCGCACCGGCAGTACCGCCACAGTCGGCGCCAGTCCCGGCGGTGGCGTGCGCGAGTGCGCCGAATTCGTTTCATGTTGTGCCTCCACTCGCCGAAAGAAGTGCCTGTCAATCGACTTCCACACTGGACCGGCGACCCACGACGGCGGAATATAGACAACCGGCAGCAATGTGGAGGGACGAACAGTCGCGCCGGGAAGGGCGGGGAATGTCACATCACCATGGAGGACTGGGAAGAATTCTCAAATTCGCTCGTTCACAGTCCGGAATGACGCAGGAGCAACTTGCCGAGCGGTTGAGCGTGTCGACCTCGCTGATCGCCAAGTTCGAAACCAATCGGCTGATCCCGAAGTCCGACACGGCGCGACATCTCGATGCCGTGTTCGACTCCGGGGAGACGTTCCAGGAGTCGGCCGCCGAAGCGCGGGCGTTCTCCGGCGATTCGATCTGGATCCGGCCGTGGCTGGAGTACGAACAGCAGGCCACCATGGTCCGAAGCTTCGAGCCGACGGTCATCCCCGGGCTGCTCCAGACCGAGGAGTACGCGCGGGCCATTCTCCGGGATGCCGGAACCCGCGTGCCGGATCTGGAAGAGGCGGTGGCGGGCCGGATCGCCCGGTCCGGCGTGCTGCGCCGGGACGATCAGCCGTGCCGGCTCTTCGCGGTGGTCGACGAGGCGGTGCTGCGCCGGCCGGTCGGTGGCCCGAAGACCATGTCCGAGCAACTGCACGCGATCGTGCAGGCGTGCACCCTGCCGAACGTCAGCGTCACCGTGGTACCGGCCTCGGCGGGCGCCTATCCCGGTCTCAACGGGCCGCTCGCGCTGGCCACCGTCGACGGTCGCAATGTCGCCTTTCTGGACGACCCGCTGGACGGTCGGGTGATCGAGGACCCGGATCGGGTCACCGCGCTGGACGAGGTCTGGGAGTCCATCCGCGAGTACGCTCTACCCGGACGACCGTCCCTCGAACTGATCATGGAAGCAGCGGAGTCATGGAGCTGATCGACGTGCCACGCTGGCGGAAGTCCTCCCGCAGCAACGGGCAGGGCGGGAACTGCGTAGAGGTCGCGGACAACCTCGTCGACCGGGTGCTGGTCCGGGACACCAAGGACCGCGACGGTGGCACGCTGGCGTTCGGCCCGGACGCGTGGCGGGCGTTCGTCGCCGAGGTGGCCCGCCGGCCGTAGCGCCGCCGGGCGACCCAACCTCGGTCTTTCGGTAACTGTTGATCAAGGTTTTGGGAAGATTGTTGGTCTGTACGCGGTCGGCTTCGGCGTGGGCATGGCGGTGGCCCGGTGCGGTCGGCGAGCATCACCGCCAGGTCCAGCGCGACCCGGCCCGGGTCGTGGCCGCCCTGCCGCTGCCGCAACCCCGCCAGGGCCTCGCCGAACCCGCCGGTCAGGCCCGTCGCACCCGCGACATCTGCCAGCAGAGGCGTGCCCGGATGGCCCACCACGCCGCGTCCGTCGCCGCCCACCATGATCTTCGGGCGAGTTCCGAGAGCCTTCACCTGGTAAGTGCCTTCCGTGACGGGGTGATCGACCGGAGCGCCCGGTGTCCGCAGGGCTCGAAGCTCACAGACAACGCGATCCGCCCGTCTGATCAGCCGGACGCTAGAAGTGTGCGTCCCTACTGGATCAGGGTGTGTTCAGCGGTAGTAGTGAGCGCCCGCGCGACCTCGTCGACGGAGAGCTTGCGGCCGGTGTATAGCAGGTCGAAGCTCTCGAAGCTGGTCAGCAGCCAGAGCAGGTCCGTGGCCTGGTCCACCGTCACGTCCGGGCGCAGCGCCCCCTGGTCGGCCAGGCGCTGCGCGAGGTGGGCCATGCCGCTGGCTCGGCCCTGCTCCAGTCGTTGGACCGCTCCGCCGACCGCGGCGGCGTCGAGCTGGGCCATCGAGGACAGGACGCGGATCACGTCGCGGTTGGCGGCGTACATCTCGGCGACGCCGCAGATTCCGCCGCGCAGGCCCTCGCGGGCGCTCGCGTGAGCTGACGCTTGGAGCATGCGTTCAAAACCGCCTCGCTGCAGCAGATCCGCCCCGGCGGCGTCGAACAGGCCGGCCCGCGAGCCGAAGGCCAGATAGACCGTGGGGCGCGCGACGCGGGCCATTTGGGCGATGCGGTCAATGCTGACCGGCTCCGCCGGTGCCTCGCGAAGTCGCTGATACAGCGCGTCGAGGATGCGGCGTCGGGTCTCCTCAGCCGCCTCTGCCCGTAGGCGCTGTTCGTACTTGCGGGTGGCCATGACCAGCATCGTAGCATTAGCTTGACAGGCTGTATTCTGAAATACAGACTGTCTAGCGAAACTGGCTGGGCGGCACCTGCACCCGGGAAGGCGTCCGGCGAAGGGTTCAACCATGTGAGGGGCAGATCGTGCAGGTGATGATCCGCTGGAAGCTGAGGCCTGACGAGGTCGATCGCGAGTTGGAGTTGCTGCGCGCCGTCTACGAGGAACTGGCCTCGGTTCAGCCGGACGGCGTGCGCTACGCGACCTTTCAGCTCGAAGACAAGGTGACGTTCATGTCCCTGGTGGACCTGGCAACCGGCCCGGAGCTGCTGCAACAACTCAAGGTGTTCCAGCGCTACCGGACGAACCTCGACGACAGGTGCGACGAGCCGCCTGTCATGACGTTCCTGCACGAACTCGGTGCATACCGCTTCCACTGACCGCGATGCGTCAACCCCACCGCGACCCCAGACTCCCACGCATCCACCGAAAGGCGATCATGCAAGCACAAGCTGACCCGGACGCCATCCACCAGACCGACCAGAGCGCCCCGCCACGAGTGGCGATCATCGTTGGCAGCACCCGCCCGGGCCGCAAGGCCGACACTGTCGCACGATGGGTCCTCGACATCGCCCTTCGACGCGATGACGCGACCTTCGAAGTCGTGGACATCGCCGACCACGCGCTGCCTCACCTCGACGAACCCATCCCGGCCCGGCAAGGCCAGTACGCCCACGCCCACACCCGGGACTGGGCTGAGAAGATCGGTTCGTTCGACTCGTACGTGTTCGTGACCCCGGAATACAACGGCTCAATCCCCGGCACGCTCAAGAACGCCATCGACTTCCTCTACGCCGAGTGGAACGACAAGGTCGCAGGGTTCATCGGATACGGAATCCAAGGAGGCGTCCGGGCCATCGAGCATCTGCGTCTGATCCTCAGCGACCTGAACGTCACCGGCGTTCACCACACCATCGCCCTCACCTTCGCCGAGGACTTCGAGGACTACACCCAGTTCACACCGAGCGACCCGCAGGAGAAGAACCTCACCGCCATGCTCGACGAGCTGGTGACACAAACCCTCGCACTCCGGGGAGCCAGGCCGACCACCTGAACTCGACCTCGTAGAGCGGATGCCAGGTTGTCGGAAGGGAGCCGCGCCTGCTCTGCACACCGCCGCCCATCATGAACATCGGCCGGGTGTCTTCCCGACCAGGCTGACGCTTGTGGACACCGGACAAGCCGGAGACAGTCCGAGACCGTCGGAGACAGCCAGCGCCCCGCTTCCCGGTCGACCGGGAAGCGGAGCGCTGTGCGTGACATCCGTCGTTGTCGTGTGGCGCCGTGCCCCTTCGACGACCGACGACCGACGACCGACAACCGGCGACCGACATCCGGTGGCCGAGGGACTCGCGGGCCGCGTACCGCCGGTCAGGACGGGCGCGGTCCGGAGCCGCCGGTGTGCGGCAGGCGCTCGGCGGGGATCACGCCCAGCCGACCGGCCTGATAGTCCTCGAACGCCTGGACCAGTTCGGCCCGGGTGTTCATCACGAACGGTCCGTAGTGCGCCACCGGCTCCCGGATCGGCTGGCCGCCCATGATGTACAGCTCCAGTGCGGGCGTCGCCGCCTCCTGCTCGGCGTCGGCGGCGAACCGGAGCGCGTCGCCGGGGCCGTGCACCGCCAGTTGACCGGTGTGTACGGGCCGTCGGTCGCCGCCGACCGTGCCCCGGCCGGCGAGCACGTAGACCAGCGCGTTGAAGTCGGGCCGCCACGGCAGCTCGACGGCGGCGCCGGGCTGCACGGTCACATGGGTGATGGTGATCGGGGTGTGCGTGCTGCCGGGACCGGCGTGTCCGGCGACCTCACCGGCGATGACCCGGATCAGCGCGCCGCCGTCCGGCGTGCTGAGCAGCCCCGACTCCCTGCCCCGGATGTCCTGGTAGCGCGGCGGGTTCATCTTGGCGACCCGGGGGAGGTTGACCCAGAGCTGTAGGCCGTGGAACAGCCCGCCGCTCACGACCAGGTGCTCCGGCGGCGCCTCGATGTGCAGCAGGCCGGCACCCGCCGTCATCCACTGCGTGTCGCCGTTGGTGATGGTGCCGCCGCCACCGTTCGAGTCCTGGTGGTCGAAGATGCCGTCGATGATGTAGGTGACCGTCTCGAAGCCCCGGTGCGGGTGCCACGAGGTTCCCCTCGGCTCGCCCGGCGCGTAGTCCACCTCGCCCATCTGGTCGAGGTGGATGAACGGGTCCAGCTCGTGCAGCGGCACGCCGGCGAAGGCCCGGCGGACCGGGAAGCCCTCGCCCTCGTACCCGCTGGGTGCGGTGATCAGCCGGCGGACCGGCCGGAAGGTGGTGGTCTCGGCCAGCCGGGGCAGGCGGGGCAGGACCAGGACGTCGTCGACGGTGATCGCGGGCATGGTCAGTTCTCCTTGGTGCCGGTGCCGGTGCCGGTGCCGGTGCTGAGGGGTTCGGAAGTTGGGGTGTCGTTCGGCTTCAGTCGGTTCGCCAGCCGATCGAAGACCCGGGTGAGGCAGGCGACCTCGGCATCGTCGAGGTCGTCCATCAGATGACCCCGGACCGACGCCGCGTGGTGGGGTGCGGCCTCGCGCAGCCTGAGCAGTCCGGCGGCGGTCAGGACCGCCTCGTTGCCCCGGCGGTCCTGCGGGCAACTCTGCCGGGCGACCAGGCCGCGGCGCTCCATCGACGAGATCTGGTACGTCAGCCGGCTCGGCGAGAAGACCAGCCGGCTGGCCAGCTCGCCCATCCGGAGGCGTTGCCGAGGTGTCTCGGAGAGCAGCACCAGAACGTGGTAGTCCGCCAGGCTCAGCTCGCTGGTGGCCCGGAGTTCGTCCTCGAGCTGGTTCAGCAGGCGCTGGCTCGACTCGATGTACGCCCGCCAGCATGCCAGCCGCTCCGCGTCCAGACCCTCAGCCATGCTCCGAGAGTAGCACTCTTTCAAATCTGAACTACTCTTCATCAGGTGATCGTGCTCACCGCTCACCGGCGGGGGACCGGGATAATCCAGCTTTGAAAGACAGGGGCCGGAGCCGGTCCGCAGGATGGGTGGCCAGGAAACCGGTTGGGACCGGAGCCGTACCGGTGGCACACTGCGGCACCGTGGAGACGATCAAGATCGACGTACCCGGCCTGGTACTACGCCCCTGGCGCCCCGACGACGCGGCGGAGGTCCTGCCCGCGCTGCGGGAGCCCGCCATCGCCCGGTGGAACCCGGCCCCGACGGTGGTCGACCTGGCCAGTGCCCAGACCTGGCTCGCCCGCCGGGCGGACCTGTCGGGCGGCGAGCACGTGTCGCTCGCCGTCACGGACCCGGCCAGCGGAGAACTCCTCGGCTCCGTCTCGCTGCACAGCATCCACGACGGCGGCGCGTCGATCGGCTACTGGACCGTCGGACCGGCCCGGGGGCGGGGCGTGGCCTCCCGCGCGGTGTCGGCGCTCACCGACTGGGGCTTTGGCGAACTCGGGCTGCACCGGGTCGAGCTGTGCCACGCGGTGGCCAACCCCGGCTCGTGCCGGGTCGCCGAGCGCGCTGGCTACCGGCTCGAGGGCACCCTGCGCGACTCCCACCGGTACGGCGACGGCCGCCGCTACGACGAGCACGTGCACGGACGCCTGACCACCGACACCTGAGCGGCACAGGGCTGGCGGTCGAGCCGGGCTGAACGGCGCCCAGAGGTCCGGCCATGCGGTGGATCACCTGACCGGCGGCTCGGCCCCCTGACGACCGGTGGCCGGCTAGGCTCGGCCGGGTGGATGAACTGGAGTTGGCGGACTGGCGTGAGCAGGTGACCCGGCTCTACCTGTCCGACCTCGACCTGGCCGGATTCCGGGCGGCCCGGGACGTGCTCTTCGCCGGACACCCGCAGTCGCCGATCCCGCTGGCCGACCGACCCCGGTTCACCGGCCTGCGCTACTTTCCGCCCAACCCGGGGGCGGTCCTCGACGTGCCGGTACGACCGGCTACCGGCGCGATCAGCATCGACACCGGCGGACCGGACGGGGTGGTGCACTACCGCCGGTCCGGTATCGCCGAGACGCCCTGGGGCCCGCTGACGCTCTGGTGGATCGAGGCGTACGGCGGTGGGCTGTTCCTGCCGTTCCGGGACGGCACCGCCACCCGGGAGACGTACGGCGGCGGGCGCTATCTCACCGACACCGTCAAGGGCACGTACGGCAGGGGTCTGATCGTCCTTCCCGGTGGCCGGCTCCGGCTCGACTTCAACTACGCCTACAACGCGTCCTGCGCGTACGACGACAGGTGGGCGTGCCCGCTGGCTCCGGAGGAGAACCGCATCACCGCGCCCATCCGGGCGGGGGAGCGTACGTACCACTGACCCGTGGAACGGCGTACCGGGGCGACTCGGCGGGCCGAGGACGTCCCCCGCCGTCGGCCGGTCCCTACCGCTGGTCCGAAGCGGACGATGGTAGGGACCGGCCGGTGCAAGCTTCGACGGAGGCCGCCGACGTACCCCGACGTCGTGCCGCCGGTCGTGGATTCGGAACCGTCAACCCGGAGCCCCGGCGGGCTGCTGTCCCGGCCAGTTCATCCGGCCGATGAGCTGGCGCGCCTGGTCGGCGAAGGTCGCGTCGACGGTTACCGCGTACTTGCTGGCCCGCAGGCTGCTCGCCGAGGTGAAGTCACGTCGACCGCCGGTCATGGAGTGCGCGATGGCGCCGAAGATGGCACCCCAGACCGCACCGATCGCCAGGCCGACCAGGATCACCGCCCACCAGTTCCCGACCGTGAAGATGCCGAAGAGCAGCCCGATGAACAGACCGAACCAGGCGCCGGTCGCGGCTCCGGCCAACGCCGCCCGTGCGGTCGTCATCCGCCCCAGCACCGTCTCGACCAGGGCCAGGTCGGTACCGACGATCGCGGCACGTTCGACCGGAAACTGGTTGTCGGAGAGGAAGTCCACGGCAGACTGCGCCGATGGGTAGTCCGAGTACGAGGCGACGGTCACGGTGGCGTTCCCGGGCCCGGTGCCTCCGTCGCTGCCGGGCGTCCTGAACTGGTCGCCGGACGGGCCCGCTGGGAGGTTGTTCCCTCCGGAAACACCGGGCACGCCGAGCGTGCCGGAGCGCCAAGCCGCCGTCGGGTTCCTGGACATCATGAAGCCTCCTTCGTCATGACCCGATTCCCCGTCTCGGTGGCCCGGTAACCCGTCGCGACGACGGGAAACGGACGCCGGCACCGGCACCCGTTCGGGCGTTCCGTCCCCGCTCAGGAGTGGCGTCCCCGCTCAGGAGTTGGCGTTCCCGCTCGGGCGTTCCGCCCGGTACGAACTCAGTGTGCGGTTCCGGTGCCGACGCGCCGACTGGCCGAGGTCACCGCGTCGGCGGTCGCCTCGTCGAGGGGGAAGAACGACTCGATGGAGAGCTCCGCAACGGTGACGTCCAGGGGGGTGCCGAAGGCGAAGACGGTGCTGAAGAAGGCGAGTTCCCGGTCGCCGTCCCGGATCCGCAACGGCACCACGACGTCGCCCGGCCCCGGCAGTTCGATCTCCGGTTCGGGCTGGTCGCACGGATAGCCCCGCAACTCGTCGTAGAGCTCGGCCAGTTCGGGATCGCCGGTGAGGGCGACCTGGCGGCGGAGCCGGCCCAGCAGGTGGGCCCGCCATTCGCCCAGGTTGACGATCCGTGGCGCCAGTCCGGCCGGATGCAGGGTCAGCCGGAGCCCGTTGACCGGCGGGGTGAGCAGCGGCGCCGCCACGCCGTCGGTGAACACGCCGATGCTGGCGTTCGTCTCGACGAGGTTCCAGCAACGGTCGACGGCGACCGCGGGGTAGGGCTGGTGGGCGGTGAGCACCTGACGGACCGCCGCGCGGACCGGGGCCAGCGCGGGGGAGTCCAGCGGCGTCCGGGGGTAGATCGGCGCGTAGCCGGCGGCGAGCAGGAGGTGGTTGCGCTCGCGCAGCGGCACCTCGAGCTGTTCGGCGAGCCGGAGCACCATGTCCCGGCTCGGCATGGCCCGGCCGGTCTCCACGAAACTCAGGTGCCGGGTCGAGATCTCCGCCTGGATGGCGAGTTCCAGTTGGCTCAGCCGGCGTCGCTCGCGCCACCCGCGCAGCAACTCGCCGATCGGACGCTGCCGCTGTCCGGCGACCCTCATCTCGTCTTCACCATTCTGATCGTACGGATGTGTCGCGGGCGGCTTCCCCGAGCCGGCCAGGTCAGGGGGCGGAAGGGTCCGCCCCCGATCGGATCGCCGTCCGACGGGTGGGTGGTGGACGGCGATCCGATCGCGGTTCCGTGGAGCTAGCTGGTGCAGGCGTTCCCGTTCAGGGTGTAGCCGCTGGGCGCGGCCAGGGTGCCGCTGTAGGTGCCCTGGAAACCGACGCTGACGGTACCGCCGCTGGGCAGCGATGCGTTCCAGGAAGCGTTGCGGACCGTGATCTGCGTGCCGGACTGGCTCCACTCGCCGCTCCAGCCGTTGCTGAGTCGCACGTTCGACCCGACGGTGAAGGTGAGCGTCCAACCGTTGAGGGCCGACCCGTTGTTGGTCGCCCGGACGTCGGCCGTGAAGCCGCCGGTCCACTGGTTGGCGGTGTAGCTGACCTGGCAGCTACCGCTGGCCGGTGGGGTGGTCGCGGGCGGGGTGGTCGCC
>NZ_JADPUN010000040.1 GCF_015690345.1 Plantactinospora alkalitolerans | reverse complement strand
CCACGGAGGGCTGGGCGGGTGGCCGGCACCGGAGGAGATCCGGTGCCGGCCCCAGCCCATGCTGCTACGCGGTGCCGCCGACGTGCAGCAGGTCAGCGAGCCGCTCGGCGACCGGTGCCGCCTCCAGATGCAACCAGGACACATTCAGCCGGTCGTCGCCGAGCACGGCGAGCAGAACGTGGTCGCTCACCCCGTACACGGTGAAGTAGCCCTGGTGGCTGTGGACGGTCAGTTCGCGCAAGGGGCCTTGTTGCAGGGTCAGGCCGCACTGCCGGCCGAGCCCGAAGGTGGTCGCCGCGAGTGCGGCCAGGTCCAGGGGTTCGGGTCCGGCGGTGAGGTCGTGCCCGATCAGTCGCCCGTCGATGCCGGCGAGGACGGCACCCCGTACCCCGGGCACCCGGTCCCGCAGTACGCCGAGTTCGGCGTACACGGCCGACTGGCCCGGATGGGCGTGCCGGCCCGTACCGCCGAACGCGTCGGAGGACGACCGGGAGACCTCGTCGAGGACCACCTCCGGCATCGCCTCTCCGTTGCTGTCGAGTCCCGCACCCGGGTGGCGGCGCGGCAGCGGGTTGTCGAACGGCCCCGATCCGGCGTCGTGGGAGTGGGTCACGGTCAGCACCGCTCCTCGACCTGGCGCGACCGGCGCGCGGCGGATGCGAGGTCGACCGGACGGTCGGCCGGAGCGGAAAGATCAAAGGGTTCCTTGCCCGCGCGGGTACTCAGCGGCCGGGTCAGGTGGTGGGTCGCCACTGGCAGCGCCTCCATTCTTGATGTGAACGTCACTGCCCGTGGCGCCGTCATCCGGATAGACGGCGAGGCCGGGCGGCGGCCGGTCTGACGCGCGAGTGCCCCTGCGGCGAGGGTGGCATGTCGGGGGTGCAAGTTGCATCTCGCGAGACAGTAATTGTCTGTGCAGCTAACTTACTGTTGACCCGTCGGCGATGGAACAGGGCGATACGACCGATGTTGCGCCACATGGGGGGCCGCTCTCCAGGCCGCACCACTGCGCACAGTGACGAAAGCGGAGAGTAGTCACCGGACGCAAACCGACGCTCCTGCATCGGTCGCCGTCCCCGGCGAAGTCGCGGTCGACCGGTGGTCGGTGCCGGCGGGGCCGCGTCAGAGTGCGCGACGAGGACCTGCGCGGGGCCGGTGCCGATACGGTGGGCCGGTGAGTGACGCCACCTGGGGAACCGTCCGCGCCGTACGCGCCTGGCTTGACCAGGTGAACGGCACCGGTGGTTCCGAGTTGACCTGTCGCATCCTCAAGGTCACCGAGGAGGCCGGTGAGGCGGCCGGTGCCTGGATCGGAATGACCGGGCAGAACCCCCGCAAGGGCGTCACGCACAGCCTGGACGACGTGGCGGGCGAGCTGGCCGACGTAGCGCTGACCGCCCTGGTCGCGATCGAGAGCCTCGGCCTGGACGCCCGGCAGGTGCTTCGGACCCGCGCCGACCGGGTGCAGGGTCGGCTCGCCGCCCTGCCGGCGGCCGTCGACGTACCGGCCGACGGGGTGCCGCGACCGGGGGGACCGGCCGACGGGGTGCCGCGACCGGGGGTACCGGCCGGGCGGGCCGACCCGGCGCCGAGCCTGGAGTAGCGGCGTGGCCCGGGCGGGATCCGAGTCGCGCTCGGAGCCGGTTTCCGCGAGCATCGGACGGATTGTCCGACATCGTCGTCTTGGCGGGCCGCATGCTTCTGTGGTCGGTCCGCCGCGCGACCTGACGTCCGGTGGGCCCTCCCCGCCGGCTGGGCGGTGGACCGGACAGCGGTCGGCGTACCCGCGGCGTTGCGGGGGGCCGGCTTCGAAGAGGCCCGGGGCGGGTGCCCGCAGCCGGCCGTCATCTTCCCCCGTAGTTGACGGCCGATCCCAGCCCGCCCCGGTGCCAATTCCACATTCCGTCGATCGGCGTTCGGCTATGCCGGCGATCGGCCGTCCGGCTCTCCGACGAAGTCCGTACGGTCATCCGGGGCCGGGTTTCCTGATTGAGGATATCCAGCGGGTCCGTCCGTGCTATACCGTGGCTGGGTGAGAGTCGAGCGGCACTGGTGGAACGGCGATCGGGGTCTGCGCTCACGGCGCGACGTGTACATCCGTACGGATGGGCAACGATGGGAAGTAGAGGCCCAGATGGGCGGCGCCGATGGGCGCTCAAAGGTGCAACAGTGCCCCGGTGAGGCGTCTGCGCGCATTCTCGCGGACGCCTGGCTCGGCGGCCGCCCTGAGTGGCGCGAAATGGCGCTCTGAGCGGACGGGGTTCGGCGCGGCCGGTCGTTGATTCCGGCGGCGCGAACGTCCGCACCGAGGTAACCAGGTACCCGATGGCGGCCGGGGCAACTCCGGCCGCCAATCGGGTCGCCGTCCCGGTGCGTCTCCACCTCGCTGGTGCGCGGACCGTTGCCCGGCACCCGCCCCGCACGAGGCCGACCTGCTCAACCGGTGCGGCGGTTGCCCCACTGCCGGGGCCCCTGGACCGAGCCGCGCCCGCCTGACTGCTTGGTGGTGCCGTGGGCCCGCTGTTGCGCGGCCGGGCCCTTGCCCTTGGCGCGGCGGGCGGCGCGGTTCTCGAAGCTGGGGTCCTCGCCGTCCGGCTCGGCCACCTCGGGGTCCACCGGTTCGGATGTTGCGGTGTCTGTCGCGCCCTCGGTCCCGGGGGATCCTGTCGCGGCCTCCGTGGGACGTTCGACCTCGGGTTCTGGTTGGGCCTGGTCGGCCCGGGGAGTACTGGAGTCCGGCATCGGGACACCCCTTGAGATTCGTCGTGTCTGAGCGAAGACCTACCGGGGGGCGTGACAGCCCACGACCCTGGCAGGCCCACGGCGGGTCATGCTACCCCGGCCGGGTTCCTGCGGATTTCCACCGGGAGATCGGAGGCCGGATTCCGGTTCTTCCGGCCTTCCGCGTCGCACGCCAATAGCGGAACCCCTGCCGCCAGCCAAGGCACTTTCCGTAATCTGCCAAAGGACCGCCGCTCCGGCGTACATCCAATTGCGTCGAGTTACCATATAAACACTCATGGTGATCAATGTCTTGATGACGATCAGCGGGGTGGTGCTCGTGGCGCGGGAACGAAACGGGCAGTTGACCGGCACCGGGCGGCGGATCGGTGACCTCGACCGCAGCCTGCTCCTACAGTGTCGGACCAGCCAGGTCACCCAACTGGCCGGGGTGACCGGCCGGGCGGGCGTTGGCCTGGTTCTCACCGCCGAGCGGGGCAACCTGCGTGGCTGCCTCGACCGGGCCCGGCACCTGCTGGAGGTGGATCACCACCGTGCCCCGCTGCTGCTCGACGCCGCCCGGTACGCCGGGGACGGCCGACTGACCGCCGCCGCCCCGTTCGACCAGCGGTGGATCCAGTACCAGCGGGAACTGGGGTTGCCGGTACTGACCGACTCGGGCTATCTCGCCCCGGACGACATGGAAGGACTCGTCGGGATCCTCGAACGCGCCGCCCGGCTCGGTGACGCCATCGCGCTGTTGCCCATGCACCCGGCCTGGCTCGCCGACCGGTACGCCCGGCAGACGCTGCTGCGGTACGTGACGGCCCTCGGCGTACCGATCGCGATCGTCCTCGAGGAACCGGTCGAGCCGGTCGAGCCGGTGGAGCTGGTCGATCCGGTCGATCCGGTCGGGGCCGTACGGGGCCTGCTGCAACTCCTCGACTGCGGCGTACCTGTGCTGGTGCTCCGGTCGGACCTGCCCGGCCTCGGCGCACTCGGCTCCGGGGCGACCGCGGTGGCGATCGGCACCGAGCCGGGGCTGCGCCGGTTCGACCCGCGCCGGCCGGCCGGGTCCCTGCCGACCGGCGCCCTGCCGCCGCTCCGGCCCGCCCGCCCGTCGGCGCTGATCCGGCACTGCCTCTCGTACCAGCCGCTGGCGGTGATCGAGGCGACCATGCGGCGACATCCGGACAACGGCATGTGGCACTGCGGCTGCCCGACCTGCGGGGGACGGGACCTGAACTGGCTGGTGAGCCGAGAGGCAGGGCGGGACGGTGTGGTGCTCCAGCACTGTGTCGACGTCCTGCTCGACCTGCGTACGGAACTGACCGGCCCGTCCGTCCAGCTCAACCAGTGGAGCTGGCGGGCCCGGTGTGCTGCCGCCGCCTCCCGGCGGCGCGAGGTGGGCTGGGACCGGCTGCCGATGCTGGACCACTGGCAGCAGGCGATCACGCCGCCGACGTCGTCGAGGACGGGCGCTGCGTCGTCGCGCCGAACGGGCGGCGGGACGCGGTTCTCCCGGACGGCGCCACCACGCTCGGCCGCCTGACCACTCGGCCCGCGTGAGCGTCTCGGCCCGTGTGAGCGTCTCGGCCCACGTGAGCGTCTCGGCCCGTGTGAGCGTCTCGGCCCGCCTGGGCGTCCCGCTTTGATCCGGCGTTCCGGCGTTCCGGCGTTCCGGCGTTCCGGACGTTCAGGCCAGGGCCATCCGGGCCCACCGGCTCGGGGTGAGCGTGAGCACCCGGAACGGGCAGTTCCGGTCCGTGAGCAGGGTGTACGCCTCGATCGCCCGTTCGGCGGCGTCCTGCGCCTGCTCGGCCCGGGTCATGCCTCGACCCCGGTTGCGGAACAGGGCGCCGTAGAACGCCGAGCAGAAGACCCCACTCTCGTGCCAGCCGATCTGTGCCGAGGTGCCGATGTAGGTGACCTCGTCCTGTAGACAGTCCCGGACCGCCTTCTGCCAGGCCCCGGTGCCGGTCTTGCAGCCGTCGGCGAGGATCGCGTGGGCCGAGATCCCGCGCCCCCGGCTGGCCGCCTCCTCGCCCAACGCCTCCAGCGAGATCTTGGTCCGGCCGTCGCTGCTCGCGAACGTCGGTGTGCTGCTGTGATCACCGTGCGCCATCACGTGCAGCACGTCGCAGGACGCGGTGAACGCGGTCAGCACCGTGTCCGGGTCACGCGACCGGACAAAGTCGATGTCGACGATCGGCTGCGGGTGTTCGGCGTTGATGTTCTGCAGTGTCGACTGGACGAACGTCATCGCCGCGTCGAACGAGGAGTCCAGCCCGATGTCCAGCAGGCTGACCCGCTTCGCCTTCATCGCCATGGCGACCTCCCCCGAGTGCGATCATCGTGCACGCTACTCCGGCCGCGCCAGCACCGCCCGACGTGCAGACGGGGTCGCTGCCGGGCGCGGTCTTCCGGTGGGACCGGGCCGGCGGTCAGTCGACAATGGCCGAGTAGACGAGCTGGCGCAGCTCCGCACGCAGCGGGTAGGTGCTGGACGGGACGAGCTGGGTGAAGATCAGCGCGGTGATCTCCTCGACCGGGTCGACCCAGAACGCCGTACTCGCCACGCCGCCCCAGTAGTACTCGCCGACGCTGCTCGGCGCCCGGCTGGGCACCGGATCCTCCACCACCGCGAAGCCGAGCCCGAACCCGATTCCCTCGAACGTGGTCTCGGCGAACCCTCCGGCGGAGAGCCGACCCAGATCCTGCCCGCCCGGCAGGTGGTTGCGGGTCATGAACCGGACGGTACGGGGACCGAGCAGTCGTACTCCGTCCAGTTCACCGCCGCGCAGCAGGAACTGGGTGAACCGGTGGTAGTCGGCGGCGGTCGACAGCAGGCCACTTCCGCCGGCGAGCAGTTCCGGCTTCTGCAGCGCCAACCGGCCGATGGTGTCGTACCGGACCGCCTGACCGCTGGTCGGGTCGGGGGCGTAGCAGGCCGCCAGCCGCTCCGCGTCCGGGCCCTCGGCCCACCAGCGGGTGTCGGTCATGCCCAGCGGTCCGAGGACCCGCTCGGCGAGGAAGGTGTCCAGCGACTGTCCGGAGACCACCTCGACGAGCCGGCCGAGCACGTCGGTGGCGACCGAGTAGCCCCACGCTGTGCCGGGCTGGAAGAGCAGCGGCAGCCGGGCCAGGCCGGCGACGGCGGTGGCGAGGTCGAATCCGGCCGGGGGGTACAGGTCGTACCCGGCCGCCCGGTAGAGCCCGTCGACCACCGAGGTCTGGAGGAAGCCGTACGTCAGGCCGGCGGTGTGGGTGAGCAGGTGCCAGACCCGGATCGGCTCGATCGCCGGCACCGTGTACGGCTTCAGCGTCGATCCCCGGTCGTAGACCCGGACGTCGGCGAACTCCGGCAGCCAGCGGCTGATCTCGTCGGTGAGCTGGAGCCGTCCCTCCTCCCAGAGGATCATCGCCGCCACCGACGTGATCGGCTTGGTCATCGAATAGATCCGCCAGAGCGTGTCGGGCTCGACCGGCTTTCCGGCCTCCCGATCCCGGAGCCCGTACGTCGAGGCGTGCGCGATCTCGCCGCGCCGGGTCACCATCAGTTGCCAACCGGCCAGCGCGCCGGTGTCCACGTAACGGGCGAAGTGCGCGTCGATCCGGGCCAGCCTCGCCGGGTCGAAGCCGACCTGACCAGGGTCCACACTGCGCTGGAGGCTCATTCGCCGAACCCTACTGCCAGGGCGGAAACGGCGGCAACGATCGTCGCCGCCGTGGTCGGACCGCTCTCAGCCGGCCTCCGGGGTGGACGACCCGGGATTCCGCTCCGGGGTCGGGGCTCGGCCGGCCGACCAGCGGTAGCCGTACGCCTCGAAGGCCTCCCGCAGCCGGTCGGCCGACAGGTCCGACGACTCCCGGGCGAGTTCCTCGGTGTCGACACCGAGGACGACGAGCTGCTTGCCGTCCCGGAAGACCTCCCCGATCCGGTCCCGTTCGATGTGCCGGTCGGGGCCGTCGCCCCGGACCAGGGTGACCCGGTCGGCGGCGACGGTCACGACCAGCCGTTCGGCGGCGGCCATGCCGGCGACGACCAGGCCACCCAGCACACCGAGCAGCAGCGCACCACCGGTGGCCCACGGCTCGTGGACCGCGTCGACCAGCAGAAACGGCCCCCGCATCGGGATCCAGCGGATCGACGCGATCCACCCTGCGGACCACTGGAGCAGCCAGAGGAGGCCGGCGCCGAGCAGCGGGAACGTGATCCAGACCAGGGCCACGACCATTGTCGGTTCGGCAACCGTGATCCCCGGCCGGGCCGGCGTCGCCGAGCCACCGGCGGTGGACGCACCGTCGGCGGCCACCTCAGGACACCTCGCGGCGCATCGTCCGGACCAGCCCCGCGACCAGCGGCAGCAGTACCCAGGCCGTGACCGAGACTCCGAGTCGGGCCCACTGCCCGGCGCCGAGTTCGCCGGCGCCCGGCGGTTCGATCAACGGGGCGGTGGTGAGGCCGGTGTCGAGCCAGGTGGCGGCGGTACGCAGCCCGCTGATCATCCCGCCGAGGGCGGACCACGCGATGGGCAGTACCAGGGAGAGCACGATGGCGAGCGGCGTGTTCTGGAACAGCAGGCCGAACGCGATGCCCATCAGCACGCTGACCACCTGGAACACCGCCGCGCCGAGCAGCGGCCCCGGCACGGCGGACCAGAGGTCGTCGGTACCGCCGAGGCTGGCGATCAGGGTCCCGGCCGCCGCCGTACCCAGGGTGACCAGTGCCGAGATCAGCCCCGCGACCACCCCGGCGGACACCTTGGCGAGGACCACCCGGTGCCGCTGCGGTACCAGGGCGAACGTGGTGAGCGTGGTGCGCTGGGAGAACTCGCTGGTGACCAGCAGGATGCCCAGGATCGGCAGCAGGATGCCGACCGGGACCTGTGCCAGCGCGAAGAAGTTCGCGAACTGCTGGTCGGCGTCGGGGGTGAAGATGAGCATCACAGCCATGATCGCCACCGAGATCAGGCCGATGGTGATCAGCAACCAGTAGCCGGCCCGGGTGTCCGCGAGTTTGCGAAGTTCGACCCCGGTCAACCGGAGCAGTGAGGGTCGGCCCAGGTCCGCCCCCGGCCCGTCCGCCGGTCGACGGGAACCCGACCGGTTCACCGCACCCGGTCCGGTGGAAACGGCGGTCGACGTCGATGTGTTGTCGATTGTCACTTCACGGCCTCTCGTACGGAATCACCGGCGGTCAGGGACAGGAAGATCTGTTCGAGGCCGGCGCTCTCGGCCGGGCGCAACTCCAGCAACGCCACCCCGGAGTCGGCGGCGGCCTGCCCGACCGCACCGGGCTCGGCGTCGACCAGCAGGCCGCCGTCGGTGCTCGACCGCACCGGCAGCCCGGCCCGGTCGACGGCGGCACGGAGCGCCTCCGGATCACGGGCCCGGACCAGCGCTCCGGTTCCGGCCAGCAGTTCGTCCCTGCTGCCCTGCGCGACGACCCGGCCGGCGCCGATCACCACCAGCCGGTCGGCCACCGCCTCCACCTCCCGGAGCAGGTGCGAGGAGAGCAGTACCGTGCCGCCCCGGTCGGCGAAGTCCCGGAGCAGGCCGCGCATCCAGTAGATGCCCTCGGGGTCGAGCCCGTTCGCCGGCTCGTCGAGGATCAGGACCCGGGGGTCACCGAGCAGTGCCTGCGCCAGGCCGAGCCGCTGGCGCATCCCCAACGAGTACGCCCGGACCCGGCGCCCCGCCGCGACCGCGTTCAGGCCGACCTGGTCCAGGCATTCGTCGACCCGACGCCGGGGTACGCCCATGATCTTCGCGGAGAGGGTCAGCGTCTCCCGACCGGTCCGCCCGGGGTGCTGGGCCCCGGCGTCGAGCAGCAGCCCGACCTGGCGCCCCGGGTTCGGTAGCTGACGGTAGTCGACGTTGTTGACCGTGGCGGTGCCGGCGGACGGCGGGGTGAACCCGCAGATCATCCGCATGGTGGTGGACTTGCCGGCGCCGTTCGGGCCGAGAAAACCGGTCACGGTGCCCGGTTCGCAGTGGAACGACACGTCCTCGACGGCGGTGTGCCGGCCGTACCGTTTGCTCAGTCGTTCGACGGTAATCATGCGGTTCAGCCTGCCCGGGCCGACCGGCCGGGCGCTGCGGCCAGCGGTCGAGACCCGGCGACCTTCGGCTAGTTCCCGGCATCGACTTTGGTCGGTGTCCACAGCTCGTGACGCTCAGTAGCATGGCGTGATGACTGGTGTGCCGGTGCTCCCCGAGCATCCCTGGCTGCTGCCGGCCACCCTCACCGCGGATCTGGGCAGCCCGGGCCGTCGACCCCGGCGGTCGACCCGGGACTGGGTGGTCGACACGCTCTGCTTCCTGATCGCCTCCGGCTTCGGGGTGATCGCGTTCTGGGACGTGCTGCGGCCGCAGCCGGCCCTGGTGGCGGACCGGGCCGACTCGGAGTTGGCGGTCGCGATCGACGTGGTGCTGACGACGGCGCTCTGCCTCGGGCTCTGGGTCCGGCGTCGCTGGCCGGTCGGGCTGGCCCTCGCCGCGCTGCCGGTGGCGCTCTTCTCCACCCCGTCCGGGATCGCCACCGGGATCATCCTGCTCAGCCTGGTGGTGCACCGCCGGCTGGCGGTGGCGGGCCCGCTGCTCGCGGCGCACCTCGGGGTCGCCGTGCTCTACGAGTTCCGCAATCCGGACCCGAATGAGGGGCCCTGGTTCGGGATGACGCTCAGCGCGGCGCTGACGGCGTCGATGCTGGCCTGGGGGATGTTCATCCGGGCCCGGCGGCAGCTCGTGGTGTCCTGGCGGGACCGGGCGTACCGGGCCGAGGCCGAGCAGCGGCTGCGGGTCGAGGCGGCCCGGCGGCTGGAACGGACCCGGATCGCCCGGGAGATGCACGATGTGCTGGCGCACCGGATCTCCCTGCTGAGCCTGCACGCCGGGGCGTTGGAGTTCAGGCCCGACGCGCCGCCGGAGGAGATCGCCCGAGCGGCGGGGGTGATCCGGACCAGTGCCCACCAGGCGTTGCAGGACCTGCGCGAGGTGATCGGCGTACTCCGGGACGATCCGCCCGAGGCCGATGATCCGGAACTCGGCCAGCGTGTCGAGCCGGAACGCGAACTCGGGGGACGGGGTGCGCCGTATCCGCCCGATCCGCCGTACCCGGTGGTGGAGCCGTCGGGCCCGACCTCGATCGGGCCGGTGCCGGCGCAGCGGACCGCCGGGGCGCCCGAACGACCGCAGCCGACCCTGGACGACCTGCCGGCGCTGGTCGCGGAGTCGCAGGAGGCGGGCATGCGGGTCACCCTGCGGACCGAGTTGACCATGACGGGAACGGCGCCGGCCGGGATCGGGCGGGGCGCGTACCGGATCGTGCAGGAAGGGCTGACCAACGCCCGCAAGCACGCCCCGGGCACCACCGTCACGGTGACCGCACGGGGGCGGCCGGGGGTCGGCCTCAGCGTCGAGGTCCGGAACCGGTGGCCGGTGGGCCAGCCGGCCGGGCCCCCGATCCCGGGCACCGGTACCGGGCTGGTCGGGCTGACCGAACGGACCGCGCTGCTCGGGGGCTGGTTGGAACATGGGCGGACCGACTCGGGTGACTTCCGGCTGGCGGCCTGGCTACCGTGGCCGTCGTGAACACCGAACACGTCGCCCCGCCGCCGTCGCCGTCACCGTCACCGACGTCAGGCCGGGAGTCGGGGCAGGGGCGGGAGTCGGGGCCGGCGCCCGGGCGGACACCGCCGGTACGGGTGTTGATCGTGGACGACGACGCGCTGGTCCGGGCCGGCCTGTCGATGATCCTCGGCGGGGTGCCGGACCTGCGGGTGGTGGGGGAGGTGTCCGACGGCACCGAGGTGTTGCCGGCGGTCGTGGCGTACCACCCCGACGTGGTGCTGATGGACATCCGGATGCCCCGGATGGACGGACTGGCCGCGACCGAGGCGCTGCGTCGTACGCCGCAGCCTCCCGAGGTGCTGGTGCTGACCACGTTCGACGTCGACGAGTACGTGCTGCGTGCCCTTCGGGCCGGTGCGAGCGGGTTCCTGCTCAAGGACACCCCGCCGGCGGAGATCGTGCAGGCGATCCGCCGGGTCGCGGCCGGCGAGGCGACGCTGTCCCCGACCGTGACCCGTCGCCTCATCGCACACGTGACCGGTTCGGGTACGCCCGGCCGCCGGGATGCCGACCTCCGGCGGGACCGGGCGGTACGGCTGCTCGCCGGACTCACCGACCGGGAGCGCGAGGTGGCGGTCGCCATCGGCCGGGGCTGGTCGAACGCCGAGATCTCGTCCGCACTGTTCATGAGCGTGGCCACCGTGAAGGCGTACGTCTCGCGGCTGCTGACCAAGCTGGAGCTGAACAACCGGGTGCAGGTCGCCCTGCTGGTCCACGACGCGGACCTGGCCTGATCCGGCTGGTTACTGCTTGATCGGCCCCCGGTCGACGAAGCTGAACGTCGCGTTGGGTGGGGCGTCGCCGGGAAACTGCACGTAGATCTCCGACTCGGACTCCGACCACTGCACGAGACCCTCGTCGTCGTTGAAGATCGTGTACGTCGGCCGCCCCTTGTCGTCCCGCTTGCCCGTGGAGGTGATCGAGAAGAGTGTCGCCTTGGTGGGCCGGCATTCGGTCCCGACGAGCGTTGCCCAGTCCGACGGGTTGATCTTCACGCCGAGGCACGTCTGCGCGCCGTAGTTGGGCTGCATCGACTTGATCATGTAATCCACGCCCACCGGCACGAGGGCGAAGACCGCGTCCTTGCCGGTGCCGTCGGACGTCTCCACCTGGTCCGGCAGCGGCAGGGCCAGATCCTTGTCCATCTCCACGAAGTGGATGAGGGTGCGCCGGGTTCCCTCCAGGATGGCGGCGTTCCCGGTCGGTACGGGCGACGGCTTCGGCGAGCCGGCCGAGGTGCCGGCGGGCGACGGTTTCGGCGAGCCCGTCGAGCTGCCGGACGACGAGGCACCCTTCGGCGTACCGTCGTCGGCGTCGCCCGGCGGCAGCAGCAGCTTGTAGCCGAGGAGACCGGCCGGCAGCAGGACGGCGAGAGCGGCCACGGCGACGATCCCACGGGTGAACGCGCGGCGGCGTGGCCGGCCGGCCTGCTCACCACCGTCCCGCCCCGGCGCGACCGGGGCGATCGGCGCCACCCGTGCGGAACGGGGTGGTACCGCGCCCGGTACCACCGGCCGGGTCGGCGCCGTGCCGTTCGCCGGCTCGGCGGCCAGGAGCAGGTCGAGCAGCTCCCGGGCGGTTGGCCGCTCGGCCGGGTCCTTGGCGAGAGTCCGCTCGACGATGCCGCGCAGCGGCTCGGACAGGCCGGTCAGAATCGGAGGCTGGGTCAGGATGCGCAACGCGGTGGCCGGCGCCGAGTCCGCGGCGAACGGCGTCCGGCCGGTGCCCGCGTAGGTGACCACCGCGCCCCAGGCGAAGATGTCGGAGGCGGGACTGATCCGCGGGCCGGGCTGCTCGTCGAACCGTTCCGGCGCCATGTAGGAAACGGTCCCGACGATCTGATCCGTACGGGTGTGCTGGCTGGTCGCCTCCAGCGGCCGGGCGATGCCGAAGTCGATCACCTTGAGGCCGCCCAGCGCGAAGAGCACGTTGCCCGGCTTGAGGTCGCGGTGGATGACCCCGGCACCATGGATCGCGGCCAGTGCGGTGGCGATGCCGAGCGCGGCGCTGTGCAGCGCACCTGGCGAGAGCGGCCCCCGCTCGCGGACGACGTCGGACAGGTTCGGCCCGTCGACGTACTCGACGACCAGGTACGGCGGACTGTGGTCGAGGTCGGCGCCGAGCACCTCGGCGGTGCAGAACGGCGGCACCTGCCGGGCCCGGCTGACCTCGCTGCGGAACCGGCCGAGGAACTCCGTGTCGGAGGTGAACTCGGTTCGGACGACCTTGATCGCCACCTGTTGGCCCTGCGGTGAACGCCCCAGGAAGACGGTGCCCATGCCGCCCGAGCCGAGGCGAGCGATCAACTCGTAGCCGCCGAGGTGGGCCGGGTCGTCCGGGCGTAGGGGAAGACTCGACAAGATCCCTACTCCCCACGCTCCACCGACGCCGAGGGCACACTATCGCGCGCCCGCCCACCCCGCGAGCCCGGTCAGGGCGTACGGGTGAATCGGTCCGTCCAATTTCAGCCATCATCGGGAACCGTGCAACCCGGCGGATCGGCCGGACCGTCTTCCCCGGACGAAGGGAGGTGCGGAACGTGAATCGGGACGACGAGCAGGAGTTCCGGGAGTTCTTCCGGGTACGGTTCGATGCCCTGCGTGCACTGGCCTACCTGACCTGCGGGGACTGGCAGGCGGCCGAGGACGCGGTGTCCAGGTCGCTGGCGAAGCTCTACGTGCGCTGGCACAGGATCGACTCGCCACTCGGTTACGCCCAGCGGATGGTGGTGCGCGCGGCGATCGACGAGGGGCGCCGGCCGTGGCGGCGGGAGACCTCGGTCGGCGGGAACCTTCCTGACCAGATCGTTGCCGACCCGAGCGGAAACACGGACGAGCGACTGCGCCTGCGCGAGGCATTGCTCCAGGTTCCGCCCCGGCAACGCGCGGTGCTGGTGCTGCGCTACTACGAGGGACTCAGCGTCGAGGAGACCGCCACGGCTCTCCGACTGGCCACCGGCACCGTCAAGAGCCAGTCGGCACGGGGACTCAGCACGCTGCGCAAGGCGCTGGGCGTGGCGGAGATCCACACCGGCCGGAACGCCATGTCAAGTGAGGAGAGCTATGAACTACGACCTGCGTGACGTCCTCGACAGCGCGACGGCGGAAGCCCCGCCACCGCGGCTCACCGCCGACGACGCCATCGCCGCCGGCCGGTCCCTGCAACGGCGCCGCCGGTACGGCTGGACCGGCGGGGTCGCCGCGGTCGCCGCGTTGGCGGTCGCCGGGGTCATGTCCGCGCCGTACCTGTCCGGCGCGGCGGGTCCGGCCGAAACCGGTCCGGCTGCCGGCCCGGCGGAAGCCGCGCCCGTCGCCGAACCGGTGACGTTCCCGACCCTCGCGAAGCCGTTCATGTACTCCATCAAGGGATACAGCGTGGGACCGCTGCACGTCAGCGACCCCGTCTTCGCGACGGCCGCGTACCAGGAGTCGATTCTCACCCTCGACGGCGTCGAGAGGCAGAAGGTGACCAACAGCGCCGGGACCTGGGAGAGGTCCTACGACCGTTCGGTGGGGACCCTGACGGTGTACCGGCCCGGCGTCTTCAAGCCCGACAGGTTCACCTCCGGCACCCCGGTGCGGGTTGACGACCTGCCCGGCCTGCAGACCGAGTTCGACAAGGAGGTGTCCGAGGTACGGGTGGAGAACGGCCGTAAGAATTTCTCGAGCCGTACCGTCAGGGTGGCCGCACTCGCGTGGCAGTACGCCGACGGCGCGTGGGCGACCCTGGTGGCCAACCAACTGCTGCGCACCGCCGACCCGGCCAAGGACCTGCTGGCGCTGGCCGACGGGCTCACCCCGGCCGAGCCGTCGGTCGTCCGGGTGCCCTACCGGCTCGGCAGCGTACCGGCCGGCTATCGCCTCGTCGGAATCGGAAGGTTCAACCCGACGAACGCCGGGGACAGCATCTCCGAGGCGTACTTCTCGAAGAGCGCCGTGCCGGTCACCAACCTGACCGACAGGCTCACCGAGGACGACCTGATGAAGGCCAGCGGCAGCCTGAAGATCATCGTTACCGAGACCGCGCCGGCCGGGCCGTCGGACCCCAACCCGCACCCCAACCCGCGCAATCCCTGCCAGGAGAACTTCTGCGACCGCGCCATCAACGCCCACTACTTCGCCGAGATCTCCGACAACAGGAACCGGGTGGACGTCGTGCGGAGGGTCACCGACGGCCTCCGCTTCGACAACCCGACCGACCCGGCCACCTGGCACGACGCCAGCACCATCGGAGTGGCACGCTGACCTGCTGAGACATCGGTGCGCCGGGTCACCGACCCGCCGCCGCCGGGACCCGCGGGTCCCGAGTTCGGATCCGTTCCCGGCCCGGCAGGCAGAGACGAGCCTGCCGGGCCGGCGGCCGTCCACGCCGGCCGACCCCGAAACTGGTCGATGTTAGTGTCGTCCGGGCACGCGGTTGCTCCTGGCAGGAGAAGCGAGGTGTGGTGCAGGCTTCGGGTGTTGCGCCCCTGATGGTGGTGCGGGACGTCGCGCGCAGTGTCGAGTTCTACCGGCGATTGGGGTTCCGGCCCGCGGTCGAGTGGTCCGGGTACGCGAAACTCGCCAACGGAACGGGCATCCTGCATCTCGCCGCTGCGGGCGACCCGCCGCCGGATCGACCGAAGGTCGCGCTCAGGGCGCCGGACGACACGGCGAGCGCTGTGGTCGCCGCGATAGTCGTGCAGGTCGCGGACTGCCGTCGCGCGTGTGCCGACCTCGTCGCGGCAGGTGTCGAGCTTCTCGGTGAGCCGGTCGAACCCGAGTGGGGTGGCGAGATCAGGGCCTTTCTGCGTGATCCGGACGGTCACCTGGTCGAAATCAACGAGGCCTTTGCCTGAGCCTGATCGTCTCGCCGGTGTGGAGCTACGCGCCATCTCGCCCGTTGCCCGCTCCACTTCAACAGTGGAACACCGACCAGCAGATGTCATTGCGCAACCTCTGGTCGTCAAGTACCAGCTCGCGGATCGCCTCCGGGAGCTGGTCGCGCTGCCATCGGCACTCGGCCCGCCCCGCGGCCTCGCTCTGGCCTTTCGGTGCCGCCGCACGCGCGGCCTTGATCGCGTAGGCGGCCGCACCCAGTTCGTGCGCCGCGACGTGGGCGACGACGGCGGCCTGGCCGGCGGCGTACGCGGCATGCCGGGCCGCCCCGCGCAGGTCTCTGGCCGCTCCCATCGCGTGTCCGCCCGCCGCGCGAGCCTGCATCATCTTGACCTCGCCACGCGCCCAGGCCCGGGCGTGCTCGATCGCGTCGCGCGGGCGCGGATCCCCGGGCCGGGCCGACTCGAAGAGGTCGAGGACGTGCTCGGCACACGAGGCAGCCCACAGCGCGAGGAGGCGGTGATCGGCATCGGTGAGAGTCCCACCACGGCGGATCGTCACGAAGCGAGGGTCCCGGACCTTCGGCAGGATCATGACTTGCCGTCCCTTCCGCGCGTGCCGGTGTGACTCGATGCGGTGTGCCCCGGCGGCCGGTCGGCCGCCTGGCGCAGGGAATGGTCCAGAGTGCTCATCAGTCGGGCAACCCGACTGCCGCCACCCGTCGCGGGCGGGTAGCGGCGGAGCACGTCGACGAGCACCGGTGTCGCACGCTGCCGCGACCGTTCCAGCAGGGCATCCCCGATCGCGGGGTCACCGCCTGCCTCCAGTTCCCCGATGCGCGCGGCGCTCGCGGAGGCTCGGAGAATGTGGCCGACCTGGCTGGCCCTGGCGATGGGGTGCAGGTACGCGGCTGACGCGGCGTCACCGGCGGAACGCGCGGCCAGTCGGGTGGCTTCGGAGGGTGCGGACCGGGCGGCTCGATGAGCATCGAGGGAAGTGGCACGCTGCCGAGTGGTTCTGTTGGCACCGTTGACGAATGCCCAGGCCGCGTCGATCGCCGCACGTGGGCGCGGGTCACCGGGAACAGCCCGTTCAAAGACCGACAGGACATCCTCGGCGTGCCGAACCACGTACCGCGCCACGACGCGAAGCTCGTCCATCGTCAGGTCGAAGTCTCCGGACACGGTGTGCCTGTTCTGCGCCATGTCTATGAATCGTATCCTTGACGGCCCGGTGGAGACTTTATGGCGGGCCTACCGCACACGACGGTCGGGAACCCTCAATCGAGGGTCACTGCACCCCGGGTTGCCCGGCTCGCGGACGGGGCGTGAGCGGCGGGCTCGGCCTTGCGCCGAGCCCGCCCGGATCATGCTCCACCTGGTCATCGTTGCGAAGCCGTCGTGCCTCCGCCGCGAATGTCGGACATCCTGGGCCGGAGCTGTGTCCCGCCGCTATCGCTGCAGGGTGAGCAGGCCCGGCCGCCACGGCAGGGAGTTGTAATCACCACCGGCGTTCGGGTCCTTGCCCTGATAGAGCAGTTGCAGGTTGCAGGGATCGATGGTCTTGGTCTGGTCGGAGTTGCTGCGGACCAGGTCACCGTGGCTGATGTCGTTGGTCCAGGTGGCGCCGCTGTTTGCCTTGCCGGCGAACGGGTTGCTCTCGGTTGCGGCCTGCGGGGTCCACGTGCCGTTAAGGCTGGTCGCCGTGAACGAGCGGAAGTAGCGGCCCTGGCTGCCGATCGCCTCGACCAGCATCAGGTACTGGTTCTGGCCCTGCACCTTGTAGACCTCGACGCCCTCGAACAGGTTCTCCCGGGTGTCGGTCATGATCGTGGCGTACGAGGCGCCGAAGCTGCCGGGGAAGTTGCCGATCGGCATGCTGGCTCGGTAGATCTTGCCGTTGTCACCGGCGAAGAACAGGTACATGTTCTGGCTGTCACCGATCAGCGTCTGGTCGATCACGCCGTAGGGAGCGTCCGAGATGGTCCCGGTGAACAGCGTCTGCGCCGATGACCAGCCGTTGGCGTTGGTCGGGTCGGTGGAGGTCTTGTAGCTGAACGAGGTCGGTCCCCACTGGTAGGCCAGGACCCAGATGTTCTTCGGGGCGAAGTACAACAGCGTGGGCGCCACGGTCCCCGCACTCATCGCGTTCTGGCCGGCCGTAGCCATGTCGGACCAGTTCGTGAACGGGGTGAAGTTCATCGAGCCGTAGTTCCCCGACGAGTTGACCGTCGACCCGTAGACCAGGTGCCTGCCGTTGTGGACGACGTTGGTGAAGTCCTTCAGTGACACCCAGCCGGACTTCGGGTTTGCCAGCGATCCCGATGACGTCCAGCGGTACCTCGCGGGCAGGGTGCACGTGCTGGGCGGCGTGGACGGCGTGACCTGTGGCGTGGACGGCGTGACCTGCGGCGTGGACGGCGTGACCTGCGGCGAGGACGGCGTGACCTGCGGCGAGGACGGCGTGGCCGTTGGCGGCGAGGTCACCGGCGCGCCGGTGCAGGCCACCCCGTTGAGCGCGAAGGCGGACGGGGCCGGGTTGCTTCCGTTCCACGAGCCGTTGAAGCCGAAGGACACCGAGGCGTTGGTGCCGATCGAGCCGTTGTAGCTCACGTTCCTGGCGGTCACCGCGGCGCCGCTCTGGGTCACCGTGGCGTTCCACGCCTGCGTCACGCTCTGCCCGGCGGGCCACGACCAGGTCAGTGTCCAACCGCTCAACGGGTCGCCGAGGTTGGTGATCGACACGTTGGCGCCGAACCCGCCCTGCCACTGTGACGACACGGCGTAGTTCACCGAGCAGCCTGCGGCCGCCGCACCCGCGGGCAACGCCACGGCAACCGCCGCCGATGCCAGCACGGCAGCACCGGTGGCCGACACCAAGCCGATCCTGGTCGATCTGAACCTGGTCATAGTTTGTCTCCTGAGGGGATGACGGCTCACGCACATTCGCGGGGATCCCTACGTGGTCGGCGACGGAGTCGCGTCAGGCAACGAGGTCGCCGAATTTGCCCGAACGTCGGGGTATGCGAAGCAGGAGTCTGAGGAATGGACAATCATCGATCCTCAGACTCTCAGAACCGATCCCTCTTGGCAAGGAAACGTTTCACCCGACGGTCGGCGGCGCGGTACTGTCGCGCAGTATCAGGGTGGTCTCGACCTCGGCCCGGGTCTGCGGGAGCGGCCGCCCGGCGGCGAGCGTCAGCACCAGGCTGGCGGCCTTCGCCCCCATCTCGGCGAACGGCTGCCGCACGGTGGTCAGCGCCGGGCCACACCACTGGGCGTACGCGATATCGTCGAAACCGATCACGCTGAGCTCGTCGGGAATGCGCAGGCCCACCTGCCGGGCCGCCTCGTACACACCGAACGCCTGTAGGTCGTTGCCGCACACCACGGCGGTGGGCCGGTCGGCCAGCCTCAGCAGCTCGCGTCCGTGGTTCAGACCGTCCTCGAACGAGAACGACAGACCGGAGCGCAGCAGTCGGGCGTCCAATGCCTGGCCGGCGGCTTCCAGAGCGGTCCGGACCCCCTCCAGCCGAGCTTTCGCGGCCAGGCGCTCGGTCGGCCCGGTGATCACCGCTATCCGCCGGTGGCCGAGGTCGAGCAGATGCCGGGCGGCGTCGATCCCACCGCTCCAGTTGGTCGCCACGACCGACGGGACGCCCCGCATCGGCTGGTCCGACGGGTCCAGCGCGACCAGCGGGATGGCACCGGCGCGCAGCAGGGACTGCTGAGCCGGCGTGAAGCCCAGGTTGACCGTGATCACGCCGGTCGGACGGCGAGCCAGCAGGCTCTCGGCCCACGAATGACCGGCAGAGATCTGACGCATGACGTCGAGGAAGCTCACGGCCAGCTTGTTCTCCGCGGCGACCTGCTCGACGCCGTGCATGATCTCGACGGCCAGATCGTTCTGCATGCCGAAGAAGACGACCTCGACGCCCGGGGTGCGCTGCACCATCTCCGGGCGCTGGTAACCGTGCTCACGCAGCAGTGCCTCGACCCGCTGCCGGGTCTCCGGCGCCACCCCCGCACGCCCGTTCAACACCTTGGACACCGTCGGCGCCGGAGCCGTCGGAGGTCGAGGAACGTCGACCCCGTCGG
>NZ_JADPUN010000212.1 GCF_015690345.1 Plantactinospora alkalitolerans | reverse complement strand
GGTGTGCTGCCCGCCGCCGCCCGCGTTCCCGGGCGGCGGCGGGCAGCACACCACGAGGTGCGGCACGGGCGCCCGGTCGGCGCTGTCGCGTACGGCGTCGGCGAGGTCGTCGGCGCCGGCCCCGGCGTCCGGCCACTGGTCGACCCGGATCAGGACCACGTTGACGCCGTGCCGGTTGCCGGCGAGCGGCCCCCCGTCGTCGAGCAGCGCCTGGAACACCTGGTTGTACGGCGCGAACGTGGTGTGCGCGGGCAGGTCCCACTCGTTCCACCAGTGGCGCAGCGTCTCGTCTATCGGGTCTGCTGTGAAGCTCGCGGCGACGGCAACGCGGATTGCGTCCACTGTAGAGGGACCTCCTTGGGATGGCGGCCACGGGACATGAGATGGGAGCGCTCCCGAGACGGAAGACAGATTGAAGTTTAGCCATGCCTTCGAGGGTGTCAACGGTGTGCCGACGATCCGATTACCCTCGGGAGTCGGCGTTCGTGGGCAGGTCAGCGCGGTCTTCGGGGCCGGGTCGGCACCCGGATGCTGGCCCAACGGGCTACCCGGAACGATCCATTCGGGCGGTGGTCGAAGCCTGTGCCGGAGCCGGGCGGCGCCATTCGTTCACCACGGACATCCCTACGGTGACTCCCGGTGACCCCCCGACCGGGTCACGGCTGCCAGACCATCGTCTGCTGTGGAGTCGCCTGCCGCCCCGCCTCGCGCTGGGAACCAGCGGAGTCTGCCCCGGACCGATCGCGGCTCAGGACGGTCGCGAGTCGGTACAGACTGGCGTGGACGGCTGCGCGGATGTCTGTCGCTGCCGCGCCACCGGCGTGCGGACGCCGCCCCGCGCGTGTCCGCACCCTGCGACCTCTGCCCGCCGTCGGCTGCGTCGTCCGACCGGGTGGACACGCTCGAGATCGCTGCCGCGCCGGGCCAGGTGAGTTGACTGCTCGGCTCCGTTGCATCGGGCGTCGGTGGGACCCAGGCAGGCCGTAGCCGGCGCCCATCTTTTACGTTCCGTGACCGGCGACGGCGACGCCGGCGTCGAGCTGACCGGCCCATCGATCTCTGTCGATGAGCGGATGGCGGATCATGCGTAGCGTGTGAGCTGGTCGACGGCTTTGCGGCTCTGGGCAAGCGGGTTGCCTCGGAGGGGCGACGACCGAGTATTCCAAGTGGTGGTCAAGCTCAAGCAGTCGTCGACGGTTACGCGTCGATCTTCGCGGGCCAGGCGAGCATAGCGGCTTCGGCAACGGAGAGAAGCTCATCGGTGCCGGCGCCGTCGCGGGCGTGCTGGGACATGCCCTGCAGAATGACGCCGACGAGGACGGCCAGGCGATCGGCGTCGGTGCCGGCGGGCAGTCGGCCGTCGGCGACATCGGCCTCGATCCGCTCCCGCAGCGCGGTGATGTTGGCGACCCGTTGGGCGCGCAGCAACTCGGTGATGTCAGCCGACGCTGCCGTGCAGTTGACGGCCGCGCTGATGACGAGGCAACCAGGTGGATGCCCTGGTCGGGTGTACTCCAGCGCGGCAGCGCGCAACGCGCGGGCGACACCGTCGCGCACGGACTCCTCCGCCGCGAGTGCCGTCGCGAAGAACGTGCCGTGGGTCTGCTGATAGCGCTCGACCACCTCGCGGAACAAAGTCTTCTTGTCGCCGAACGCCGCGTAGAGGCTGGGTGGCGTGATGCCCATGGCTGCGGTGAGCTCGGCGACCGACACCGGCTCGAAGCCGCGTAGCCAGAACTCGCGCATGGCCGTCAGCAGGGCCTGGTCGCGATCGAAGGACCGGGGCCGGCCACGCCGGTGGGGACGATCATCGGTCATTGACACATTCTATAGCGCTCGCTAGCCTAATGGCCAACACGATACGTAGCGATTACTACAGAAAGGTCATGTGGCATCATGGCACTGCTCAACGGCAAGACCGCCCTGGTCACGGGGGGCAGCCGAGGCATCGGTCGGGCAATCGCCACACGACTCGCGGCCGACGGAGCCCTCGTCGCCGTCCACTACGGCACCAACGAGGCAGCCGCGAACGACACCGTCACCGCCATCACGGAGGTCGGCGGCCACGCGTTCACGGTCCGCGCCGAACTGGGTGTACCCGGCGACGCGCAGACGCTGTGGTCCGCCTTCAACGCCGGCCTCACCGCATGCGGCGCCGAACCGGGCATCGACATCCTGCTCAACAACGCCGGCATCGCGAGCTCCAACGACCTGGCCGGCACCACAGAGGCCGAGTTCGACAAGATCTTCGCCGTGAACGTGAAAGCCCCGTTCTTCATCCTTCAGCAGGCACTGAACCAACTGCGGGACAACGGCCGGGTCATCAACATCTCTTCCGGCACTACCCGCATCGCCGCGCCCGCGATGATCACCTACTCGCTTACCAAGGGCGCCATCAACACTCTCACCTTCACCCTCGCCAAGCAGCTCGGCGAACGTGGTATCACGGTCAACTCAGTGGTCCCCGGCATCGTCGACGTCGACAGCAACGCCGCCTGGCTGCGGGACAACCCCGAACAACTCGCTTTCTGGGGCTCCTTCTCCGCGTTCAACCGGGTCGGCCAGCCCGCCGACATCGCCGACGTGGTGGCCTTCCTCGCTTCCGACGAGGCCCGCTGGGTCACTGGCCAGCATCTCGACGCCACCGGCGGAGCACACCTGTGACACATCCCTGTGCCGAGGGGCCGCATTGCCGGAACCGCCGGAGACGCCCCAGTGAGCACATTCGACCGACTCTCACTGCGCGCCTCTGCTTGATGCGCGCGGCGTCCGGGCCACGCCCCGTTCGGTAGGCAGGGCGTCAACTACGCTCGGTAAGCGAAGAGGGCGGGCCAGCGACGCCTCTCCGGCGGCGGAGCGAGAGTCGGCTCGTGGCGGTTGCAGGTTGGCGGTTCCGGAGGGCGCTTCGTGCGCTGACGACCGACCCGTTGCCGGTGCTCGCACCATGCCCTCACCGTGTCGGCCGCGACGCACGTAGCCGAGATGCGGATGCCCGTCGAGTTTGCTGGCTTCGCATCCTGTGTGAGGCACTGTCTGGCCATTCCGCGGGCCGTTCGCTGGTCACGCCGCAGTAGTGCACAGTCGGCTCACCGTCTGCGTGATCGCCGTCTCCAACTGGTCGACCGGACCGGGAAACGTGAGCTGGTGGAAGATGAGACCGTCCAGGTAGTCGAGGATTGCCGCGCATTCGCTCTCCGGGTCGGCGGAGCCGATCGCGCGCAGCCACTCCGTGCCCCACGTCCGGATCGAGAGGGCGGCCTCGGCAAGTCGCCCCTGCAGTTCCGGGCGCAGTGCGGCCTCGACGAACAGTCCATAACGGGCGATGGTCAGGGCGCGCTCCGGGCCGAGCGCACGGTGCACGTATGCGGTGAGCGCAGCCGCCAGCTCGACCGCTGTGGTGGGGCGGACGAAGCCCGCGATCGCCTGCCAGGTGGCGCGGTCGCGGTCGGCGAATCGGTCGGCTACGGCGCTGACCAGCATGTCGCGGGTCTTGAAGTAGTTCGCCGTGGAGCCGGTTGGCACTGCGGCAGCCGCGTCGACCGCGCGATGCGTCAACGCTCGTACGCCTTGGCTTCCGAGGATGCCGATGGCGGCATCGAGCAGGTTTTCTTCGCGGGATGGCACGTCGACACCCTATGCGATCCACAACATCCGTAGTCTGGAAACAACAGATGTTGTACTATCGTGAAAATGGAGAGACGTGCGTTGATCATTGGCGGGGGCATTGGTGGGCTGACGGCGGCGATCGCGCTGCGGCGCGCACGCTGGAGGATCACCGTCCGGGAGCGGGACAAGGGGCTGCCGACCACGGGCACGGCGCTCGGCATGTGGCCCGTGGCGCTGCGCGCGCTGGACGCGATCGGCGTCGGCGACATGGTCCGCCGGGCCGGGCGACGACAGCAAGCCGGGGTCTTTCTTCGTCCGGACGGCTCCCGCATCGCGACGATTGACGTCGAACGGCTGCACCGGCGCACCGGCGACCATGTCTACCTGTTGTCCCGGCCGGGACTGCTCGCCATCCTGCACGAGACGGCGATGGAGGCCGGGGTGGAGCTACGGACCGGCGATCCAGTGGACGACGCTACCGAGGTAGGCGATGTCGATCTGGTCGTGGTGGCCGACGGCGTGTTCAGCCAAACCCGCGAAAAAGTGTTCGGCCCGGCGTACCGAGCACGATTCTCCGGCAGCACGGCGTGGCGCGGCGTGGTCGAAGACATGCCCACCGACAAGTTCGTGGAAGTGTGGGGCCGGGGCCTCAAGTTCGGCGTGACACCGCAGGAGGGCGGTCGCACCAACTGGTACGCGTCCGCGGCGGCACCGGAGGGTCAGTTCCACCCGGGCGAGGAACTCGCCGAACTACGGAGGATGTTCGGCCGCTGGGCGCCGCCGGTCCATACCGTCCTGGACGCGATCAACGAGTCCGCTGTGCTGCGACACGACGTGTACGTGACGCCGCCGCTACCGTCCTTCACGCGCGGCACGGTGGCTTTCCTTGGCGACGCCGCCCACGCCATGACACCCGACCTGGGGCGCGGCGCGTGCGAGGCGATCATCGATGCTGTAGAGCTGGCCTCCCACCTGCGCAAGACGCTCACGGTCGAGCAGGCTCTGCACGAATACGATCGCCGGCGTCGCCCAGCCACCCAGAGGCTGGCCCGCGTAGCTGGCCTGGCTGCACGGATGACTCACCTGCGGTACGCGATACCAGTCCGCGACCAACTCCTGCGCGCGAGCATGGTGGCCGGCCCGCCCGGCGCGTAAGCGCCAACAACAATTGGTGCTCGGTAGCCGCGATCCGGGCTCGTCCGGCGTCCGTACATCGACCCAACGCAAGGATGCCCCGGTCGAACGGCCGGGGCATCCCCAATCGCTACTCGAGCGCGAAACCGGCTTCCGCAATCAGTGACCGCCCGGTCGCGTTGCGCGTTTGCGGTTCTGTGACGTGCCCCGGCGGGTCCCGTAGGACATGGGGTCGCGGCGAGCTATTGACTGGGGGTACGACCGTGGCCCGGCCAGGCTTGGTCGAGGTGACCGGTGGGGTCGCTCTCATCGCGACTGCCCACCGCAGGTTGGTGTGGCACTCGTCAGGCGTGCGTCCCGCCGGTCACCGCGGCGGAGAGAGGCTCGAGAGGGCTGCCAGCTCAAGGTAGCGCTGCCCTCCCGTCGACGGACGTCGTCGGATCGAGGTAGGACACGATCGCCTCGTGGATTGGCACCGCACCTGCCGCGCGCCCCGAAATGCGAAAGCCGACCGGCACGACGGTCAGCCACCGAGGGCGGGACCGGCCCCGGTCTGCGTGTCGCCGCACAGACGGATGGCGCACGGGAGCGCATGCGGCCAGGATATGTCAACTCCCTAAAAGGTCTAGACTGAAGCCGGCAATGAAGGCAAAGAAGGCTATCCAACGGATGAGGTGCCCGGGATTCGCGTTGTCTAGGATGTACGACACCGGGCGCACAAAAAGCTCCACCAGTATGCCGGCGAAGCCGAGAAATGCCAGCTTTGTGAGTTGAGGGATCAAGCGGAAGTAGCGAGCTGCAAGAATGATGGCGACAACGGCGATTGCTGTGAGCGCAATCGTTCCGAGCGAGGTTCCGGGGAACACATCCCTCGCAATAGCCATTAGACCAACGCCCGTGGAAGCCAGCGCCGAAAACATTACGAAGGGAACTATCGCGCCGGACGCTCCCTGTTGCTGCGATACCTGACCGATCCGTGCGGCTGATTGCTGGATCGCACTGCTGCAAGACTGCCCGAACGCGCGCAGTCGCTGCGGTCCGATAAGATCCAATACGACCGTCAAACCTGCGGCGAATTGTAATAGCTTCCCTATTCGCGCCCACCATATTACCGTAAGTCCCCACAGTGGCATTGACGAGACGGAGGCGCCGCCCGCCCATTCGTTCCACGCTTGCCAGAACTGGTTCCACCAACTCATGCATCCTCATTGAGGTCGGGAGCGGATCGGCGCGGGAGTGGCTGGGGCCAAATTTTCACCGCCGTTGTACCACCGCTTGTCTGCCTTGACAAGGCAACTCCTGGCCAGTTGACTGATATGACCAACTGGACCCGGTAGTGCACTCAACTCGGCAGACACCCCAGGTTCCTCTGGTCAAGCGGTGGGTTGTAGATGGTTCCAGGCGGTGATCTCGTTGTAGCTGGTGCCGGTCTTGGGGCAGCCGTGGAGGATGCCGACCAGACGATTGCCGAGTTGGCGTAGCGCGGCTTGGCGACCGATGCCCCCGCTGGCGCAATGCCTGGTAGTGGGCGCGTAGGACGTGGTGGGTGTGCGGCGGCGAGTAGCGATGACCACGTGCAGGTGGTGGTGCCGAGGGTGTGGGGGGTCGACGACACCGGGTTGGCCAAGGAGGGGTCGGCGTCGGCGTGTGTCGCCCGGCAGTACTCCGGGACGCTCGGCAGGGTCGGCAACTGCCAGATCGCCGTGAGTGTGCACGCGGCCTCCGATGTCGCGTCGGCGGTGCTGGACTGGCGGTTGTTCGTTACGCGTTGCGTCAGGCCGCCCAGAAGATCGTGCAATCGCCTGCGGCGGCGGCTTCGCGGACCAGCTCCACCATTGCGTCGTACGAACGCTCGACCCAGTATTGGGTAATCGGCCTGTCCCAGTCTCTGTCCGGGTAGAGCGAAGCGTCTTTCGCCGCACCCAAATGGATCGCCACCGCCGAGAACGGCATCAATTCAAGGAAATGCCAGACCTTGCGCACCTCTTCGACAGTAAGCAAGCACGAGTTCCCATCGTAACCCCAGGCGCGCTCCGCACTTGGATAGAGCCTTCCGCTGCGCATCGGGTTGAACGGGGCGCCTGCCTCGTCCAGCAGGAACCGCAACACGTCCCAATACCTCTCCAGGTCAACTTGTGTTTCATGCTCACTGAGCACGCCATAGGGCCACGCTGCCGGGGATCGCAGCTCTTCCACAAGACCCGGCGATACCCGGGCAAGCGAACCGAGAATGCTCATGGGACCTTTCCTCAAGCCAGGCAGCCCTGAGCGTACCGGGTGGCACATCCAGGGCTGACAGGTCCTGGACTCAGTTGGTGCCCTGACCACAAACGTTGGCCGGGTTGGTCAGCTACCTCGGCTGCACTGTCCACGATCCGTCAGGGCGAAAAGCTCGATAAGCCAGATTCGTCGCTATCGTTGGTAGTGCCTAGGCCGGCGGGACCGGTGTCATCGGCCGCGCCGCCAAGCCCGGTTAATCGAGGCAGCGGGATTTAGAAACCGGCGAGCGGACGCGTTCCCGCACCGATCGTCGGCGTGGCGGGCCCCCGCAACCGCTTCAAGCAGTTCAGGGGGAGAGATGTCCACACCACCCACCCCACCGACCGACTGGCCCGGCCCGACCACCACCGGTGTCCCGTCCGGTACGGTGCTGGTCCCCTCCGGCCCTCTGAACCTGAGGACGGACGGCCAGGACGTCAGCGGCCTCGACATCATCGGGTCGGTGAACGTCTACGCGAAGAACGTGGTGCTCCGCAGTTCGAGGATTACGTGCACAGGCCCCGGGTTCGCGATCCGAACCTTCGACTCCGCGACCGGCCTGCTGATCGAGGACGTGGAGATCAACGGCGACGGTGAGACCGACGCGGCCGTCGGCCACGCCGACTACACCCTGCGCCGGGTCAACATCCACGACGTGATCAACGGGCTCAGCCTCGGTACTCGGACCACCGTGGTCGACTCCTGGATCCACGACCTTGCCCAGGCTGACGGCGCACACAACGACTGCCTCCAAACGAGCGGGGCGGATGACATCGTCGTGCGACACAACCGGTTGGACGCCTACCAGGCAACCACCGGCAGCCCGATGAACTCGTGCCTCTCCATCCAAGCAACAGCCGACCAGACAGTGCGCAGCCTGCTCTTCGAGGACAACTACTGCAACGGTGGGAACTACACCATCAGCCTCCGCCCCGACCTGGCAGCGGTGAACCTCGTCTTCCGCCGCAACACGTTCGGCCGCGACTATCGGTACGGCGTCATCGCGCGACCCAATCTCCCCGGAATCACCTGGGGAAAGAGCAACGTCTGGTTCGACACCGGCGAGCCAGTGGTCACGTGAAGCGCGGCTACCCTTTGACACCCGACGATCGGCTTGGTGGACCCGGACCAGGGCCCGACCTCCGGGAGGACCACGACGGCGCCGGTGACCTGCGCTATCCGCCGGACCGCCACCCGAGGACGCCGGGCGAACCGATACGGGTACAGCCGAGCGGGGCCAGGCACCCGGGCAAGCCGAACCCTCAGCGTCGTTCGGAAGCCGATGCCCGACGGCGTGCCAGCCATAAGTCGTGCATCGGACAATCACTGCTTTCCGCCGCCGCATCACGAACGGTCGGTCGCACGACCGGTCCGGAGCGCCAGAAGGCCTTATGTGCCCGCAATTCGGCGGCCCAGGCGCCTGACGTGGTCGGCCCCGGAGTGACCTTGAGGCCCTCTGACCAGGGGAAATGGGCAGGACTAGCAATTGGACGACCGGTGGTGTCGGTGGTACTACTGAAATGTCAGGAGGCCACCATGAGGCCCGTCTTGCACATCGAGAGTCAGCTCATCTCGGCTGAACCCCAGCCGATGGCCTGCTCCATCCTTCACCGCGCTGCCGACCAACCGCTCGTGACCATGCCCCGCCCGGTGGACGAATATCCGGCTGCCGCATCGTACGACGGCCGACCTCGCCGTGGATCGATACCGCTCCGTCGCCGTACCGGGCAGCAGTGCCCGCGACCAGGCCGGCCAGCTCGTGACAGCCGGTAGGAAATCCGAAGGTGCCCCAGTGCCGACCATCCAGATCAGATCGGGCCGTCATCCATTCCAGACCACACTGTTGGTCGCAACGTTCGCCTGCGGCATCGCGCAGCTCATCGTCGACGCCCGACCCCGGTCGGTCACCACCTCCATGCCCATCCTGGTCCAGAACGTCTGGGAGTGGGGGCTCGTCGTCGTCGGGATCGTCGGTCTACTCGGCACCACCTGGCGCGGCCGGCTCAGTACGGGATTGGGCATCGAACTCGGCGCCATGGTCGTACTCGGCACCACCACCGGGATGTATGCCTTCGCGTTGTTCGCCGTCTCCGGCAAGGCGGCTCTGACCGCCGGTACGTTCATCGCCGCCATCGCCGTCGCATCCGGGTGGCGAGCGGTGGAAATCCTGTCCGACCTTCGCGACCTCGCCGGACCGGCGCGACCAGCAGCGGCGGGCCAGCCCCCTGTTCGGATAGAAAGAGACCCATCGTGATCGCCGCAGTCGCACCAACTGGTCCTCCCTGGGTCCAGATCCTGCTCTCCGCCGTGGGCTTGCTCGGTGGCACCGGCGGAGTGGTCGCGTTCGCCACCGTGCTGAGCCAGCGCCGCAAGTTCCGGGCCGACACCGCCGAGGTCCTGACCGACACCGCACTGACCCTGATCGCCCCGCTGAAAACCAGGGTGATCGAACTCGAGGCGGAGACCGCCGAGGCCCGCCGGCTGGCCCTGGTCGCGAGCGAGCAGATCGGCGATCTGCGCGGCGTGGTGGACGAGGTGAAAACCCTTATGCGTGGCTGGCGCGCTGCCATCCTCGACCCGAACGCGACCCTCACGCAGCTGCGTGACCTGATGCACCGCGACTGAGCCGCCGACCGACCGCTGTACCGGCCCCAGCCCGTAGCGCCCCTGTGTGGTCGTCCGCGTCGGTCTGCCGCAGTCAAAGGGTGCGCAGGGCGACGACGGCCACGCTGTGGGCGCCGACCCGGGTCGGTCTTGTGGCCCTCGCCGGTGGCGAACACTCGTGCCCGCGTGGACAGCTTCACGGGCACGTCCAGCGCTCGGCAGCGAGGCCGTTGTCTGCGGCATTCCGTCGGCCCCGCCGCCGTCGGGAACGGTACTACCTCCTCATCGCCGCACCTTGCGACCGGCGGCATGTGCTACCCAGACGGTGACGGTCAGGTTCAACGAACGAGGGGGCCTTGCCCCTTGATCCTGGACACTTGAACCTTGGATCGTGATGGTCCGGGGAGATCAGGAGTCCCTGAGTGAGTGTTTGACAGGGGTGTCGGACGGCGGGTCCGTCGGGTGAGGCCGAGTCGTTCGGTGATCCGTGTATGGGACGGACGCGAACGTACGACTCGGACCTGACCGATGCCGGTGGGAGATCGTCGAGCCGATGCTGCCGTTGATCAAGGAGCCGGGCCGGCCGCCGAAGCCCGTCAGATCCGCGAGACCGCAGTCTGGCTCAGCCCCACCGCATTCGCCATCGACCGAGTTGACCAGTGACTGTCCTGGTTGGCCGGCAACTCTTCGACCGTCTTTGTGATCACGGCCTCGACCTGGGCGTCACCGATCTTCCGCGGCGCACCCGGACGCGGCTCGTCACGCAGCCCGTCCACCCGGTCGGCCACGAACCGCCTGCGCCACTTGCCGACCGTCGGCAGCGACACGCCAAGCTGGCGCGACACTTCACTATTGGACAGGCCCTCCGCGCAGGCGAGGACGATCCGCGCCCGCACCGCCAACGCCTGTGCCGTTTTCGGTCGGCGAGCCAAACCCCGCAACGCCTCCCGCTCCTCAGCGGTCAACTCCAACAAGGCCAGCTTCGGACCACGGCCATCAGCCACCCACACAACCTGACAGCGAACCAGCGACTCAGCACACTAGTAGATCATTTCGGAAGTCTTTGTGATGTTGGTTCAGGCGGCTTGTAGTGGTCGGCCGTCGTATGTCCAGCGGAACGGTGTGGCCCGCTTGTTGTAGTCGTTGATGAACGCGATGACCTTGGTCGCGAGGTCGTCCACGGAGTCGAACTCGCCGTAGCGCAGGAGTCGGCGTTGCAGGATCGAGAAGAACAGCTCGACCTGGTTGAGCCAGGAGGCGTGGGTGGGAGTGCGGTGCAGGAACACGTGGGGGTTGTCGTCGAGGAACTCCTGGACCGCCTTGGTGCCGTGCGCGGACAGGTTGTCGACGATGCAGTGCAGTTCCAGGCCGTTCGGGGTCGTCTCGACCAGGTCGGTGAGGAAGGCGATGAAGTTGTCGGCCCGGGTGGAGTCGGTGACCCAGGCGGCGACCTGCCCGTCGTGGACGTTCAGGCCGGCGTAGAGCACGGCGGTGCCGTGTCGGCGGTACTCGAACTCCCGCCGCGCGCGGCGACCCGGCCGGCTCCCGGCGGCGGGCTGGGCGGGTCTGGTCGGGTTGACCCGGCTCCTGGCCCGCATCCCGGTCTTCTCGTCCACCGACCACACCACCGCGTTGACCGGCGGATCGACATACAGCCCGCACACGTCGGCGGCCTTGACCCAGAAGTCCGGGTCGTGACTGGTCATCCAGGACTCGTACTGCCACGGCTTCAGATCCAGGCCCTGGCAGATCCGCCACACCTGCGAGGCGGAGATCGTCACTCCCGCCTCGTTCAACCGCCGGGCCAGGGCTTCCATCGTCCACCGCGACGCTGGCGCCGGCGGCGTCTCGGTGGCGGTCTTGACCAGCAGGATCACATCATCGGCACCGTAGACCGGCGGCCGGCCCGGCCGGCCCGTGTCGACCAGACCGGCCATCCCCTCGTCCCGGTAACGGCCCCGCCACACCGCGACCTGGTTGTAGTGCAACCCCACCCGGACCCCGATCTCCCGGTTCGACCAACCCTGCGCGGCCAGCAACACGATCCACGCCCGCTGCACATCACGAGCCGCCGCGGTCCGCGACCGAGTCACACCTTCCAACACCACTCGGTCCTCGTCAGTGACCACAAGCGGAGGCAGACGCATCCGATCATCTAACTACATCACTGGCACTTACGAAATGATCTACTAGGGCGCGTGTCGAGGTCGGAGCCGGGACTTGAGCCGGTGTGAGGTCCTGGCGTGTCGGTGGTCGTGATGCAGCGAGGTCTCCGGTAGATGGTTCAGCGACCAAGCAGAACCTGTAACCGGAGACCTCGTGGACACCCTAGCGGTGACGGGGCGGTGCTGGAGCCGTTGCTGCCGGCGCCGAAGCGGTCTGGTCGTCCGTCGTTGTGGAGTAGGCGGCAGTTGATCGACGGGATCCGGTGGCGGATCCGAGTGGGCGCGCCGTGGCGCGACGTGCCGCCTCAGTACGGAACTTGGTCGGCGGTATACGCCCTGTTTCGGCGTTGGCAGCGCAATGGCGTCTGGAAGCAGGTGCTCACCGCGTTGCAGTCCTTCGCTGACGCGGCCGGTCGGATTACCTTGGATGTATCCGTGGACTCGACCAGCACCCGAGCCCACCAGCACGCCGCCGGGGCGAGGAAAAGGGGGCTTTGCAGGCCGAACCTCCCGGCGGCGTCACCGTTGAGCCAGACGATCACGCCCTGGGGCGGTCCCGTGGTGGGTTGACCACCAAGCTGCACCTGGCATGCGAGCAGGGACAGAAACCCCTCGCCGTCCTGCTGACCGCCGGACAGCGCGGCGACAGCCCGCAGTTCATCCCGATCCTGACCGCTATCCGTGTTCCCCGCCTGGTCACCGGCCGTCCGAGGACACGTCCGGACCGGGTCTTGGCCGACAAAGGCGTACACCTCGAAAGCGAACCGTTCCTACCTGCGCCGGCGCGGCATCGCCGCGACTATCCCGAGCAAGACCAACCAGGATGCCCACCGACGAGCCAAGGGGGATCAAGGGCTGACGCTGGAAGCGTCAGCCCTTGATCAGTTCCGTTGGCGGGGTGTGGGAAGCGCGGAGTCGCGCTTTCGCCGGCCTGTATCTCACTCTCTTCGATCAGGCCCTGGAAGAGTCGAGTTGTCCGGGGAGGGTCGGCTATCCGGGCCGTCGTTCAGGAGCGCCGACGGAAGAGTCGGAAGGTCAGGTAGATGATCGCCGTGGCCAGCAGCACGCTTCCCACCGGCGCCATGACCGAGGTTCCCAGGGAGCTCTTTCCAGGGGATCCCAATGCCATGTGCACGAAGAAGCCACCGGCGAGCAGCCCCATCCCCGTGAAATAGACGAGGAAGCTGATGATCGTGGCGCGATCGGACAGACCGGCCCGATTCGCCGACATTACATAGAGGATGCCGATCGCGGTGAGGATGCCGGCGTGAGCATGACCGGCGCGGAAGAACTGTTCGGCATGCGCATCGATGCCGATCTCGGTCAGCAGTCGCAGCAGCGAGTAGCCGCCGAACATGACCCCGAGCAGGGTGAGCCAGCTGATGGCGATGAGAGTGTCGGTGACTTTCCGGCGCACGGGCGGGGCTGTGGCCTCTTGCGTCATGGTGGCTCCGTTCTCGATGGTGTGGTGACGTGGTCTGGCTGGTGGTGGCGGTTTCGCGGTCATGCGATGTCTGCTGTGCCGATGGCGACTAAGACGACTCCGGCGAGCAGTAGCCAGGACCGCACGCCCTGGAACGCTTCCCAGCGGCGGCGGGTGCGTTCCCAGTCCACCGGTGGATCATCGATGTTCCAGGACCGTGGCGATGTTGATAGGGACATTGACGATGACCGTGAACCCGATCGCCGAGCCGAAGGCGACCACCGCGACCCAGTACCACCGCGCTGAAGGTGAGCCGCTGGAGCTGGCGACGGCGATGGTCAGCGCAAGGGTGGCGATCATGCCGAAGGGCATCCACCGGCCGAAGGTGCGCAGCAGACCCTGCTCGACTTGGAGTCGTTCCCGGCGGGGCAGGCGGCGGAGGACGGGGTGGACGAAGGCGTAGGAGCTGAACTCGCATAGGCCGGCCATCGGCAGAGCGGCCGCCTGCGCGAGCTGACTGTGTGTCCTCGGTGGAGACGATGACGCCGCGCATCGTCACGCGCCTGTCCCTGGGGCGTGAACTGCGGCGATAGGAGCGGGTTCGACTTGATCAACCTCGCCGGCTGGAGTGGCGCCGCGCGGCAGAAAGAGCGCCGCGACTGCGCAGGCCAGCAGCACCATGGCTCCGGTCAGGATCGCCGGCCGCGCGGCGTCGACGTAGCCGGTGGGGGTGAACTGGCCGCCGGCGCCGAGGAAGATCGCGGCGAGCACGGCGATGCCGAGGGCTACGCCGATCTCGCGCGTGGTGGCGTTCACGCCGGATGCCTTGGCGTGATCGGCGTCGCCGAGCGTGGCGAGCAGGGCGGTCGCCGATGGGGCGAAGACCAGGCCCATGCCGACGCCCGCCATGACAAACGAGGGCACGAGAGCGGGATAGGCGACGTCGGGATCGAGCAGCAAGGTCAGCCAGAGCAGGGCGCTGCCGAGCAGCGTGAGCCCCGCGACGATGAGCACTCTCGTGCCGACACGGGGGGCGATCAGGCCCGCCAGCGGCGCGACCACCATGGGCGCGAGGGTCCACGGTGAGGTCTGAAGCGCGGCATCGAGCGGGGACGCGCCCTGGACGACCTGGAGGAACTGGATGAGCAGGAAGATCGATCCGAACGCGCCGAAACTGAACGCGAGCCCGACCACGTTGACCAGCGAGAACGAGCGGTCCCGGAACAGGCGCAGCGGAATCATCGGCGCCCCTGCTCTCGACTGCCACGCTACGAACCAGAGGATGAGCAGCGCGCCGCCGACTAGCTCGGCCACGACATCCGGACGAGACCAACCATCCTCGTTGCCCCGCACGATCGCGTGCACCAGGGCCGTGACCCCGAACCCGACCAGCATTACACCGAGCAGGTCGACGCGCTCCCGGCGTCCGAAGGCGTTGGGCAGTCCCCAGAGCGCGAGGGGGAGCGCGATCAGGACGACGGGGATGTTGATCCAGAAGATCGACTGCCAGTCCCAGCCCTCGATCACGGCGCCGCCAACGAGCGGACCGACCGCCACACCCAGCCCGGAGACGCCACCCCACACGCCGATCGCCACGGGTCGGCGCTCCGGACGGACCGCACCGGCCAGCAGGACGAGCGACAGCGGCATGACCCCGGCCGCACCGAGGCCCTGGATAGCCCGGGCGGCGATGAGCTGGCCGGGATCTGAGCTCAGGGCGGCGAGGACCGAGCCGATGCCGAAGACGGCGATCCCGATCGCGAACATGGTGCGTCGGCCAAAGCGGTCGCCGAGGGCGGAGGCCAGCAGGATGCACCCGGCGAAGGCGAGCGTGTAGGCGTTGACGAACCACGGCAGCTCCGCGACCGTCGCCCCCAGCTCGACATACAGCACGGGGAGAGCGTTGGTCATCACGAGGTTGTCCAGCATCGCCATGAACATCGGCAGCGACGTCGCGATAAGTACGAGCGCGAACGACCGTCGGGGCGGCGGCGTGTCCGGAACGATGATTGTGTCGGATGAGACCCGTGTGTCGGACATACCGCTCCCGTGATGTCATCAGCTGATTACAAGCAATGTAGTAATCGAATGATAAGCTGTCAACATGGGAAGCAGGTCACCGGTGAACGGCGGCGTTCGGATGACCTCCGAGGCGCGACGGAAATCGATCCTCGCCGCCGCGATCGCGATCTTCGGCTCGCGAGGGTACGTCGGGACGACGACCGACGAGGTCGCCCGCGCCGCCGGAGTGAGCCAGACCTACGTCGTGCGGCTGTTCGGCACCAAGGAGAAGCTCTTCCTCGCCGCGCACGAGCACGTCGTCGAACGCATCCTCGAGGCCTTCCGCGACGCCGTCCACGGTGAGAGCACTCGGGGACGCTCCGAGCGGATGGGAACTGCGTACATCGAACTCCTGGCCGATCGCGGCCTCCACCTGACCCTCCATCATGCCTTTCTGCTCGGAGGCGATCCTGTGATCGGGGAAGCGGCCCGGAAGCAGTTCGCCCGCGTCTGGCGCTTCTTGAGGGAGGAGGCCGAGCTCAGTGTCGAAGAGGCCAGGGACTTCCTCGCCCGCGGCATGCTCGTCAATACCCTCGTCGGCCTGCGGCTGATCGACGACTACGGCACCGATCCCGCTGTCACCGAAGTCTTCCGCGCCTGCTTCCCCGCCGACGTCCGCGACATCGCGGAGCGCCTGCCGCGCGTCGGGGACGCCTGGTGACGTCTAGTACTGCAACGGCAGTGTCAGGGGTAGCCGTGTCGTCGGTAATGGCAGAGTCGGGCCTGGTACTGGCGTCGTCGGCGCCATCGCGACCAGGCCCACACGTGTTGCGGTGGACGGCTATGTCGCACGGTCAGTGCGGTGAGCAGTCGTCGGATCTCCGGTACGGTGTAGCCGATCATCATGCGCTCGCCGGGACCGGTTCCCCTTTTACCGCAAGGGATCGAGCGACGACCAGCCAGGCGTAGGCGGCCATCGCGAGGGTGATGTGGGCGTACCACGCCCGCCAATCACGGACCTGGTACTCGTCCAAGCCGGCTTCGTTCTTCGCCTGCTGGAAACATTCCTCGACCGCCCACCGGGCACCGGCGACGCGGGCGAGGTCGACCAGGCGGGTGCGGCGGGGTCCGTAGCAGACGTAGTAGGCGATCTGTCCGGTGGTGATGCTGCGGCGGGCGAGGAGCCAGTGCCCGCGGCCGGGTTTCCACCAGGCCGGCACGCGTACCGGCACCCGCGCCCACCAGTACTCACGCGGCCCGTGCGCGCCCGCGCCGGCGGACAGCCGGCACCATGCCTGACCTGGCAGAGCGGCGATGAGCTCGTCGGCGCGGGCCCTGCCCATGTCGGTGGTGACCATGTCGTCGTTGCGGCGAGTCGCGACCACATGCGGAACGTCCCGCTCTTCCAGCCACACCCGCGGCGACTTCGACTGGCCGTACGCCTCGTCCATCGTCACCCAACCCACCGGCACCCCGGCATCGAGGGCACGGCCGAGCATGGTCCGGGCCATCTCCACCTTCGTGGCGAACTCCACCTCGTCCGGAATCCCGGCCGCCCGGCACCGCTCCCGGTCGTCGGTCCACGACGCTGGCAGGTACAGCTGCCGGTCGATCAGGGCGTGCCCCCTGGCGGAGCGGTAGGCCAGGAACACGCCCACCTGGCAGTTCTCGACCCGGCCCGCAGTCCCGGAGTACTGCCGGGCCACCCCGGCCGAACGGATGCCCTTTTTCAGGAAGCCGGTGTCATCGACGATCAGCACACCCTGCGGGTCGCCGAGGTGCTCGACCACGTAGTCGCGCACGTCGTCACGAACGGCGTCGACGTCCCAGTCCGCCCACCGCAACAACCGCTGCATCCCGTCCGGCGACACATCCCCGGCCTGCTCAGCAAGCGTCCAACCGTTCTTCCGACCAAGGCCCGAGACCAGCCCGCACAGGTACTGCCGCGCCCGTCGTCGCGGCTGCACCCGACGGAACCGCACTCCGATCCGACCATGCAACCGGTCCAGCTCGGCAGACCACCGCTCAACATCGACGCTCGTCACGCGGAGTTCAACGAACGCGAGCACCACTCGACACGCTCAATGCCGTTGCAGTACTAACCGGTCGGAAGCGCCGCCGAGCGGCGCGTGCGCCGATGGCGGCCGGGCTCCGGTGCCGCGATGACCTGCTTGAGCGCCCAACCGTCACCGTACTGACGTTCAGCGGCAATCTCGGACAGAAGAGGAAAATTACTCAAGTTTCACCTTGCCGGAGGACTTGCCACCAAAGGGCTCGCGCAACCGGTCGGAGAACTCGGCCGCATACCCCGATCGCGACCTCCACCGCCCAGTCCTTCCGAGGTTCCCAGCGCCTGTGGTGCCTCACAGGTAGGCCGCCGTCTGCAGGCGGTACAACTCCGCGTACAACCCGTCGGTGGCCATCAGTTCGTCGTGCGACCCGTGCTCCTTGACCCGTCCGTCGCCGACGACCACGATCAGGTCGGCCATGCGCACCGTGGAGAATCGATGCGAGACGAGGACCGTGATGGCGCCGGTACGCTGGCTGACCCGTCGCGCGGCGGCCGCGTACCGCTCGAACAGCAGGTGCTCGGAGCGCGCGTCGAGCGCCGAGGTCGGCTCGTCGAGGACGAGCAGCAGCGGCGCGGTGCGCATCATCGCCCGGCCGAGGGCAAGCTTCTGCCACTGCCCGCCGGAGAGTTCGGTGCCGTCGGCGTACGACCTGCCGAGTTGCGACTCCAGCCCGTTGCCCAAGCCGTGCAGGACGTCCTCGGCGTGGGCCCGTTCGAGGGCGTCGCGCACCGCTCGGGACGATCCGACCTCGCTCAGCTCGCCCACCCCGACGCACTCCCGGGCGACGAGTTCGAACTGGGCGAAGTCCTGGAATCCCGCCGTCGTGCGGGCACGCCATCGCTCCAGTGGGAACCGCTGGAGATCCGTACCGTCCAGCAGCACCGCACCGGCGCTCGGCCGGTAGAACCGTAACAACAGCTTGACCAGGGTCGTCTTGCCCGCTCCGTTCTCGCCCACGATTGCGACGGTGGATCCCGCGGGAAGGGTGAGGTCGATGCCGGCGAGGACCGTCCGGTCGGTGCCGGGGTACGCGAAGGAAAGATCGCGTAGCTCGATGCCGTACCGGATCAGCTCGGGCAGCTCCCGATCCGCCGGCGGCGGCTCCTGGGCCGCCAGCAGGCCGCGGATCCAGCGCAGGCTTGACATCACCCGCGCGGTCCGCTGAATCTCCTGCAGCGTGGTCACGACCGAGGTGACCTGCTGGTTCACCTGGGCCGCCAGCACCAGTACGAGTAGGATGGCGCCGACGCTGCGCCGGCCCTCCACAGCCGCGCGCAGGACGAGCAGCGTGCCGAGCACATAGGCGACGGCGAACACGAGCTGTCCCGCGGTGCGCAGTACCAGGGCCTGGCGCTCGCCGCGCCAGAGCTCGGCCGAGGCGGCGTCCCACGCCCGGCGCTGACGCGCCCGTAGCTCCGGCCCGAGGCCGCCCACCCGCAGCTCCTTGGCCGATGCCGACCGTGCCGCCAGCCCGAAGAGGTGCCGGCAGTGCCGAGACCGGGGCGCGGCCCGCTCCCGGGCCGTAGCGGCAATCGACTCGGCCCATCGTCCGAACAGCAGCGGCGGCACAGCCGCGAGCGGCAGCAGCAACAGCAGCAGGTCGAGCCTGGCCAGCAGAACCGCGGTGACGGAGACCGCCGCGAGCAGACTCAGACCGTTCAACAGCGCCGATACCGACCCCCAGGCGGCCCGGTGCAACTCCTGGCGCAGGACCTGGAGCTGGTCGGCGTACTCCGGCTGCTCGTAGTGGTGCAGCTCGGCGGAGCCGCTGGTGAGCACGATCAGCTCACGCTCCAGGCGCAGGACGGCGCGCTCGCCCAATTCGAAGTGGAAGATGTGCGCGAAGTGCCCGGCAGTCAGCGCGGTGATCACCGCGACGGCGACGAGGCAGGCCGCCGTGGCCGCGCCGCGCACGTCGCGGTCCAGCGCCGCGTCGGCCAGCGCCGCCGTGGCGGGCGCCGCCAACGGCATCGCCGTGGCCTGGGCCAGCATGAGCACGACCGACAGCACGAGCCGGTACGGGCT
>NZ_JADPUN010000044.1 GCF_015690345.1 Plantactinospora alkalitolerans | reverse complement strand
ATGCCGGATCCACAGACGATGCCGGATCCACAGACGATGCCGGATCCACAGACGATGCCGGATCCACAGACGATGCCGGATCCACAGACGATGCCGGATCCACAGACGATGCCGGATCCACAGACGACGGCGGATCCACGGACGATGGCGGATGCACGGATGACGGCGGGGTCGGGCCGTCGGGATACCTGTCGATCCTGCGGGCCGGGCTCACCGAGGCCAGGACCGACAGATCCGTACGGCGGGCGCTGCTGCTCCTGCCGGCAATGGCCGCGGTCTGGGGCGCGCTGGAGGAGTACGTCCCGCTGCTGGCCGGGGACGTCGCCGCACCGTCGACCGTGCCGCTGCTGGTCCTGCTGGTCTGCATCGGAGTTCTGGTCGGCGGTCTGTTGACCCCGATCGGACAGCGGCTGCCGACCGGCCGGTTCGCCGCCACGATCGCCTTCGCTGCCGTCGTACTGGCGGCGGGCGCGCTCAGTGGTCAGGTCGGAGGATTCGTGCTGATCGCCGTGGCGTTCTGCGCCCTGCAGATGGCGAGCCTGGTCGCCGACGTACGGCTCCAGGAGAGCATCACCGGGCCGACCCGGGCCACGGTCACCTCGTTGGCCGGGCTGGGCACCGACGTGGTGACGATCGGCGTGTACGGCGGCTATGCCCTCGCCTCGGTGGTCGCCGGCCACGGTGTGATTTTCGCGTTGTCCACCGTGCCGTACCTGGCGATCGCGTTCGGGTTGCGCCGGATCGGGCGTACGGAGGCGGACCGGCCGGTTCCGGAGGCCGTCGAACCCGCCGTGAGCACGCCGTAGTCGGTGGGAAGGAGGGGAGTCGGAGCACTATTAAAAAAGACAGTTATCAATTTATCTGACCGATACGATCAACTCGACAACCCGTTGTCCAGTAGTGCGCGCGCCCTCGATTACGTATCCTGCCGAAGGCACGCACGCCCGTGACCCTCGGATCCTGGCCGGAGCCGTGGGTGGCCGGTTCGGGTGTCACCCCTGACGCATCCATTCCGGCGAGGTCTGATGGAAACCCAGAACTGGCCGATCCGCTCGAAGATCGTCGCGCTGGTCTCCGTGCCGATCGTCGCGCTGCTGGCGCTCTGGATCTTTGCGACCTCGCTCACCGTGGGACCCGCGTCGAGTCTGCTCGCCACCCGGACCCTCCTCGACGAGATCGGGCGGCCGGGCGACGCCCTCATCGTGCAGTTGCAGCAGGAACGACGGCTCTCGGTCCTCCAACTGGCCGACCGGGACGCCTCTCGGGCCCTGGCCGACCAGCGGGTACGCACCGACCGGGCGATCGTCGAATTCCGCCGCCGTACGTCGAGCAGCGACCTCCGGGACACCACCGGTGACCTGCTCGACGCCCGGATCGACCAACTGCTGACCGCCGTCGACGCGCTGCCGTCCGGACGGGTGTTCATCGACCGACGCTCCGTCGACGCCAGCGGCGCGTTGGGGCTCTACAGTGGAGTCGTCGACGCGGCGTTCCGGGTCTTCGCCGCCCTGAACACCCTGCCCGACGACACGTTGAGCCGGGAGGCGCGCAGCCTGACCGAACTCGGCCGGGCCCGCGAGGTCCTCGCCCAGGCGGACGCGCTGCTCGCCGGAGTATTCAGCGCCGGACGATTCGGTCCGGGGGAGCATGCCCAGATCGTGCAGATCATCGGCACGCACCGGTTTCTCTACGCCGAGGTGATCGCGGACCTTCCCGACGCCGACCGGGCCGAGTACCAGCGGCTCACCGAGGGTGACGCGTTCGTCCGGCTACGCCGGATGGAGGACGATCTGATCGGCCGGGGTGGCCCGGGGTCCGCCCTGCCGGTCGCCGGCCGGGCCTGGCAGAGCAGCTACGAACAGGTCCAGCGGGAACTGCGGAGGTTCGAGCTCGCCGGAGCCGAGGCGTTGACCGAACGCAGCCGGCCGGTCGCACTGGGCATCCTGGTCCGGCTGGGGCTGGCCGGCCTGCTCGGCTTCGCCGCCGTACTTGTCTCGGGAGTCATCGCGGTGCGGATCGGCCGGTCACTGGTCCGGCGGCTGACCGGTCTGCGGGCCGAGGCACTGACGATGGCCAACGACCGGCTACCCGACGTCGTCGAGCGCCTGCGCAAGGGCGAGGAGGTGGACGTCGCCCGGGAGGCGCCGCCGCTCGACTACGGCCAGGACGAGATCGGTCAGGTCGGCCAGGCGTTCAGCGAGGTGCAGCAGACCGCCATCGCCTCGGCGATCGACGAGGCCGCCCTGCGGCGTGGCCTGCGGGACGTCTTCCTCAACATCGCCCGGCGGAGTCAGACGCTGCTCCATCGCCAACTCGCACTGCTGGACCGGATGGAGCGGCGGGCGGCCCAGCCGAGCGAGTTGGCCGACCTCTTCCGGCTCGACCACATGGCCACCCGGATGCGGCGGCACGCCGAGGACCTGGTCGTACTCGCCGGCGCGGCAGCCGGACGCGGCTGGCGCAACCCGGTGTCCGTGGTGGACGTCATCCGGGGCGCGGTCTCGGAGGTCGAGGACTACGCGCGGGTCGACCTGGTCAACGTGCCGCCGGCCGCGATCGCCGGCCGGGCGGTCGGTGACGTCATCCACCTGCTGGCCGAGCTGATCGAGAACGCGACGTCGTTCTCTCCGCCGCACACCCGGGTACAGGTCAGCGGGCACGAGGTGTCGGCCGGCTACGCGATCGAGATCGAGGACCGTGGCCTGGGCATGACCGCCGAGGCCATCGAGCAGGCCAACCGCCGGCTGGTCGACCCGCCGGAATTCGACCCGGCGAACAGCGCGCGACTCGGCCTGTTCGTGGTGGCGCTGCTCGGTGCCCGGCACGGGGTCCAGGTGGAGCTGCGGGCATCCCCGTACGGCGGGGTGACCGCGGTCGTCCTGGTCCCCAGCGACCTGGTGGACCCCGATACCGGTACGTCGATCCTGCCGGGTGACGGGTCCGAGGCGGCGACGGACGGGACGACGGATCCGACGCCGCTCGGCCGCGATGGAACCGGTTCGACGTCCGAGGCCGACCCGCAGACTACGTCGGTGCCGACGGCGCCGACAGCGACGCCGACGTCGCTGACTCCGGCCGCGTCGACTCCGGCCGCGTCAACTCCAGGTTCCGGTTCCGGTTCCGGGTCCGGGCTCGGGCCCCGGCGTAAGGCAGGCGCCGCACTGGAAGCCCTGGTCGCCGCCAGCGCGAAGGCCGGAGCGGGCGCCGTGCGGCCCAACCCCGCCGATCCCGCTGCCGTGCGACCGGGTGCTGCCGATCCCGTCGCGCTGCGACCCGGTGCCACCGATACCCGGGTCGAGACCTCCGGCGCCTCCGGGGCGGCTGCGGCTGCCACCGGTTCCGGAACCGAGGGCGCCACCGCCACGCAGCCATCGGCCAGGACGGTCACGAGACCGGCGAGCAGCGGTGTCGGACAGCCGGCGGGCGGCGGTGTCGGACAGCCGGCGCCGGGCGGTGCCAGGACCGGGGACGGCGGCACCGTGCCGGGCGGGATGACCGACGACACCGTGGTCATCCCGGTCGTCACGGCCGGCGGACCAGTGCACCCGGCGGCGGCGCCGGCCGGCGAGGACGGTCTGCCCCGGCGAATCCGGCAGACCAACCTCGTGCCGCAGTTGCGGGACCGTCCGGGCGCCGTGCCGGCCCGTGCCGGTCGTGACCGGACCGCTGCCGACCGGACCGCCGGGGGTACGGCGGTCGACAGGGTGGGCCCGCTCGCCGACGAGCCGCTGGACGAGCCGCCACCGCGCACCCCGGAGCAGGTCCGGGCCGTGATGTCGGCGCTACAGGCGGGTACCGCGCGGGGGCGCCGCGATGCCGACCCGCCGCCCTCCGGCGAAACCTCCGACAACTCTGCCCGGGTCACCGATCCGGGTTCCACAAATTCTGAAGGGGACGGGTGAGTGGTGCACACGACGAGGCCGAGCGCGGATCTCAATTGGCTGCTCGACGATCTCGTGGAGCGCGTACCGTCCGCGCAGCAGGCCGTGCTGCTCTCCGCGGACGGGCTGCTGATGGCCGCGTCGCAGGATCTGAGCCAGGAGGGCGCGGAGCACATGGCGGCGATGGCTGCCGGCTTCCAGAGCCTGGCGAAGGGAGCGAGTCGGCACTTCCAGGCCGGGCCGGTACGGCAGACCGTCATCGAGATGGAGTCGGCCTTCCTCTTCGTCACCGCCGCCGGACAGGGTGCCTGCCTGGCGGTTCTGGCCAGCGCCGCCTCCGACATCGGGGTCATCGCGTACGAGATGGCGATGCTGGTGACCCGGGTCGGGCAGAACCTGACGGCGGCGAACCGATCACCGAGGGCGCCGGCAGATGCGGAGTGAGGTGCCGGGGCCGCACCACGACTGGCTCGACGACGATGCCGGGCCGGTGGTGCGTCCGTACACGATGACCGGAGGGCGGGTTCAGCCGGTCGCCGGCGGATTCGACCTGATGGCCTTCGTGGTGGCCGGCCCACCCTCGGACGGCGGTGAGCAGGCGCCGCCACAACCACAGCCGGAGCATGAGGCGATCGTCGCGATGGCGCAGCGGCCGGTCTCCGTGGCTGACCTGGCCGCCGACCTCAACCTGCCGGTGGGCGTGGTACGCGTCCTGCTCGGCGATCTGCTCGCCAGCGACCGGATCTCGATGTACGAGCCGCCCGCGTCGCGCCAGTTCCCAGATGACGACATTCTCAAGGCGGTGGTCAATGGACTCCGGGCGCTCTGACCAGGAGAAGGTGAGACGGCGGATCCCGATCGCGCTGAAGATCCTGATCGCCGGTGGATTCGGGGTCGGCAAGACGACCCTGGTCGGTTCGGTGAGTGAGATCCGTCCGTTGCAGACCGAGGAGGTGCTCACCGACGTCGGTGTCGGCACCGACGACCTGTACGGCGTGGAGGGCAAGCGGACCACCACGGTCGCGATGGACTTCGGTCGGATCACGATCAACGAGGATCTCCAGGTGTACCTGTTCGGCACTCCGGGGCAGGACCGCTTCTGGTTCCTCTGGGACGAGCTGGCGTTCGGGGCACTCGGTGCGGTGGTGCTCGCCGACACCCGTCGGCTCGCCGACTGCTTCCCGTCGGTGGACTACTTCGAACGCCGGGGAATCCCGTTCGTGGTAGCGGTCAACTGCTTCGACGGCGCCAAACGGTTCAGTATCGACGCGGTGCGTACCGCGCTCGACCTGGACCCGGACGTCCCCGTCGTCCTCTTCGACGCCCGCGAGCGGCAGTCGGGCAAGGTGGTGCTGGTCGCGCTCGTCGAGCATGTCGCGCAGCGGCGCGGCGAGCGGGTACCGGCCGGCTGACGGGCGGCGCGCCGCCGGGCACCGGGGCGACGTCAGCCGCCGACGATCAGTACCTCCAGCCGTCGAGGGCCGTGCACGCCCTCCACCCGGTCGAGTTCGATGTCGCTGGTCGCCGATGGCCCGGAGACGAGGGTGAGCGGTCGGGTCGGGTCGGCGAGCCGGGCGAGTGCCTCCGGCAGCCCGCCGACCACCTGGTCGGTGCGTACCACGCAGACGTGGTGGTCGGGAACCAGGGTCAGCAGCCGGCGACCCTGGTCCGGACCGCCGTCCAGGATGAGTGTCCCGGTCTCCGCGATCGCCACCGCGCATCCGGTGAGCACGGCCAGCCCCGGTGCGTCGAGGTCGGTCACCGTCAGCGGGCCCGGGTCACCATCCCGGCGGATCCCGCCCGGGTACGTCGACAGCCAACTCGCCGGCACCCCTTCGGGTACGACGACCGTCGGCACCTCGGCCAGCAGTTCGGCCAGCGCCTCGGCCACCCCGTCCGGTTCGGAGCGCCGCACCGTCGCCCGGTAGTCGACCAGGCGGTCGACCAGCAGTTCCAGCCGGCGCCGACCGGACTGCGCGTCGTCGGGCGTACCGGTGGCCGGGGCGGTGCGGTACTCCCGGGGGACCCGTACCGGTTCGGTGGGCCGGGCGGCCCGGATCCGGGCGAGGACCTCGTCCCGGGCGGAGCCGTGGCTAGCCGTGGTCACGATCGTCCTCCCCAGCCGTCACGGGACCCCGGCCGGCGGTGTTGTCGTCACCGGTGGCGGAAGTCCGGCCGGGGGTGTCGTCCCGGCCGGCAGGGGGAGTCCGACCTGCCCACCAGTCCCGGAACGTCTCGGCGGCCGGCAGTGGGGCGTCCCGACTCGCGGTCCAGGCCGACAGCGGCCACGGCAGCCGGCGTACCTGGCCCCGTCGCCCGGTGGTCCAGCGCAGCGGCGCCGAGCCACGACGGGCCGCCCGCAGCGCCGCCGTGTACCGCCGGCGGTCCCGCATCACCCAGGAGAGCGTCCGCATCGCGGTCCGTTCCGCCGACGGCCGGCCCCGGCGGGCATCCACACCGCGCTGGCGCAGGTGGACCAGTACCTGCGGAATGTCGATCCGCACCGGGCAGGCGTCGAAGCAGGCGCCGCAGAGCGTCGAGGCGTACGGCAGGGTGCGGTTCGCGCCAGCGTCCGGCCCGGTCAGCTGGGGCGACAGGATCGCGCCGATCGGCCCCGGGTAGACCGACCCGTAGGCGTGCCCGCCCACCCGCTCGTAGACCGGGCAGACGTTCAGGCAGGCCGAGCAGCGGATGCAGCGCAGCGCCTGCCGGCCGACCGGATCGGCGAGCGTCTCGGTGCGGCCGTTGTCCACCAGTACGATGTGTACGGTCTCCGGCCCGTCCCCCGGCGTCACCCCGGTCCACAGCGACGTGTACGGGTTCATCCGCTCTCCGGTGGAGGAGCGGGGCAGCAGTTGCAGGAAGACCTCCAGGTCACGGAAGGTCGGCAGCAACTTCTCGACCCCGACCACGGAGATCAGCGTTCCCGGCAGGGTGAGGCACATCCGCCCGTTGCCCTCGGACTCGACGACCACCAGGGTGCCGGTCTCGGCGATCGCGAAGTTGGCGCCGGAGATCGCCACCCGGGCGCTGAGGAACTTCGCCCGCAGGTGCCGGCGGGCCGCCTCGGCGAGCGCGGCCGGCTCGTCGGTGAGCGAGTCGACGTCGACTCCCGGCATCCGACTGGCGAAGATTTCCCGGATCTGCCGGCGGTTGTAGTGGATCGCCGGCACCAGGATGTGCGACGGGGTGTCGTCGGCGAGCTGCACGATCAGTTCGGCCAGGTCGGTCTCGACCGCCGCGATGCCGGCCTCGGCGAGTGCCTCGTTGAGCCCGATCTCCTGGGTGGCCATCGACTTGACCTTGACCACCTCGGTGCTGCCGGTCTGCCGGACCAGTCCGGTGACGACCGCGCACGCCTCGGCCGCGTCCCGGGCCCAGTGCACCGTCGCACCCGCCGTGGTGGCGGCCGCCTCGAACTGTTCCAGCAGTTCCGGCAACCGGGCCAGCACGTCGTCCTTGATCGCCGCGCCGGAGCGGCGCAGCGCCTCCCAGTCGGGTACCTCGCCGACCAGCCGGAGCCGCTTGTCCCGGATGGTGTGGGTCGCCCGGCGCAGGTTGGCCCGGAGTTGCCCGTCGGCCAACTCCCGTCGGGCCGCCGTCGGGAAAGGCAGCGGCGCGACGATGTTCCCCGTACCACGGGTCATGACAGGTCCTCACTTCGCTCGATCATGACCGCCCCTCCGCCGTGCTGGCGAGGATCTCCGCGTAGTGGATGGCGCGTACGCCCGGGCCAGGGTCCGACCGGTTGCGGCGGGACAGGCCGCCGCCGATGTGCGCCAGACAGGAATTGTCCGCCGCCGCCACGTACGCCGCGCCGGTGTCGCGGACGGCACCGCACTTGTCGGCGAGCATCGCGGCGGAGACGTCGGCGTTCTTCACGGCGAAGGTTCCGCCGAAGCCGCAGCATTCCTCGCCGCCGGGCAGGTCGACCAGGTCCAGCCCGCCCACCGCGCGCAGCAGTCGCAGCGGGCGGTCGCCCAGCCGCAGCATCCGCAGCCCGTGACAGGTCGGATGGTAGGTGACCCGGTGCGGGAACCAGGCGCCGAGGTCGGTCACCCCGAGCACGTCCACCAGCAGTTCGGAGAGTTCGTAGACCCGGGGCGCGAGGTCGGTGACGGCCGCCGCGAGACCCGGATCCGAACCGGCCAGCCGGGGGTACGAGTCGCGCACCATCGCCACGCACGAACCGGACGGGGCGACCACGGCGTCGTACCCGGTGAAGGTGTCGACGAAGCCACGGACCAGCGGCAGCGACTCGGCCCGGTATCCGCTGTTGGCGTGCATCTGCCCGCAGCAGGATTGTTCGAGGGGAAACTCGACGGTGTGCCCGAGCCGTTCCAGGATGCGTACCACGGCCCGCCCGGTGCCCGGGAACACCAGGTCGTTGACGCAGGTCACGAAGAGGGCAATGCGCACGGTCAGGACCCTTCGAAGAACGGCAGGTGCCGGTCGGCGGCGGCGAGCAGGTGGCCGCGCATCGCCGAGCCGGCGGCGTCCGGATCTCCGGTGGCGACCGCGTCGACGATCCGCAGGTGTTCCCGGCCGCTGGTCCCGTGGTGGGCGGCCGGGAAGTGCAGCCGGAACAGGTGCAGATGGGCGCGGAGCCGGACCACCGCGCCGTGCAGCATCCGGTTGCCGGACCGCTCGGCGAGCAGATGGTGGAAGCGCGCGTCCTGGGCGGTGAACGCGGCGATCGCGGCGAAGCCCTGGGTTCCGGGTACGGGGTCGGGTAACTCGGCCTCCCGACGGAGTTCGGCCAACTCCTCGGCCAGTCCGTCGGACCGCTGGCCGTCTTCTGCGACCCGTTCTGCGACCCGTTCGGCGAGCCGTTCTGCGACCCGTTCGGCGAGCCGGCGTGCTGCCGCCGTCTCGAGGATCAGCCGCATCTCCACCAGTTCGTCGAACTCCGACCGGGTGAGCAGTGGCGCCGCGGTGTAGCCGGCCAGGGGCCTTTTGCGGACCAGGCCGTCGGCCTCCAGCCGGGCGAGCGCCTCACGGACCGGGGTGGGAGAGACCTCCAGGCGGCGGGCCAGCCCGTCGATGTTGATCCGTTCGCCGGGCGCCACCGCGTGGTCCATCACCAGCGCCCGTACCGACTCGTAGACGTCGTCGGCGAGCGTGGTCCGCCGGGCCGGGCGTAGCAGACCGTTCACGATCGAAGATCCTATAGGAAACGCATACCTGCGGGAAGATCCCGTACGGCCGGGTGCCGGAGACGCCTCCGCCGGTGCCGGCTTTCCGCGACGGGACGGGCGGTCGCCGGCAACCTCCGGCGTGCTCTGGTTGGATCGGAAGTGGAGCGGCTCGACCGTGGGTGGGGCCGGGGATGGGAGCGACGGATGTCCGACGGCACCGGGATCGTGCATATCGGCTGCTACACGGCGGAGAGCGGGGGACGCGGGACGGGCATCGTCGCGGCTCGTCGGGACCCGGTGGGCGGCGGGCTCGACGTCCTCGGCGTCGTCGCCACCACGCCGTCACCGTCGTTTCTGGCCCGGCATCCCCGACTGCCCGTGTTGTACGCGGTCAACGAGCTGCCCGCCGGCACCGTGAGCGCCTGGATGGTCCACTCCGACGGTGCGCTGACTCCGCTCTCGGTCCGGTCCACCGGCGGGAACAGCCCCTGTCACGTCGCGGTCGACCCGGGCGGGGAGTTCCTGTTCGTGGCCAACTACGGCAGTGGCAGCGTCTCCGTACATCCGCTGGACGGCACGGGGGCGCCGCAGGAGCGTACCGACCTGGTGACGCACGACGGGCGCGGTGTCGTACCGGATCGGCAGGACGGGCCGCACGCGCACATGGTCTCGCCCGATCCGGCCGGTGCCGGCCTGTTCGCGATCGACCTCGGCACCGACTCGATCTACCGGTACGAGCGGGAGCCCACCGGCCGGTTGCGGCAGACCGCCCGGGTACGCACCCGGCCCGGTACCGGCCCCCGGCACCTGGCCCGGCACCCCGACGGTCGGCGGTGCTTCGTGGCCGGCGAACTGGACGCCTCCGTGACGGCGTACGGCTGGGACGGCGCCGACGGGCTGACGGAGCGTGGTCGGATCGGGGCCAGTCGGCGGTCCGGTCTTGTCCAACCGTCCGAGATCGTGGTTGATCCGGACGGGCGTTTCCTGTACGTCGCAAATCGCGGAGTCGGCACCGTCGTGGTGTACGCCCTCGACGACGACCTGCCGCGCCACGTGGCGGAGGTTCCCGGCGCCGGGGACTGGCCACGGCATCTGGCGTTGCTCGGCGGGTACCTCTACGTTGCCCAGGAGCGGGCCGACGTGGTCGCGGTGTTTCCGCTCGACGCGGGGACCGGGGTGCCGTCGGCGGCGACCATCCGGGTCGAGGTGGCCAGCCCGACGTGTGTGCTCGGGGACAGGTCCTTAATTCCCGGATAAATATCGATAAGATCATTTTGCGCGGTGGTGGGGCGATCCGGCCTTCCTGGGCGATCTACTCGACACTCAGACGTCGTGCGGTTACCCCCGGTAAAGTTTCTTCAGAAAGACTTAGCCGGCTGGGTAACATTCCGCCACCCGCCTCTGGCACGACTTCGCAGAACCCCGCAAGATGGTCAGGTGCCTGGCCGCCATCGTATGCGCAGCAGAATCCGTGGGACCGGCGCCATCGTCATGGCGATGGCGCTCGTTCTTGTCGTCTCCGTCGGCGGGTGGTTCGGCTATCGTCAGTGGGCCGGCCCCGACTGCACGGGCGAGTTGAAGTTGTCGCTCGCCGCGGCACCCGAGATCGCCCCGGCGGTCCAGGCCAGCGCCGCCCAGTTGGTGGCCGACGGGGCTTCCGTCGATGGTCTCTGCATCGCGGTCGACGTCACCGCGGCGGAGTCGGTTGACGTGGCCGCGGCGATCGCCGGCCAGCACGGCGTCTCACTGTCCGGAGTCGGTCAGGCCAGCGGCGGCGCGACGCTGCCCAACGTGTGGCTGCCGGACTCCTCCAGTTGGCTGCTCCGACTGCGCCAGCAGGCGCCCGCGTTCGAACCGCAGAACGGGACCCCGGTGGCGCGCAGCCCGGTCGTGCTGGCGATGCCGGAGCCGGTCGCCGCCACCGTCGGCTGGCCGCAGAAACAGCTCGGTTGGGGCGACCTGCTCAAGACCATCACCAGCGGGACCCGGCTCCGGACCGGGATCGTCGAGCCGAGCCGGGACGCGGCGGGCCTGTCCGGCCTGCTCTCGCTGGCCGGCGCCGCGCAGGCGTCCGGAGCCCAGGCGACGCAGGCGACCACGGCCGCGCTGCGGGCGCTGGCCACCGGCCGGTCGGCCGTCCGCGAGGAGCTGATCGCACGGTTCCCCCGGGCGACCGACCCGGCGTCCATCGCGTCCAGCCTCGGCGCCGCGGCGCTGTCCGAAGAGGACGTCATCGAGTTCAACAAGAAGAAGCCGCCGATCCCGCTCGCCGCGCTCTATCTGCAACCCGCGCCGATGTCGCTCGACTACCCGTTCGCCGTGATGCCCGGTACCGAGCCGGACAAGGTCGCCGCCGCCGAGCAGTTGTTCGCCGTGCTGGACAGTCCGGACTTCCGTAACCGGCTCGCCGGGCAGGGACTGCGGGCTCCGGACGGCACCTGGGGAGACGGCTTCGTGGCGCCGCGCGGCGCGCCGAGCCCGGCGGGCAGTTCGCCGACGCCGAGCAGCGCACCGAACCCCGGAGGTACGGCGGCCGGCAGTGCGAACGCGGCGCTGATCGAGCAGGTCCTGTCCAGTTGGTCGGTCGCCACCCAGTCCGGCCGGATGCTCGCGATCATCGACGTCTCCGGTTCGATGAACGCGAAGGTGCCGACCGCCAACAACGCCACCCGGATGAAGGTCACCCTGGAGGCCGCCAAGCGCGGGCTCGGCCTCTTCGACGACTCCTGGGCGCTCGGCCTGTGGGTCTTCTCCACGGAGCTGGTCGGCACCCGCGACTACCGTTCCCTGGTGCCGATCGGGCCGCTGTCCAGTTCACGCGGCAAGTTGGAGAGCGGGCTGGCCGCCATCGCGCCCAAACGTGGCGGCGACACCGGTCTGTTCGACACGATTCTCGCCGGCTACAAGGCGGTCCAGGAGGACTGGGAGCCTGGCCGGGTCAACTCGATCGTGATGCTCACCGACGGCAAGAACGACGACGACAACGGCGTCAGCCAGGCCGCACTGCTCGCCGAGCTGAAGCGACTCGAGGACCCGGACCGCCCCATCCAGGTGGTGATCATCGGTATCGGCAACGAGGTCAACAAGGCCGAACTGGACTCGATCACCAAGGTGACCGGTGGCGGCGTCTTCGTCACCGAGGACCCGGCGAAGATCGGCGAGATCTTCCTCCGGGCGATCGCTCTCCGGCCGTCGACGGCTCCTCGCTGACCGCCGCCCTCCCGTGACGGAACCCCTTCGACCGAGTCGGAGGGGTTCCGCCGTGAGCAGCTCGACGACCGGCGACGCAAACAATTGACGGTAATCCGTCGGAAGCGCTCAGTAGTCGTGCCGGTACGCGAGGATGTCGAGGTGCCCCCGGGCCGCTTGATCAGCAGATCGGGCGGCTGATCGGGTTACCCCTGGAGCGAGGGAGGGCCGGTGACGTCGGCGACTCTGCTGAGCCCTACCACGATGCCTCCGGAGCCCACCCCGGGGGCATCTGCGCCGTTGTCCCGGACCCACCAGCGGGGCTACATCCGGACCACCCTGATCCTCGACACGGTCATCCTGGTGCTGGCGGTGATCGGCGGCTACTTCGCCCGGTTCGGTGGCGACGAGCCGCGCGGCTCCGACATCCCGTACGTGATCGTCGGCCCGGTCCTGGTGCTCGCCTGGCTGGTGTCGCTCAAGGCGCTGCGCTGCTACGACCACCGGGTGCTCGGCTACGGCGCCGACGAATACCGTCGGGTCAGCTCCGCCAGCCTCCGGCTCGCCGGCGGAGTCGCGATCGCCGGCTACCTCGCCGACGTCGGGGTCTCGCGTGGTTTCCTCGGCATCTCGTTCGCGGTCGGCACGGTCGGACTGGTGATCGCCCGGTTCGCGGCCCGCAAGCGCCTGCACTGGTCCCGCTCGCGGGGTGCCGGCTGGTGCCGCCGGGTGCTGGCGGTCGGGGACACCGCACACGTGCTGGAGCTGGTGCACACGCTGCGCCGCGAGCCGTACGCCGGGTACCAGGTGGTGGGGGCGTGCATCCCGGACGCCCTGCTCGCCCCGGTGCCGCAGCGGCTCGGCGACGTACCGGTGCTGGGATCTTTCCGGGCGATCCTGGACGCCGCCGCCGCGATCAACGCCGACACGGTCGCGGTGACCGCGAGCAACGAGCTGACCGCCACCCGGCTGCGCCGACTCGGCTGGCAGTTGGAGGGGACCGGGATCGACCTGGTACTGGCCCCGGCACTGACCGACGTCGCCGGCCCCCGGATCCACACCCAACCGGTCGCCGGGCTGCCGCTCATCCACGTCGAGGCGCCCGAGTTCCGGGGCGCCCGGAAGGTCGTCAAGAGTTTCGTCGACCGGGCGGCGGCGTTCACCGCACTTGCGGTCGCGCTGCCGGTGCTGGCCGGTATCGCGCTCGCGATCAAGCTCGACAGCCGGGGCCCGGTGCTCTTCCGGCAGATCCGGGTCGGTCAGGGCGGCCGGGAGTTCGGTGTCTACAAGTTCCGGACCATGGTGGTCAACGCCGACGCGCTGCTCGCCGAGTTGGCCGCGAGGAACGAGACCGACGGGCTGATGTTCAAGATCCGCAATGATCCCCGGGTCACCCGGGTCGGTCGGGTGCTCCGCAAGTGGTCCCTCGACGAGCTGCCGCAGCTCGCCAACGTGCTGCTCGGACACATGAGCCTGGTCGGACCGCGCCCGCCGCTGCCCTCCGAGGTCGCCCGGTACGACGGCGACGTCGCCCGCCGGCTGCTGGTGAAGCCGGGCATCACCGGACTGTGGCAGATCAGCGGCCGATCGGACCTGAGCTGGGAGGACGGCATCCGGCTCGATCTCTACTACGTGGAGAACTGGTCACTGGCCGCCGACCTGACCATCCTGTGGAAGACGGTCGGCGCGGTGGTCCGCACCCGGGGCGCCTACTGAGGTCGCGGGCACCCAACCCGCCGCACCAGCCCACCCGACCTCCCGCCGCACCAGCCCGCTGGACCAACTCGTCGGAGCATCCCGCCGACCGGGTCAGCTGCTGCCGGTCCAGTCCAGGCACACCACCACCGCGTCGTCCACCAGATCGCTGCCGACGAACGCCCGCAGGTCGCCGAGCAGCGACCGTACCGCCTCCAGCGGCGCCAACGACCTGGTCCGGCGGACGGACCTGTGCAGTGCCGTCTCGCCGTACTGGGCGGTGCGGGAGGTCGCCTCGGAGACGCCGTCACCGACCACGAACAGCCGGTCGCCGACCGACAACTCGAACCGCTGCGACTGGTAGAGGGTGCCGTCGAACATGCCGAGCGGAAACTGGTCGTCCAGCGGCTGCTCGATGACCTCGGACTCCCGCAGGATGAGCAGCCGGGGCGAGCCGGCGTCCACCGCGGTCACCACACCGGTACGCAGGTCCAGCTCCAACAGCAGCGCGGACAGGTGCTGGACGCCCTGGTGATAGGAGTAGATCGCCTGGTCGGCCAGGGCCGCCTGGTCGGCCAGTTCGAGCCCGGCCCGCCGGGCGTTGCGCAGGGCGTTGGTGCCGAGGCAGGTGAGCATCGAGGCGGTCACGCCCTCGCCCATGCCGTTCACGGTCGACAGCCACAGCCGTTGACCGTCATCGGCCCAGTCGAAGCTGTCGCCGCGCACCGCGTACGCCGGTTCGAGCTGGCCGGCGAGGCTGAACGACGGGCGGATCCGGCTCCGGCCGGGCAGCAGTTCCCACTGCATCTCGGCGGCCAGGGTCAGCCGGCGGGTCCGGGCGCCCACCGCGTACCGGTCGGTTCCCGGGCGCACCGCGACCAGTTCGTGCGCCAGCGCCGTGGCCACCTCCGCCAGCTCGATCCGCCGGTCCGGTTCGTCGGGTACCGGAGCCAGCCGGAGTACACCGAGCCGGTCCCCCCGCATCGTGACCGCAAGGTGCAGGGCGTCGTCCTGGAGCACCTCCGACTGGTGGTCGAAGCACCGCCAGCCGGGGGTGCCGGCACCGATCACCGGCTCGCCACCGCTCAACGGCACCAGGGCGGCCAGCCGGTAGTCCACCTGGAGGAGTTCGGTCTCCGTGATCTCGTACGCCTTGGTCAGCTCCGTACCGAGGCGTTCCAGGAGGAGATCTGCGGGTGCCTCGGCCAGGCATCGACGTATCGCGAGCACCCGGTCGCTCATGTGTGTGCCGCCGCCCGAGCCGGGCCGTCGCCGGGCCGGATCGGGCGTTCTGATAGCTCGAACCCCCCGCTCACCGATGCGGCAGTCCGGGCGGCGGCGGTAGTGTCGGGACCACCATGGCTGAATCCGGCGGTCCTGGCGGACCGGATGCGACGCTCGCCACGGCGGTGGATACCGCCGCGGCGGCACTGCTGTCGGTCTGGGATGCGGCTCGGGAGCGGTCGACGGGCCGGCTGTCCAGTTCCCAACTGCGGGCGCTGATGGTGGTCGAGCAGTTCGACGGGATCAACCTCCGGGGCTTGGCCGGCATCCTCGGCATGCTGCTCTCCTCGGCGAGCCGGCTCTGTGACCGGCTGGTCGCCGCCGGGCTGCTGGAGCGCGAACCCGGTCGTGCCGACCGCCGGGAGATCTCCCTGCATCTCACCACGGTAGGCAGCCGACTGCTCGACGAAATCCGCGCCGACCGCCGGGAACGGCTGGCCGCCACGCTCGCCGGGATGACTCCGGCCGGACGACAGGCGCTGCTGCGCGGGCTCGCCGAGTTCGACCAGGCATTCCGGGCGAACGTCGAGACCATCGAGAAGACGGCCTGACCCAACAGGCAGGCCCGATCGTCGGCGTGGCCGCGGCGTCGCCGCTGCTGCGGCGCCGTCCGGGTGCCGGTACGGGCCGCTGTCGGCGAGCCGTCCTCCAGGTCGTCGAGCTGTGCGCATCGGCGCTGGCACTCCTGTCGCCCGAAAATGCTTGCTGACTGGGATAGTTGTCCGTCGGCAACAATAGCGAGCCGTCCTCGGCAACCTCGGCACGGCTGGCCCGACGTGCGAAACGCCTGCCCAGATCCCAGCGCAGTGGACGGGCGAGTCGCAGATCTCAGTGCACTGGGCGGGCGAGCCACTGGGCGGGCTGCTCCAGCACCGTACGGACGACCGAGCCGGCGGCCCCGACCGCCGCGGCGTCCCCGCCGAGGAGCGCGGGGCGTACGGTCACCGGCGACCAGGCGGCGGTCAGCACCCGGCGGCGGATCTCGGCCTCGACCGGCGGGGCCAGCCAACCGGCGAGTGGCGCGTAGACGCCGCCGAGGACCACGGTGTCCACGTCCAGCAGGTTGATCACTCCGGCGATCGCCACCCCGAGCGCGGTGGCGGCCTCGACCAGTGCGCGGCGGGCGGCCGGCTCGCCGCGGCCGGCGGCCTCGATCAGCCCGGCGAGCGGGGTCGGCTCGTCGGTCAGGCCGGCGCCGGCCAGCATGGCTTCCTGACCGGCGTACTGCTCCAGGCAGCCGAGGCCGCCGCACCGGCACGGCCGACCCTCCGGATGTACGGGGACGTGGCCGAGTTCGCCGCTCCAGCCCCGGGCGCCCCGGAACAGGGTGCCGTGCAGCACGATCCCGGCGCCGATTCCGACCTCGCCAGAGATGTAGATGAAGTTGGCCGGGCCCGGTGGGGCGGCGTGCAGCTCGCCGAGGGCTGCGAGGTTCGCCTCGTTGTCCACGCTGAGCCCGCGTCCGCGCAGTGCCGGATGCCCGCCGAGCAGGGCCGGTACGTCCACGTCGCGCCAGCCCAGGTTCGGGGCGAGCCGGACGACTCCGGTGGCGCTGACCAGCCCCGGTACCGCGAGTGCCGTACCGGCGAGCACGAGGTCCTGACGATCGGCCTCGGCGCCGGCCTCGGTGATCAGTTCGGCGACGAGGGCGAGTGCTTCGGCGGGCGGTACCGGCCGGAGGTCGATCCGACGCACCGCGCGGTGCCGTACCACTCCGGCAAGGTCGACCAGGACGGCCGCGAGATAGTCGACGTTGATCTCCAGGCCGAGTCCGGCCGGCCCGTGACCGGCCAGCGTCAGACCCAGCGCGGGGCGACCGGCGCCGGACCGGGGGGTCCGGACGACCTCGCCGAGCAGCCGCCCGGTGATCAGGTCGTCGACCAGTGCGGAGACGGTCGCCCGGGTCAGCCCGGTGATGCCGGCCAGGTCGGCCCGGGACGGCGGTGCGGCGGCGGTGGCGATGTGTCGGAGCACCAGCGCCAGGTTGTGCTCGCGCAGACTGGCCTGGCGGACGGCGACGCCCGCCGCGCCGACCGGCATCGCCGCGGGTTGCGCCATGGTATTGACAATGCCATACCCTGGCCAAATAATTCAACCGATAAACAAATCGACCGGGTTGCTGGCGTGTAACCCGGGATGTTCTTGACGTCGAGTCGGTTTCCTGGAGGTCACCGTGGCAGCCCAACCAACCCCTGCCGACAAGTTCTCCTTCGGTCTCTGGACCGTGGGCTGGACCGCCCGTGACCCGTTCGGTGAGGCCAGTCGGGCCGACCTGGATCCGGTCGAGGCCGTCAACCGGCTCGCCGAACTGGGCGCGTACGGCATCACCTTCCACGACGACGACCTGATCCCGTTCGGCTCCGACAACGCTGCCCGGGACCACCACATCGCCCGGTTCCGCAAGGCGCTGGACTCCACCGGTCTCGTCGTACCGATGGTCACCACCAACCTCTTCACCCACCCCGTCTTCAAGGACGGCGGCTTCACCAGCAACGACCGGGACGTACGCCGGTTCGCGCTGCGCAAGGTGCTCCGCAACATCGACCTCGCCGCCGAACTGGGCGCGAGCACGTTCGTGATGTGGGGCGGCCGGGAAGGCGCCGAGTACGACGTCGCCAAGGACATCCGGGCCGCGCTCGACCGCTACCGCGAAGCGGTGAACGTGCTGTCCCAGTACGTTCTCGACCGGGGCTACGGGCTGCGGTTCGCGATCGAGCCGAAGCCGAACGAGCCGCGCGGCGACATCCTGCTGCCGACGGTCGGGCACGCGCTCGCGTTCATCAACGAGCTGGAGCACCCCGAGATGGTCGGGTTGAACCCCGAGGTCGGGCACGAGCAGATGGCCGGGCTCAACTACGCCCACGGAATCGCCCAGGCACTCTGGTCGGGCAAGCTGTTCCACCTCGACCTCAACGGTCAGCGCGGCATCAAGTACGACCAGGACCTGGTCTTCGGACACGGCGACGTGATGAACGCGTTCGCCCTGGTCGACCTGCTGGAGAACGGTGGCCCGCAGGGCGGACCGGCGTACACCGGGCCCCGGCACTTCGACTACAAGCCGTCCCGTACCGAGGACTACGACGGGGTGTGGGCATCGGCCGCGGCGAACATGCGGACGTACCTGCTGCTGAAGGAGCGGGCGGCGGCGTTCCGGGCCGACCCCGAGGTGCAGGAGGCGCTGGCCGCCAGCAAGGTCGGCGAGCTGTCCGCGCCGACGCTGAACGAGGGTGAGACGTACGCCGACCTGCTGGCGGACCGGAGCGCGTTCGAGGACCTGGACGTGGACGCCGTCGCCGGACGCGGGTTCGGCTTCGTCCAGCTGAACCAGCTCGCCCTGGAGCACCTCCTAGGCGCCCGCTGAGCTGCAAGGAAGCTGATGTGTAAGGAAGGGCCCCTTCTTATCGTTTTCTGTATAAGAAGGGTCCCTTCCTAACCTGCCGTCGTGGCTGCGCTGGAGAAGGAGATCGGGAAGATGACGCTTGTCGCCGGAGTCGACTCGTCGACCCAGTCGTGCAAGGTGGTGATCCGGGACGCGGAGACCGGCACGCTGGTCCGCAGCGGCCGGGCGGGGCACCCTGACGGGACCGAGGTCGATCCGCAGGCGTGGTGGAACGCGTTGCAGGAGGCGATCGGTCAGGCCGGCGGGCTGGACGACGTGGCGGCAGCCTCGGTGGGTGGGCAGCAGCACGGGATGGTGTGTCTCGACGAGGACGGGCAGGTTGTCCGGCCCGCCTTGTTGTGGAACGACACGCGGTCGGCCGGGGCGGCCCTGGAACTGATCGAGGAACTCGGTGGGGGCGAGACCGGCCGGCGGGCCTGGGCGGAGGCTGTCGGCAGTGTGCCGGTGGCGAGTTTCACCGTCACCAAGCTGCGCTGGTTGGCTCGGAACGAGCCGGAGAGCGCCGGGCGGGTGGCGGCGGTCTGTCTGCCGCACGACTGGCTGACCTGGCGGTTGGCTGGGGCGGCTGGACTGGACGCGCTGCGTACCGACCGGGGGGACGCCAGCGGGACCGGATACTGGTCACCGGCGACGGGTGAGTACCGGCCGGATCTGCTGGAGCGGGCGTTCGGGCGATCCCTTGTGGTACCGGCAGTGGTGGGGCCGGCGGAGCGGGCCGGGCAGTTGCCGAACGGGGCACCGTTGGGGCCGGGGCTGTCTCTTATACAAATCTCCGA
>NZ_JADPUN010000377.1 GCF_015690345.1 Plantactinospora alkalitolerans | reverse complement strand
CGGTTCGATCTCGGCCCACAACTCGTCCGAGACGATCCACGGCGGCTGCTCACCCCTCCTCACATCCAGACAGAACGATCCCCACCTCCACCGGATACGCCCGCCATCATTCTGTTAGGAGTTCTAAATCGCGTCGGTGCGCGGACGAGGACACCGCAGTCCAGTTTCGGCAGCCGGCCGAGCACCTGTGCATGACCTTGCGCGGCGCCCAGGCCCCGGGTACCGAGACGATCACCACCGCGCTGCGCGGTACGGTCCGAACTGAGGCAGCGCTGCGCGGACGCCGACGTGCTCATCATGGACGAGCCGTCCTCCGCACTCGATCCCCGCGCCGAGGACGCCCTGTTCCAGGCCATTCGTGACCGGCACGGGCGCGGCATCACCATCCTGATCACCCACCGGCTGGCCAACGTCCGCCACGCCGACCGCATCTACGTGCTACACCACGGCCGCCTCGTCGAGGCCGGCACCCACGACCACCTCATGACCGCCCGCGGCCGGTACGCCGAACTGTTCACCCTCCAAGCCGCCGGCTACGACACCACCGCGCCCGCCGCGCAGATGCCCCGACAGAGCACAACCGCCTGAGAGAGCACTCCATGACGACGTCGAAACCCACAACACCCGTTCCGCCCAGGCAGGCTGCGATCGGGGTCAGACGGGCCCACGCACCGTTTGAGTTTCGATGCGTCCACGTTAGGCCCCTCATCTGAATAGAACTCGCATTCGTGGTCAGCTCGACGCTTCACACGACAGCGCCACTCATGTTTACTGGGCATATGACCGACCCGCCGCGCTACCTCCCGGAGCTTCACCGATACGTTGAGGAAAACCTCGACAAGCCCATATGTCTACTTGCCGCCCTGTCAGCCCTTCTTACGGACCCGGAGGCGTACGTTGCAAGCAAGGGGCAACCCTCTGGCACACTAGTTGACTTTGTGGAGGAGCTTGTACTACGAAACCGGCCTCTACGGGAATTCTTGCGAGATCCGTCAACCCCTATCTCGCGGGCACTTATTGACCAAAGATGGTCTACGGTTTGGCGCGAAGCGCGTTCGGATTCGAAGCCGAGTCCTTTGCCGGAGTACGACGTCTGCATATCATTTGCTGGCCCAGACAGACCGATTGCTAAGGAAATCGCTGACGCCATCGCCAGCAACGGCATGAACCGTAAGGTTTTTTACGACGAGTTTGAGGAAACGACGCTCTGGGGCGAGGACCTCTATAATTACCTCTACGAAACGTACTCGAAGCGAAGTAAGTTCTGCATGATTCTATTCTCTCACGCCTACCGACAAAGAGCATGGACTCGCCACGAGCTTCGCGCCGCGCAAACGCGGGTCCTCGAGGAGCAGCAGGCGTACGTCTTACCGGTGGCCCTTGAGCAGGGGGCAGTTCCGGACGAGTTCGCCAGTATCGGCTACTGGTCGTTTAAGCCCGGCGACGAGAGTCGCATAGCGGAAGCAACAGAAGAGAAGATTAACGACTATATCGGCGAACACTACTTCTCGATTGAGCTTATATCCGACATGCTCCGTCGAGACTCGGCTACTAGCGCCGTGTTGGACGCCTTCAAATTGGCGATCAAACATAAGTCGGATGCGAGTGACGAAACCGGCGTACAGGTGTTAACGCTCATTGCCCTTATCGCTGCAACCGACATGGAAAATGCAAGAAGATCTGTGCGCGCGATTGTTGATTTGATTCTTTTCACGGCTGGCCCCGTCGACGAAGCATTCGGGGATGAAGACCGCCTCCTCGTGGCGGGCTCGGCCTCGGTGAGGCGCTGGCTAGGCAAACATGGCCCGTTGCTCCTATCTGCCGAGGGATGGGATGGCTTCATCGAACCGTACCGCCAGCACTGGGAGAGCTTGTCTGGCGACGAAGAACCCGAGGATGATGACTCTGAAAGCGACAGCAACGGAGCCTAGTTAACCTCCACGCGGCTTCCATTCTGCCTTGGTCCGGCTGGCTGCCATGTGCGCCACAGCTGGGGGTAGCGGGGCGCGATACACGCACCCGGCCGAGCATCCGTCTAGCCCGCCACGCAAGCGGCCGGCCATAGACGGCTCGCATTCGTGCACACGGCATCTACGCCATCCGGCTCACCGGAGGCAGGGCTGCCGATACTGCTGACGCTACGAACATGTACGCAACGTTTCTACCCAGTTCGGAAACGCCATTGACGTCAGCATCGGTGAGTAAGTTGGCACAGGACCACCTGCGTCGCGTCGCCCTCCGCGAGCACGATAGCTCCCACATCGACCCGGTCGCGCCGGCGTTCATCACCGCGACCGCCCGAACCGCCCTCGACCTGGGCTACCACGTCATCCTCGAAGGCATCCTGCACACCGACCGGTACGGTCCGGTCTTGCACCAGCTCGTCAACAATCACCCCGGACCGGCCGCCGTCTTCTACCTGGACGTGTCCTTCGACGAAACCGTCCGACGCCACCTCAACCGGGCCGAGCCCATCCCCGTCACCCCGGACGAGATGCGCCAGTGGTACACCCACCGAGACCTGCTGGGCCTCACCGCCGAAACCGTCATCCCCGAAGCCAGCAGCCTCGAGCAGAATGTCATCACGATTCTGCACACCAGCGGCCTGACCGGTGCCGCACCGCAAACTCCCTGCCCACGACGCTGTCGGCACTGCGCCCGCGAATCCAACCAGTCCGCGCCCATCGCCGCAGCTGACAGATGAGGTTGCTGCCGCGTGGGCGGCCCCAACTGCTACTTGGTGACCAACCGCCGCCGTCTCGCGTCCTACAGCGGCGACCCGCCGCGTCGCCAAGACTGTGGTAGCTACTCGACGGTGCTGCGTCCAGGTCTTCCGCGACGGCCCCCTCGCCCTAGACCGCTGGCGGTGAAGCTCCTAGCGTGGGTCATCTTCGCTGCGGCGGCGACCGTCATACGGGCTACTCAAGCAGCAACCGCTCATACACAGCGCGATGCTTGCCTGGACCCTTGTAGTCTGAAACCACAGAAACGCCATGCTCGATCCGGTCGCCGGGTACGTTGCGGAACCCGAGGGCGAGCCACGCCTCGTGTGCAGCCTGATTGTCCGGCTCGGAGGTCAGGAAAAGTCGTCCGCATCCCCACGCGGTCGCCTGTCGCTCTACAAAGTCAAGAAGTATTCGGGTGACGCCGTTCCGGCGGCGCGCAGGGTCCGTCATTACATCCTGAATGTAGACCTCGCCGGGATTGTCCTGGCCTCTGAAGGCAAGCACCGCGCCGATGACCTGATCTCCAACGACCGCCAGCGGGCAGGTAGACGAGAACAACTGAGAGTACAACCAGTAATCCGAGGAACCTCTCAGCCGGATGTACGGCTCACCCATGACGAGCAGCCCTTTCAAACCCGGGATCCGGTCAACGGAAAGCGGAATAACGTCCATCACAATGTCCTTTTAATTAGGCATAGAGAGGCGACACGGTCACGTCACCGCCCGCGCGATGCGGTGTCCGACAAGCCGCTCGGCCACGGAGATCGGGTACCACGCGGCACCTCGCACCTCCGACTTTTGGATACGCCCCACTTCCGCCTGCGTGGTTACAAATGAGTAGCCGAAATCGAGATGGAAGTGTTCTGGCTCGCCCTTCGCCGGCCGCGCCGGAACTCTCCCGTACTCGACGTAGACCGGTGTCTGAGACGATGGGAAGAGCATGCTGGGATCAATACCGGTTTCCTCCACTAGCTCCCGCACCGCCGCGCTGATCAGCGTGGAATCAGTCGGCTCGAGATGTCCTCCAGGCTGCAAGAGGATCCCGTAGGCGGGGTGATCGACAAGCAGCACTTCGGCGCCGCGGACGAGGAGCGCACCGACAGTTACGTGCATCGAGAAGTTTCGCCGCGAGGCGAAACCCGATCCTTGAGCCAGCAGCTTCACCGGCTCGGACAGCGACGTGGCTTCGTCCGGATGGCACTCGAGGTAGGCCGAAAGTGCGCTTGAGATGTCCGAATCAGTGATCGTCACGAGCAGCCCCCGCTTCAGCTCGAGAGCGATCAGCCGGTCGCCCGCCCCGCGGTCCTCGGCATAGCCATGGCCCGCTTCCTCGCCGTCGACACATCCGGGCGATTCGCTGCTCGCTGACAGGCCGCTGACGTGCGCCGCCGAGTGGATGGCAGGGTTTCGCGCAGCCGGAGCCGTCCACCGTCACCTGCATTAGGCCGGTGACCAGAGGCGTCTCCTGCCCGAAACCAGTAGGCGGTCGATGCATGGACTACGCCTCGGTCATGGCTTGTTAGTTGAAGCGCAGTTGTGGTACGTCGTACAGGTCGGGGTTCGGCAGCCGGTACATCGCTGGCGAGGTGATCTCGATGATGAGCATTTCGGTGAGGAACTGAACGGTGGCGTCGAGCAGGTGGCTGGTGTGGGCGGCGGCACTGTGTTCTTTCAGGCCGACGGTGATGTGGATGTGAGGTGTGATCGTCTGGGTGTCCTGGTCCCAGGCGATGGTGCCGCCGCCGAGGGCCTCGACGTTGGTCAGGTCGACGTGGGACCAGACCGGGGCGTCGGGGTTCTCGAGCCGTTGGCAGGTGCCGACGATCTTCGCCGTGGACAGGCCGGCAATGAACATCGGAATGTAGCCCTGCTTGATGTCGTGGGCGCGGCAGGCGTCGGTGAGGGCGGTGAAGAAGTCGTCGCCGTGGTCGAAGACGACGCCGATCTTGCGGCCTGGGGTGAGGTTGTGGCTACGCATCCGTCGTGCTCGTCTCCGGTTGGTCATCGTTGTTGCTGGGTGTGGGCCACGGCCAGGCGATGGGGTCGGTGAGTCCACCGGCGGTGGTTACCGCTGTGGCGATGTCCTGTGGTTTCGCTCCGGCGGCGAGGAGGGCGCGCAGCAGGATGCGGGCCTTGTAGGGGTGGAGCCAGCCGGCGGGGATGAGGCCGCGTGCGAGGAGGTCCTGCTCGGAGCCGGGGAAGCCGTAGGTGCGGGTGAGGGTTGACCCGGCGGGGGTGCGGGATGCGAGGACGACCGGGATCCGGCTGGCGAGGGTGGTGAGGGTATCGACGAGGGGTTCGGGGACGTGGCCGACGCCGAAACCGGCGACGATGAGCCCATCGACGCGGGCGCCGATGGCGTCGAGGAGGATGGGGTCGTCGTCGAGGGTGACGGTGTAGAGGCCGACGGTGGCGTGCTCGCGGGGACGGGGAGCGGGGACGGTGAGCCGGTACGGCACCCGGGTGAGCATCCGCACCTCGCCTTCCAGGATGTAGCCGAGCGGGCCGCTGTCGAGGGAGCGGAAGGTGGCGCCGCTGGTGGAGTGGGTCTTGGTGACCCAGCGGGCGGCGTGGATCTCATCGGCCAGGACGACGAGACAGCCCTGCCGTCGGGTGGCCGGGGCGGCGGCGGTGTGGATGGCGGCGAGGAGGTTGGCGGGCCCGTCGGCGCCGGCGAGGGTGGGGTTGCGCATCGCGCCGGTGACGACGATCGGCTCGGGCCGCTGGTGGAGCAGGTCGAGCAGGTATGCGGTCTCTTCAATCGTGTCGGTGCCCTGGGTGACCACGACGCCGGCCGCGCCGCCGTGAAGGGCTCGGGTGGCGGTGGTGGCGAGTTCGGTGATGTCGGTGAAGGTGAGAGACGCGCCGGGGCGGCGGCGGAAGTCGACCACCTCAATCTCGATCCCGGTCGCGGCGAGTCCGGGTACGGCGTCGATGAGCTGTTGGGCGGACATGGCTGGAGTGACAGCGCCGCCGTTGCTGCTGGTCATGGCGATGGTGCCGCCGAGGCCGAACACCACCACGCGTCGTGCGGACGATGTCGCGGGCACGCGGGGTCCTTTCCGATGGTTCGCGGTGGTGCGGGCAGCCTATTACGGCAGGGCGGCGACGAAGCGACACGCGCGGTCGACGCCGTCGAGACAGAGCAGACGGCTTCGGGGTTCGGCGATTCCGGCCAGGCCGTACTCTCCGAGTTCGGCACAGCGAGTTCGGAGCCACGGCCAGTTGAGGTCCAGGAAGTCGGCGAGGGCGTGGAGCCGGCCGCCTACGGTGTCTGCGGCGATCACGGAGTGAGCCTGTACATGTTCGACGGCGTGGCGGTATTCCGCGAGGGTGGCACGGTGGTCGGTGACGTCGACGTGCCAGACACCGTCGGCTCGGATCCAGTTCGCCACGATCGCGCGCTGCCGGGTCAGGACCGTCCCGGGAAGCGCGCCGTACTCCGGTTCGTCGGTGACTGCCACGTCGGTGCCGAACGACTCCATCAACGCGACCGCCAGCAGCAGGAGGATCCGTTCCGACTCCGTTGACGTCGCCACGGCGGTCTGCGGGACGCAGAACATCCTCGTCGCCTGCTCGGAGTTGTTCGCGAACCGCCCGGCGGTCGTCTCCAGCGGGGTAGCGGTCATCGTTGGGTCACCCTGCAGCTATTGCGGCCACGGCCGTCCGATCGCTGCGGCAGCGACTCCAGGCTCAGGTCCATGCCGCTATTCTCGGGCCGTCCACAACCGGATTTCTACGGCGCGGCGCGCGCCCGCCGGCCCCGGTTACCCACAGCGGACGAGGTTCTCGTACGGTCCGACGGTCGTAGAGACACCGGCGACCGACTACGGACCCGTCTGCAGCCGCTGCGGCGCAGCCTCTTCCGCGACCCAGCGCCCAGGCCGGACTATTCGTCCGACCAACTTGAGCGGAACCACAGCCAGTCCGGCATACCAACCGGCTCCAGACCTAGCGTGGTCAGCGTGCCGATGAGGACCTGGTCGCAGTCGAGGTCGGAATCACCGCCAACGCCGACCGCCGGATCGAGGATGTAGTCGTCACCGTTGTGGAACGCGACGTCCTCCGCGTCACGGTCGAACAATGAGTCGGCGATGACGAGAACGAACTGGGCGACCGCGACCCGATCCCACGAGCGCAGCTCCGACGTGGCCGGCAGGCTGAGGCTGGGTGTCGGTGGGGCGCTGGCCTCCCGGGACCAGTCCGGTGGAGCGACCTCGAGCGCCTCCACGAACACCACCGGTAGATCCACAGCGGCAGGGAGACCGCCGGACCGAAGCCAAGACGATCACGGGCCGTCTCCGCAGCACGCATCGCGAACTCGTGCGTTGGATCGGCTCTCGTCGTACCAGCCCTTCCGCAACTCGTCACCCACCGTGAACCGATGCAGGTTCCAGGCACGGGGACCACCAAGGTTGTATCCGTAGGCACTCCGCAGACGAAACGAGGGCCTCAACGACATCCCATTACCGTAGGCACACGACCACCGACTGTCGATGCCTCGCTAGCCAGGTCTCGCGCCGACGCCGGTAAGTCACCTGCGGCGACGAACGCCGCGAGTACGGCAAGCCGCTCGGCAACCGCATCTGGCGAAAGCGGACACGAGACGGGGTGTCGCGCTGATTCTGCGCGGGACGGTCAGTATGGGTATCCGTAGATGGCAGGAGTGTTGAAGCCTGGCACCCTACAGACGACTGTCGCGCCTCAAAGATCCCGCGTCTCGCCGCAGTACTGGTGCACCATGTCACGGTGACCGACCCTTCAGCCGAACTCACCCTCACGTCGGCTATCGCCGATCTACTCCGACGTGCCCGAGGTATGTCTGATCAACTCGCCAGCATCGACAACACCGTATTGGCCGAGAAAGTCGCCGGCTGGGCGGAGACCGTGGCGGTGAACGACGCCGCCTCCGCCGCTGCCCGGACCGTCGGATACCTGCACTACGACAACGACGGCGTCGACGATCGTTGGGGCCGCCGACTCACCCGCAACAATCTCCGCACCCTCGGCATCCTGGATGTTCTGCGTATGCGGGCGATACCCGCACAATTCCCCGCTGACCTGGCGGCCTATCTTGCCGGTCCGCCGACTCCCTCCGAGCACCTGGTCGTCCTCGACGCTCGCCTGCCCGTGGACGGCTCCCACGAGATCAGCGGTTGGCAGCTGACGCAGCCCACCGCCGCGGACCTCGACGCGGTGACACCTCTGCCGTCGAGCAGCCAGTTCGCCACCGACCCCTGGGATCCGGCCCTGCGTCTCGGTGGCTGCTGCGTTCTGCGCCGGGCAAGCAACGACCTCCAGGCGCGCAACCCGTCCGTGTGGGGCACCGGCATTCTGCGGAACTTATTCGAGCCAGAACTCGAAATCCCGGCGTGGGAGCCGCTACTGCTGCTCAACCTCGCCCAAGCGGAACGCGTGATTGTCGCCGCCGAGTACGAGATCGAGCCGGGCCGCATGGTCGAACGCGTCCGAGGCACTGGCCTTGACCTAATGCCCGCCACGTTCGACGGGATCGAGGAGTTTGAGGAGCCGGGCTGGGGTCCCTGTCAGCTCGACCAGCAAGAACTGGCTGACGTGCTGAGGTTCACCGACATCATGTCACCGCTGCTGGAGCAGTGGCAGGCTTGGCAGAGCCTCCCGCAGACCGACCGGAAGAGAGCGAAATTGGCCAGTGAGCGGCTTCGGCGCAGCGCCCACCGGTTTCTCGCGCTCGGCCCACGTCTCGGAACTGACGGCGACGTCGTGTACGAGCGCGACCGTGCCGAAATCATCTTCTGGTACATGTCCGCTCTCGAGAATCTCCTGATCACCGAGCGTCCGGACGGCGACTTCGGCCGCAAGGTCGCCCAGCGCACTGCGATACTCATCGGCGCCAACGACGAAGAGCGCCTCGAGATCCGACAGGCCATTACCCAGGCGTACGGCGTCCGTTCGAGGGTGGCCCATGGAGACCTGCCGCCGGACCAACTCCTCGGGATTCTGCCCAAGCCTCTGTACGTCTACCTGCGCCGAGCGTTTCGAAACTTGATCATCCTTGGCCCGCTATTCGACGTCGCAGCGGTCTGCGACGACGCGCTGATGTCCGCCGCTGTTCGGGAGCGAGACATTGCCGGTCCCGTCCGGCTCGTCATCGACCAGTTGCCGGAGGAGCCAGGCATGCGCACCTGGCTGCGCCGGGCCGGCGCCCCGACCGTTGGCCCCGGCACTCACTCTCCTCCACCGCCGCGCTCGCCGGGCCGGATGTGACTGCGACCGTCAGTTGGCCATTGCGATGGTTAGTTGGCCGCGGCACGGATAGCGGTAGATCGAGCACGCATGGTAGACACCGCTCGTATGGACTACGCGGCTGCATCTAGCCACTTATGAGAGAGTGACGCCGAGAGCAGAACTGCAGGATGTGCAAGTACCGCACGCAACGAGTATCGCGCCTGCACCGCCTCACTCGGCGCATGCGCCGCGGTGACAAGATGTACGGCATGGCGCACAAGCGGGAAAGCCTTCTGGCCCAGATCGAGGCAGGCGTGCTCGACGACAGCGTGCCGGTGGCCTCCCTGCTGCAGAAGTGCATCGTCCTCGGCGGCAAAGCCGGCTCCGAGAAGATGCGCGACTGGGCCCGCCAGGAACTCAACGGCTACAAGGTCGACATGGTCCCGCCGTACCGGCACGTCCACACCGGCCTGATGGCCATCTTCACCAACCGGGCGGGCTTCAACGGGATGCACCAGCGGATCGTCCCGACGATGTTCCCTCAGCAGATCCGCGACATCCTCGCCGAGCTCGGCGTCGACATGGAGACCGCAGTCCTGGCCGGAGGCATCGGCGAGCTGGAGGCACTGGCCAAGCGCGACGAAGGCGAGCACCACCTCATGCCGCCATGGGGAGACGTCATGGTCGACACGCTGCAGAAGCACCTCGTTACGCCGGACACCCGCGTGAAGGTCGTCTACTGGCCGCTGTCCGACGCGTCGCTCCGCGGCCTCTTGGTCAAGGTCCGCACTGCCCTGGCCGAGCTGATCGCCGAGCTGATCGCGTCGACACCGGAGTCTCAGGACGTGCCGGACAAAGCAGCCGCGGACCAGGCCGTGCAGTACGTCATCACCGGCGAGCGCGCCACGGTCCACGTCACCTCCCAGCACGCTCACGGCAGCGGCGTGAACATCGCCGTCGCCCCCTCTGATGGCGTGACGGTGTCCGGCGCGGGCACCGCCATCGGCAGCCAGACCGCCAGCGGCGCCGGGTCCAGCGTGGTCGGCAGCCAGTTCGCAAGCGGCAGCCACAACTCCCTCACCGGCCGCGACGGCGCCGCGGTAGACCCCTCGGCCAGGCAGGGTCGGTGGGCGAGGCTCCGCAGGCGCGGCTGGATGGTTGCCCTCACCACGATCCTCGGCGGGATCGCTGGCGTCGCCGCCGCCGTGCTCGGATTGTTCACCTGGCTGGACTGGACGCCCTGGTGGCGCTGACCCAGTCGGCCTGCATCGGGCACCACCGACGTCGCCGCGCCAGCTAGGCCACGTGCTCCACGACGCACTCGTCGATCCACCGCGCCAACAGACTCAGGGCGGCGAGCTGTTCAAGCACCACCGGCTCGTCCAAGACAAGGTCGGACTCGTGCGCGACCGGGTTGCGGATCCCGCTGAAGCACCCCACGCCGAAGTTCTCGGCTCCCACTTGGCGGCTCTTCCACGTATCGGATGTGCGGTCACCAGCGAAGCGCAACCGAGGTTCACCCGGTTTGGGATCGTTCGTGCTGAAGGCGCTGCGGCACAGCCTCGTCTCTCCAAGGTCGTGCCGGCCGAGCTTCTGCTGGAGCCGGCCGTTGACGGCCCGCGCGGCTACCCAAACGGCCTCGGTCCGGTTATCGCTCTCCCAGAACGGACGCGCCGCCTCCCAGACCCACGGATGGAACTGGTCGGCGACCAGGTCTGGTGCGTCGGGCCGCAACCGGCGGCGAGCTTCCTCGCCATATTGGTACAGCCCCGCGGCCTGCAACGCCGCATTGCGCGCGTTCCACCACCGCTCGCGCCACTCGTCGTACTCCGACGAGTAGTCACCCGAGCCCGGTCGGATCGCGTTCTCGGCCAGACGCATGATCGGCTCTTGACGGCGTACCTCGCGGTCGAGGTCGTCGCGCTCCTCTTCGGTGTCGCTGCGCGACCTCATCTCCAACTCAGACAGCCGGTCGATCATTCGAGCGAACTCATTGAGTTGATCGGCAGCCCACGTCGCGTCCACTGCGCGAGTCTACGAGCGTTCAGCGTCTCCCTCCGGGACGACAGAACCCAGCTCAGGTCACCGCAGCGCGGCGCGCCCGGCAGGCAACGACGGCGTTGCGCGCTCGTCGCGCTCACCGGCTCGTGGCTGCGGCACCTTCGCCTGGATCGCGGCGGCCGCGGGCGCGACCACGGCCCGGCGGCGCAGCCGCGGCCGCCACGATCGCCGCGGTGTCTCGACAGCTGGGGACAGGTGGGCTTTCACCGCGGTCAACAGCACGTCCATCGCCTCGTACAGCTCGGCGTCGGCCCGGTCCCGGGCGGCCTTGGCCTTCTTCCGCCGCCACAGGTTGTCCTGCCCGTACGCCTGGCTGGACTCGGCCGCGACCTGCCCGAGCTTCAACGCAGCCTCGCGGACCTCGCCATCGGCCAGTACCGCCGCCCGGCCGGCGACCGCGAGCACCCGCTCCAGCGGCGCCTGCAAACCCATCGCGGCGGCCAACTCCCGCTGGTTAGCCTCGGTCGCCACCCGGCCGAGCTGGGCCGCGCCGAGCGCGTGACCGCTGGTGGTCTTCGCCGCCATGTACTCGAGGAACGCACTGCCCAGCGTCATCAGCTTCGGCTGCCACGAGTTGTGCGCCGGCACGTACACCCGCAGCGCCAGGTGCAGGGCGCCTACCGCCTCGAACAGCTCCTGGCCCAGCTCCTCGATCTTCTTGTTCGTGCTCGCGACCTTGTCGCGGGCACGCTCGCGGGCGCGCTGACGCTCACCGAACCGGTAGGCCAGCCACGCCGCGCCGAGGGTGCACCCGCCGGTGACGATCTGGGGCAGCACATCGACGACACCGGACAGCAGGGTGGAGATCGCACTCATGGACATCAGGGTGGCCCACGCCTGCACCTACCCGGACGCGCCACACCGCACGGCCCCAACGGGCAGGATGTGACGCATTCGCCGACACGGTCGCCCCCGCGCTGTGTCGATGGAGGTATCGGGCCGAGTCCACCGCAAGGCCCTAACGCGGCAGCAGGTTCGGACGCCGAAGCGGCACCACGGCGGACCTCGCCGAGCTGGCGCCCACGTCGTCATTGCGCACGCACGGTTGTGCCGATACCAGCAGCGGTCGACCATCTCCGAAATTAATCGCCGACAGAGCGGACCACCGCCTCGCGTGCTGTAGACCGCACCGCACCGCGCCGGGAACCGGTGAGGCCGGAGCAGCAGGCGGTGTTCGTCTGCGCCGCGACCGGGAACAACGATCCGGCCCCCGCCTCGTCTGGTGAGGCCGGGGCCGGATTCCGCTGCGACTCCCTGCTCAGGACGTGCAAGTGTTCAGCATGGTCTGCAACGCGGTCTTCTCCGAGGACTGAAGCCGCAGGCTCCAGTTGTACTTGGTGCGGATCCACATCTTGGCGTACGTGCAGCGGTAGGCGGTCCGGCTCGGCTGCCAGGTGGAGGGGTCCTGGTCGCTCTTGGCCTGGTTCACGTTGTCGGTCACCGCGATCAGTTGCGGGCCGCTCAGGTCGTTGGCGAAGGACTGCCGCCGGCTGGTCGTCCACGAGTTGGCGCCGGAACGCCACGCCTCGGCGAGCGGGACGATGTGGTCGATGTCGACGTCGGCCGGGTTGGTCCAGGTCGCCCCGTCGTACGGGCTGTACCAGCTACCCGAGGTCGGGTAGCAGGAACTGTCCACACTCACCCCGCTGCCGTCCCGCCGCAGCACCGTCTCCCGGGTGTTGCAGGCACCGGAAATGGTGATCCAGTGCGGGAAGAGGTCGCGGTTGTAGCCGCTGCCGGACTCGGCGGCGACGGTGAGCGCGTTCAGGTTCGACTGGGCCGTGGCCTTCGAAGGGATACCTGGTGGGGCGGCGACCGCGGGGCCCGCGATGAGAGTGGTCGCGGCCACCGTCGCGGTGGCGAGTACGGCGGTGAGGATGAGCCGGGTACGGCGTCGACGATCGAGCACGGGTGCCTCCCGAGGCGTTGGGGGTACGGGAGCAATACCATCGCGGGCGGGTGTGACCGCTCCGCAACAGGCACGTAACCAGACATCGACGCACGGCGAAAGGCTGAGCCGTCGTCGGCGTCCTGTCCATGGGAGCGCGCCTGTGCTGGATAGCAGGCGTCGCTGCGAGCGGTGGTCGGACAGAGTGGCGTGGACGGACGGGTTCCTTCCTGCTCGTTTCTTGTCTGGCACCTGCCGCGTTCGCTCCCTCCGGCGGTGCGACGCGGCCTGCACCGCTCCCCGTCGTACCTTGTCTCGCACCGACTACTTCCGCTGGACGTGGGACCGGGGTTCCCGGGTCGGCTCGGCGGCGCGACCGGGTCGGACCTCGGTGTCGTCGTCGACGGTGGTCCATAGCTCGAACGACCTCGACGTACGGATGACCGGGCGTCCGTCATCTAGGCTGGCGGGCCGGTCGGACCTGAGGTAACGGTGTGCGCCGCAGCGCTACGAGCGTTGCCGGGCCGATGGCGGGCTGCCGAGGATGGTGAGCGACGCTGACGACCGGCATCGGCATCGGCATCGGCATCACGGTGGCCCGAACGGCGCGGGTCTGGTCGGCCTGGGTGGGAGTGTGGACGGTGTGGGCGGGGATGCGCACGTCTTTCAGGCGCGGGGCGCAGCGTCACGACACGATCACGAACTGATTAGGTGTGTAGACCTCGTCACGGGTCGTGAGCCTCTTCTGATTGGCGGCGTTTGCGCCACTCATGTCGATGAGGAGGATGTCCGTGCGTGGTACACCGTGGCACGCCAACGCGTGCCTGCTGGGACGATGTGTCGATCTGTGGGGTCCTGACAGTCCGCACTGGTCGCACGACCTGTGCGAGTGGTCGACGGCGTCCCGGCGGACGATCGGCGTGCCGGCCGCGGGTGTGGGATCCGGGCGGTGAAGGACGGTGAGGACGCCGATGAACAGTTCATCTCCTTCTACACGGCGTGGCGCGGCAAGTTGTTCAAGGCTGTGGTCGCCTGGACGGGGGATCGGCACACCGCCGAAGACGTCGTCCAGGACGTGATGCTGCTGGTCCGGCACTACTGGGGCCGCTACGAGCGACCCGAGATCTTGATGTACCGGCAGGCACGTCAGCAGCTGGCCCGCCGCCGTTCCGCTGTTCCGGTCCAGGTCGAGTCGCTGGACCAGTACCGGGAGAGGTCCGAGGAGGTGCCGGCGTGGCAGGCGCTGGATGTCGATGGGCAACTCGATCTACTCGCCGCGTTACGGCGGCTACCAGCCCGGCAGCGGGAGGTGATCGTCTTGACCGAGTTGTGTGATCTCGAACAGGCGACAGCGGCCGAGATCCTCGGCATCAGCGTCTCGGCCCTCAAGACGCACAAGGCGCGAGGGCTGCGGGCGCTGCAGTCCCGGCTGGTCACCCGGCTGACCAGCGCCGACTCCGATCCGGCAGGAGGCGACGACACATGAGCGTCTCGGAAGAACTCCGCAGGGCGGTCGACACCTGCCTCGGACCCCGCCCCGTACGCAACCCGTCCACCGAGGCGCGACGCCTGCTGACGCTCTACCGGCGACACGCCGCCGACGAGGGGCATCGCCGGCGGATGGACGAAGCCGTCGCCGACAGCGAACTCGGCATGGCCGCCTACTGCCTCGGCGTGCACTATCAGGTCCAGAGCCGACCCGACCGGGCCGAACACTGGCTGCGGATCGCCGCGGCCCGCGACATCGCCGACGCCGCGGTGCGACTGGCGATGCTGTACGAATACCGGTCGGTCCTGGCCGCCAACACCACCATCAGCACCACCACCCCCACCGACGACGACGACCTGACCGCCGCCCGCTACTGGTACCGGGTCGGTGCCGCCGCCGGCTACGCCACCGCGGACGATGGCCAACATGTCGACCCCCCACCCATGGCCCTCGACTGCTGCCCACAAGTGGAGACAGCCGCCGGCTCCGAAGCGGCCGAGGAGATCATCGCCGCCGCACACCGGCAGGCCGACCAACTGCGCAGGCAGGCCCGCGCCGACGTCAGGGTCATCATCGACACCGCACGCGCCGAAGTCGACGACCTGGCCCGACAACGCGCCGAGATCGAGGATCACATGAAACGCCTCCGACGCCTGGTCAACGGCATCGCGGCAGCGGGCACTGTCACCCCGATACGGGGCCGGCGACGCGGACGACTAACCGGCCAGGTAGAGCCAGACAACGAAGCCGACGCCTGGGCGCGAATGCTCGAGCACTTCCAACAACAATCCGCGCCCCACAGCCGGCACCTCATGCGACCCCTACTCACCCGCATCATGGCCCTGCTCGACAGGATCCGGGGCGCCGAACCAGAAGAACTCGACCTCGACGTCGAGACCAAGGACGCCGTCGCGGCGGAGTTCCCCCCACCACCCTGGGCGTCAACGAACACGCCGTTCCGGGTCCGCGCGGGATGAACAACGAGCTGAGCGCAAAGCGATTTACCCGCGACACGGTCCACCGAACCGCGCGCCCAGTCGACGCAACCCCGCCGATCAGGCGCCCACAGTAAATCCCTCGACTGCCAGACGCACCCGGGCGACCGGCAGCGATCCGCGACGCCCTACACGCTAATGTACTTCTATTGCACGGATAACCTCTCGAAGGGAAACCCCACGATGGCCAAGCAAGTCATTCACAGGTTGGTTGACGACCTAGACGGCGGAGACGCTGACGAGACCGTCAAGTTCTCGCTCGACGGCGTGCAGTACGAAATCGACCTGTCCAGCGAAAACGCCGGTAAGCTCCGGGACCAATTCGCCCCGTACACGGCCTCAGGCCAGAAAATGGGTCGCGGCGCCGTGCTCGTCGGCGTTCGTGCCACAGGCGGCCGGGGCAGCGCGACGGCCGACCGAGAGCAGAACAAGGCGATCCGCGCCTGGGCCAAGAAAGAGGGCCGGGACATCTCAGACCGCGGCCGCATCCCCCAGGAGATCGTCGACGAATACCAGGTCAAGGCGGGCCGCTGAGGCGCCGGACTACGCGAGAGCGCCGAACGCCAGAACGGGAGCAACCTACCTCGGCCCGGCGCAGGCGCGCTGCTTCCGCGTGAGCCTGTCCTGATGCCGATGGCTTACGCGTCAGCTCCCCCACATCCGGAGTTCCGGGCCGCCAAGATGGGCGGCGCTCGGCAGCGGTTCGCGAAGTTCGCGATCCCGGCAGCCCGTCGGGCGGTCCAGGACGTGCTCGCCCATGTAGCTCGTTAGCTGCTGGATGCGGTCTGCGGTCGCGGCCGGCTCGCTGGCGAAGGTCGTGGCCGCAAGCGTGGCGCTGGCCATGCCAAGAGCGAAACTGGGCAACTGTCGAAATAAGCCACTCCTCGTTTCCAGCCGCCTTCGGCCGCAGGTTCTCGGTTCTTGAGCCGTCCTGTTCCCGCCGCGGTGGCTATGAGGGCGTCTGTACGTGACGAGTCCGCATCGCTCGCAGTCAGTGATCGTCGTCCGAGCCGGCGAAGGTCACGGCGCTTGGGCTCCTGCTACCTTGAATGACCTGCATCATCATCGGGTCGGCATTGATCTCGACGATCGGCGGTTCTGCGGGGGTAGGCTCGGTCGGTGGAGGCGCAGCCGCCGCGTCCGCCGGTGGAGGCGCATCGCTGGTCGGGCTTGTCACTTAATCTCCCGACCGGTGACTTTGTCCCCGTGCTCGATAATTTGCGAGGTCATCGGGTCAGGGTTGACCTCAACGACGATGTGCTGGGTCTCGATGGGTTCGGGAGCCGGTTGTGGTGGGACCGACTCAGCCGGTGTAGTCATGTGGAGGACCCCTATTTCGTGGTGGCGTCGATGATCATCTGAGTGGTGGCGCCCGCGACCACAAGGGCGATCGCGCCAGCAAGCATACCGGTGGCAGCCTTCAACCGGCGTAGCTTGGACCGCGGGATGTCCTTGTTCGATTCGTAGTCCACGAGACGGCGTTGGAGGACTTCCTTCCTAGTCTTGTCCTCGTCCTGTGCGGCGTAGTGCGTCGTGAGGTACATCGGGTCGATGGTGCTCTTTGGTCGGGGCCACAGAACCGTTGCTGCCACCACCGCAGCGACCGTGGTCAGAATGGCGCCGGGTATTGCGAGCAGCATCTTTGAGTTGACCGCAAGTGCGGCGACCGCCCCGGAAAATCCCAGGACCACTCCTGCGCGCGAGTCCGCCGTATCGGCAACCTTCGCTTGTAACTCCCGCTCGGCGTCCAGCTCTTTACGGACAACTTCCATCGATTTCCACGTCGGCCCTGGATCCGTATCCACCGCATGCCCTTTCTAGCCGTATCGTGTCTACCTGCTCCACTCACGTGGCGCGGACGACGCCGTGCAGGAGTGTAAGCGGCCATCCGACGTGCTCGTCGACGACATGGAGGATGCTCTAACTGGACGTTTGCTTCGCGTTCGCGTCGGTAGCGACCGATTCCCTTCTCGACCTCGGTGACACCGAATGCCGGACCTGACCTGGAATGAACACATCCGATCCAGCTCTGCTCCGACCGGAATCAACGCATTTCACCTTGCGATCGTGTCTGATTCACTAACGCCCTGGAATCAACGGACATAACGTCTGTCGAGCCGGCCTCGAAACACCGTACGACCGCACCATGACCGCACGGCGAGCCTACCCATCCGACCTGTCCGACGCCCGTTGGGCCCTGATCGCGCCCCGCCTGACCGCCTGGCGACAGGCCCGCACCGACGCCGGCGTCAGCGGCCCGCCCCACTTCTCGGCGAGGTCGTCGAACGCCGCCCTGGCTACAGTGGCGTTGACCGCGGTGTAGATCGGTTTGACGTCGCGTTTCAGTTCGTCCCAGTACCTGCGTGACGTCAGCCGGAACATGTTGCGGATCGCGTGGAGCCGTAAGGAATCAAAGGTGTCGGTGTGTTGGTGCTGGGCGGCTGGTTCTGGTGTGGAGTGTCGACGGAGTGGCGGGCACGGAGTGAGCGGCTCGACGCCGTCACCGAGGACGGCGCTGTTGCCGACCAGGGTCACCGAGGTGACGCCGCGGGTCCCCAGGTCCCTCCCGCACCTACGGCGGGAGGCAGGCGGGTGGCACGACACAGCGAGCGGCGTGTGCCGGGCGCCGACGACCGCCGCCACGGCCGTACCACCGACGGGGACAAGGAGACAGCTGGCGCGGTCGTGGGTGCTCCGTGGGCGCTCAGATGTCAGCGACCCCGGACGGATTCCGCCCCTAGAATCTGGATTTTGGTTCAGAGTGACCTTCGACAGGGCAGCTACACTGTGTAACAATCATTCTGACCTGCCGCTACTCGGCGACACTCTCCCGGATTCGTAGGCGAGAATCCGGATGAGTTGCTTTACGTTCGGTAGCGGGAGACAAAGACCGCTGCCGATGATTTTTTTTAAAGGTCCGCTGCTCTGCCAATTGAGCTAACAGCCCGTCGCGACAAAGGCTACCTGATCGCTCACCGTACGTCCCGGGGGTATCTGTCGCGGCGGCGGCCTCGTCGCGGCCACGGTACGGCTCCGGCCGTGCCGGTGGCCGGGGGCCTGGGTGTGGGGGAATCCGTAGGTGGTCCCGCATCCTCCTGCGCCGGGACCTGGTCTTTTGTCCGTTGCGCGGGGTCGGTGGCCGGTGGGACTGCTCTGGGACTGTCCGACCCGGTGGGGCCCGTGCCGGTCCGCGGACCGGCCGGTCGGCTGCGGGGGGTGAGGGCGGCGGTGCGTTCGGCGACCACCCGGTCGATCTCGTCGAGGCTGGCGGGGTAGATGTCGCCGGTCACGGTGACACTGGCGTGGCCGAGCTTCTTGCGCGTGTCGAGCAGGTCGGCACCGGCGGCTTTGATGTAGGTCGCGGCGGAGTGCCGGCCGTCATGCAGCCGGATCGGCGGCAGACCCGCCGCGGCGTAGTCGCGCTGGAACCGGTCGGTGACGCTGCTGGGATGCCAGGCCGGCCCGTCTGGCTGGCGGAAGAACAGATCGACCTCGATCGGCATGCAACCGCCCGGCATCGGAGTCAGCACGGTCACGGTCCGCGGCCACCTGGCCCCGGCCGCGATGCGCCAGGACTCCCGCAGCTCCCAGTAAGCGCGAAGATCGTCGACGGTCGCCGAGTCGAGGAAGATCACCCGGTCGCCGCTTCGGGTCTTGACCTTCTTGTACACCGGTTGATAACCGTGTTCGGCGAGTTGGTGGCTGAACGTCGCGGTCTGGTCGTCGAAATCGATCTGGTCGGTACGTACGCCCACCGCCTCACCGCGCCGCGGGCCGCCAAGCATGATCAGCAGGAACATCGCATACAACGGCGGATCGTGACGCTGGGCGTGGTCGAGGAACGCGCCGGCCTGCTCCGGTGTCCACACCATCACCTCGCTCGGGGCGATACCGCCGGCTTTCCAATGCGCGACCGCGCGTTCGGTCCAGACCCGCACCCTCGGCGGATCGTAGGCGGGCAGTTCCGCGTGCACGGCCGGGTTGAAGTCGATCAGCCGGTGTTTGGCCATCGCGTCGTTGAGCGCCTTGCGCAGTGTGGCCCGCACCCGGGCGATCGTCGCCGGGGTCGTCAGCCTGGTAGCCGTCGCCGCGCCGGCCCTGGCCGGGTCGGCGCTGGTGCGATCATCGAGGATCTGCCGGTTGCGCTCGGTGATCGTCGCGAACATCGCCTCGATGTGCGTGCTGTTCAGCCGTGCGAGTGGCAGATGTCCCAGGTGCGGGCCAAGGTGGACACGCACATGCGACGCGTAACCTATGCGCGTGTGCTCGTCAATATTGCGGTGCGCGACCCACCACGTCAGATACTCCCCGACGCTGATCGATGAGGCGTTCGGCACGCCACTTCGCAGCTGGCGGGTCAACTGACGCGGATCGGGCAGCGGGCCGGCCAAGCTTGCACGCCATCAATACCTCGGCGATCTCGTCGGCGAGCGCCTCGTCACCGTCGGCCAGGCTCATCAGCTCACACACCCGCGCCAGTTCCGCTGCCACGTCCGCCCGGGCGCCTGGCTGCGTGTTTGACACGCGGCGCAGGATCCGCCGCCGGCCCCCAGGTGCGGGAGGCAACTCGATCTGGAACGCCCACACCCCATGACCACTGCTCCAAGCGCCGCTGGCCAGCTTCAGCCGGGAGCACCGCGCGCCCAGCCGCCGGCCGGACTCGTCTTTGCAGTAGCACCTCTTGCGTATCGATTCGCTGCGGATAGTCATCCGGCTGGCCTCCTCCACCGAACCCACTGTCTTTCAAATCTAGACATCAGCATCTATGTGATGTATTTGCATGTGAATCCCCCTTTTGAGCTACGGGCGTCGCCGAAGAAGCGGTCGTTGAACTTCGCCCGGTGGGGACGCCGATGCGGTACGGGACGACCTGCGCGGCTATGTACCCGAACACCTCGTAAGGCCGGCGACGACGGCGTCGCGGTCGCTGACCAAGCCGGCGGCGAAGCCGCGCAGTTATTCGTCGCGGGACGCGCAGTCTGACATGATGCCGTCTCATGGCGGCCAGGCCTCGGATCAGCACTCGGCGACGGGCCTGGCTGGTGACCGCCCTGGCAGGACTCAGCGCCGCCTTGGTGGCGTTGCTTGCAGTCGCCACCAACTGGGCTACCAACGCGGTGCCCCCGAGCCTGAGGAAGTGGACGGAAGATCCACGCTGGACCTGGGGAGCCGTGGTCTTGCTGCTCGTGGCGGTCGTGGCCGTCGCCGGCATGCTGCAGCGGCTGTCGTCCATTGACACGACCGCCGCGCCGGTTTCTGAATCAGAACCCGCAGCGGCGCCCCAGGTGGACGAGTCGCTGACGATCATGGGTCCGTTGTCCAACCTTCCCCTTCGCAACCGATCGTTCATCGGGCGCACCGATCTGCTCGAACAGATCAGCGAGGGTTTGGTGAGAGGCCCGATCGCGGTTGTCGCAGTGCGCGGTCTCGGCGGTCTCGGCAAGTCGGCGATCGCCCTGGAGTTCGCTCATCGAGGACTGCTCGACGGCCGTTTCCGGATCTCGTGGTGGATCCGCGCCGAGTCGGCGGTGACCCTAGTCGAGGACTTGATCGATCTCGCGGCAGGGCTCGGGCAACCACCCGCAGTCGACCAGGACCGAACCGTTGAGATCCTCCTGGCCGAACTGCGGCGCCGCGACGATTGGCTACTGGTGTTCGACAACGTCGCCGCGCCCGGTGACGTGCGGCGGTGGCTTCTGCCGAACACGGGAAGCACGCTCATCACCAGCCGGCTCCGAGGCTGGCGACACCTGGCTGTCCAGCTCGACCTCGCCGAGTTCGATCGAGCGGAGTCCATGGCCTTTCTCGGCCGTGCCACGTCTCGGGGCGATCCGGCCGCGGCAGACCGGCTGGCGGCAATGCTCGGCGACTTGCCCTTGGCGTTGGCGCAGGCGGCCGGCTACATGGACATCCACGATCTGTCGATCGCCGCTTACGTCGAGCTCTACCGCAACCGCGACGCGGCGGGGCAACTGCTAGCCGAGAAGGTCGAGGGCTATCCCGCCAGTGTCGCCACAACCTGGCTGCTGCACTACGAGCAGCTGGAACGAGACGAGCCGGCGAGCTTGGAGCTATTGCGGCTGTGCAGCTTCCTCGACGTCGAGGACATTGACTTGGACGTGTTACTCTCCGCCCGTGCCGCGCTCCCGGCACGACTCGCCGCTGTCGTCGCTGATCCGCTCGCTGCGGAACAGGCGATCGGTGCGCTGAGCCGCACCGGCCTCGTGACGCGGCCCGCCGGCCGGCACATCCGCCTGCACCGGCTGGTCGCCGAGGTCACCCGGCTCCAGCTCGACGTGAACGAAGAAATGCAGCCGTCGGCGGCTAGTACCTGGACCGGCCGTGCGGCCGCACTGCTGAACAGCTTGTTTCCAGAGCGGCCAGCGACGACGCAGGAGCAAGCGCTGTGTGCCGTCCTCGCGCGTCATGCCACGGCGGTGCTGCCTCACGCCGACTACTACGGAGTCCCGGACGACTCCGGCCGGGAACTCCTCGCCCGCCTGACCGCGTACCTGGAAAGCCAGGTCGCGGGGGACATCGACGTGTACACCGGCTCGGATCGAGGTGAGCTGGCCGGGGAGTCTCAAGTTAGCTCGGCGTACGCGCAACTGATCAGGAACATCGCGCCCACCGAGCTGATTGCCAGGGAACAGGAGCTGGCGGAGCTGGCGGCTTTCGCGACCGAACCGGGCCGCAACAGCTACCTGTTGCTGCTGGGCTCCGCCTGGTCGGGAAAGTCGGCGCTGATGGCGTCATTCGCACAGCACCCGCCGGCCGGAGTCGACCTGGTCGCCTTCTTCGTGACGGCCCGCTTGGCCGCTCAAGACGACGTGCATGCCTTCATGGAAGCTGTGCTGGAACAACTTGCGGTCCTCCTCGGCGAGCCGATGCCGGTGGTGACCGCTACCCTGAAGGCCGCCCTTTTCGCATCGACGTTGCACCGCGCGGCCGAGAAGAGCAGGAACGAGGGGCGTCGTCTGGTCCTAGTGGTCGACGGTCTGGATGAGGACCGCGGAGTCGCCCCGGGGCCTGACGTCAGGAGCATTGCCGCGTCGCTGCCGAACCGGCCGCCGTCCGGTATGCGGGTGATCGTCACCAGCCGGCCGAACCCGCCACTTCCGGCCGATGTCCCCCACGACCATCCCCTACGCAACGAATCAATCGTGCGTAATCTTGAGTCTTCTGCGCATGCGGCGGTGATTAGGCGTGGCGCGCAGAGCGAACTCCGACGCCTGCTGGTCGGCACCGCCGCTGACCAGGACGTGCTGGGCCAGCTGGTCGCCGCGGCCGGCGGATTGTCGATCTCAGACCTGGCGTACCTTACCGGGCGAACGGATTGGGAGATCGAAGAGCAGCTGGCCGGAGTGTCGGGTCGGACATTCGCGGCCCGAGCCGGTCGGATACGGCCTGATTCGACGGTCTATCTACTCGCGCACGAGGAGCTCATGACGACCGCCGTCCGCTACCTGGGCGAACAACGGCTGGCGACGTACCGCGAGCGATTGCACGCCTGGGCGGACGACTTCCGGGAGCGGGCTTGGCCGGCGGACACGCCTGAGTACCTTCTCGGCTCCTATTTCCGTCTGCTGGAGTCGACCGGCGATGTGTCCCGCATGATCGCCCTGGCCGGCGACCGTCGCCGCCAGGATCGGCTGCTCGACCTCACCGGCGGCGACAACCTCGCGTTGATGGAGATTGCCACCACCACCGCCGTGGCCGCTGCGGCGGGCGATCTCGATCTCGACGTGCTGCTCCGGCTCGCTGTCGACCGCGACCGCCTCCGCCGACGAAATGAGCAGTTGCCACCCGCTTTCGCCGGAGCATGGATCCTCCTGGAGAGGCCGTCGCATGCGGACCTTCTGGCCCGGTCGATCGAAGACCCGGCCCGCCGCGCGACGGCTCTGGCGGAGATGGCGGCTGCGGGGGCCCCCGCAGCCACTGAGGCGACGCACCTCGCCGAGGAGATTTTATCGCCGATCGGCGCGCCCGAGGAACCACTGAGCCGGTGCACGGTATTGGCCAGGACGGCCATCGTCTTCAGCCACGCGGGACGCCTCGAGCAGGCACGCGTCAATGCCAACCTCGCGGAAAGGATCGCCCAGGGCGCGATGCCGGCCGATCATCAGGTGAGGGCGCTCGCCGAAGTTGCGGCGGCATTCGCAGCCATCGGAGACCGGGAGGGTTCGACCAGGCACTTCCGAAAGGCTCTGGACTCGGCGGAAGCGATCCCCACCGTGGATCGGCGATCGGCCGTGCTGGTGGAAGCGATGCCGGCACTTGCCGCAGCCGACCCACGCTGGGCACAATGGCTGGCCGACTCAGTGGCGGCCCCTGGCCTCCAAGCGCGGATACTGGCCGAGGCGGCATCGGTGCTAGCCGCGGCCGGAGACACCCGCGCGGCCACCGAGTCCGCGATCAGGGCGCTGGCCTCGATTGAGGAGATCACCGAACCGGGCCCCCGCGCGCAGGCACTAGCGCGCCTGGCGGCTACGGCCGTACGCCACGGTGACCCTGACACCGCCGCCGATCTGATGGTGCGGGCCGAGACGTGCACCCGGCTGGTGAATCGCAGCGTCCAGGATGACCAGGCCTGTGCGGACATCGTCACCGCGATGGCGGTTACGGGTGACCCGGAGCAAGCCCGCATACTGGCGCTGGCGATCGACGACCTCGGAATACGAGGGGCCGCTTTGGCACACATAGCGGCCGCGTCCGCACAATCTGGCGATCAGGCCACCGCCGAGGAACTGCTACAAGCCGCCATCGCAGCGGTGAGGTCGATTGAAGACACGAAGCAGCGATTCACGGCATATCAGCGAGCCGTGCCTCTTTTGGCGACGGTTGACCCGGCGGAGACGGAGCGAGTCGTCCGGGGTTCCTACGACGGCGACGGCAGGATCCTGCTCCTGGCCGAGATCGCCGGCGTTCGAGCAGTGGCGGGACAAGTCGATGCCGCCGCGACGTTGGCGGCCGAAGCGGAGGCCGGGCTGGACGCCACCGTCGACTTGGCCGCACGGTCGCGGGCCATGGCCCGGGTCGCCGCGGCCTATGCACCGGTTCGTCCCGACCATGCCGACCGCCTTGCCGATTCCGTGCCGGACCCCAGCTGGCGAATGGAAGCCTTAGCCGCGGTCGCTCGCGCTCACGAGGCATGTGGGCACTCCGCCAAGGCACAGGCGGCGTGCCGCCGTGCCGTGACGACGGCCCGCTCGATCCCGCTGCCGGGCAACCGGAGCGTCGCCCTCGCTGAGGCCGCCAAGCTGATCGGGCAGATCATCCCGGGCCAGGAGTCCACGGACTTGTTACTTGAAGCCGAGGCCCTGGCCCGATCCCTGTTTTCCTCGGGCGGCGTTCCCGACACCAAGCACCTTGCACAGGTGGCGGCCCGGGCCGACGCCCTAAACGGGGTCCGGATGATGGCCGACGCGTTGTGCGTCGGGGACTGGCATGACTGCCTCCCGGAACTGGCGAAGATCCGGCCGGAGATAGCCGCCGGCATGGCAGCCGAGTGTCGTCGACCCAACAGCCCTCAGGGCTGACGTTCGGGAATCCCGCTGAGGGCGATCTCGGTCAGGGTTCTACAGGGCGTTCCAGGGCTGAAGGGCTGCCTTGCTCCTGCTGCCATCGAGCGTATGCAGATTGAGTCGGTCGCACATAGAAATGCCTCTCCGCCGCGTCCCTTCAAGGAGCGGCATTGCTGTCCTAGCCGGCATGAGTTCGGCGCACTCTTCTCGGCAGATGAATGAGTCTATTAAGGACCTCGCGCATCTGGCGTGGCAAATCGTAGTCGGGCCGTCGTGTCAGATCCGCGCATGGATTCTGGGGCGACGTGGCCGGACAGTGTCTTGCCTGGGTCCCACACGCCTGCCGAGTCTGCCAACGACACCGTTGGCAGAACTCAGCAGGCGTGTGGGTGTTGTGCGGCTGGGCCCGGCCTGGTGGGGTGAGACTACGGGTGCCATGCCCAGTTTTCGGTGCCTGGGCAGTCGCTGTGGTCGAGTGGCAGTGTCGGCGGGCTGGTCATGGCGCCTTTGAAATTGTTGTACACCGTCTGGTGTGCCATGCCGTCGTAGTTGCAGACGAGTACGCGGTCGCGTGGGCCGCCATTGGCGCGCAGGTAGTCGAAGTACAGCGTCTGGATGCCGCGATGGCTGCTCTCGCCGGTCCGCGCTCCAGCGAGCACGACGAGCTTGGCGTTCGGGTTCGCCTTGAGCCATTTGGTGAACAGCTGACCGCGGTTGTTTTGCGTATCGCAGGCGTTGCTGACCAGGTCGGCGTGGTTGCCCGGGTCCAATAACAGGATGTAGTCGATCTCCTGCCATCGCCCGCCGCCGGGATTGCTCTGGGTCGCCTCGAGCATGTACACCGGTCCGAGACGGCTGAGGCTCCAGCCGGCCGCTGTGGTGATGTACTTGTTGTTCGGGGCCTGCCATGACGGAAAGCCGTTAGCGTTGGCGGCGTTGCAGGCTGTTGTGCTGGTCCACTGGTTGAACGCCCGGTGTATCGACGCCGGCGATGACTCGTCGCCAGCGCGGTCTGATTCGAAATACACGGAGCCGTCGTACGTGGCCGGCGGAGGAATGGCTGGCGGGTTGCCGTTGGCGTCGCACTCGGGCTCGCCGGGCGTGGGCTGGTTGGCTGTGTTGGGAGTGTTGGCATACCGGTCGGCGATCCAGCCGACCTGCCCGGTCGCCGGGCCGTTGAGGACGGTGACCTTATGCCAGCGACGGTTGTTGTATGGTCCGACGGCTTCGCCGTTCATGCCGCAGATCAGCTCGAATGAGTTGCCGTAGTACATGTAGCGTTGGGTGATGCGGCGTACGTTGCCCATGCTCGTGCCGTCGCGCAGGTAGATGCCGCTGTATGGGTCATTGTCGGCGTCGACGGCCTGGTAGACCAGGCCGGTGCCGGCGTGTGCGGGCAGTGATGTGAGCACTGTGGCGATGGCGATGAGGACGGCGATTGTGGTCGCGAGGCGACTGATCCTTCTCACGGTCAGGTTCCTCTCGGGGATTGGGGCGGCCGGCGGACCGGGGTGGTCCGCCGGCCGGGCTTCAGCGTTTGATTTGCACGCAGGCGGGTGAGACCTGGCTGCCGTCGGTCCACCGGGCTGCGACGCACACCCAGGTGCCGTTGCCGAGGTTGCGATTGATGTTCAGCCGGACCTGGGTGGTGTCCGACGGTGTCGTGGGGTCGCCGTGACCGCGGTAGTAGACCCCATCGCCCCAGACCTCGATCTCCAGGTACTGCCCGGTCGTGTAGCGGATCGTCCCGACGATGTAGTTCACATAGGTGCCGCTGCCGTTGACGTAGACGCAGCGGTCGACGGGCCGACCGCCGTAGGTGCATCCGGAGGCGCTCGCGGCGGCTGGCTGTGCGGCGACGACGAGCCATCCGGCCGTCAGGGCCAGCGCGGCCAGGAGTACGCGGATCATGAGCAGTGCGCGTTTCGTCAGTGCTGGGATTCCGGACTTAATAGCCATCTCCACGTCCTTTCCGGTCATTGCGTGGTGGGAGAAAGTATGTGGCGACTTTCAGGGAGTGCGGGTCGGGTGTTCACCCCTCAATTCGCAACAGCTACTGCAGAGGATCTATTCGGTGCGACCTTGTGGCAGCATACGCGGCACCGGCCGCGAAAATGATCATCCCGGCCGTCAGCAATACGATCAAGGAGTGGCCGGTGCGGCGAAACCGGCCGATCATCGCGTAGTAATCCATGCGATCAGATATTGCATCATCAACCGACTGGTTCTGTCGGTTGATCGACCGACAGGAAGCCGCTCGATGCACGTTACTGTGCCAATTGTGGAAGGTGACGCGACCCTTGGTCTGCGCCGCGCCGGCCGACGGACCGCAGTGGTCATCAGACTGACCACGTTGCCGGTCGCGGCCGCTGTTGCAGTCGCGGCCGCCGGTGGCCCGTCCACCCGGGCCGCCGCCGTGCTCGCGTGGACGGCCGTCGGCCTGTGGAGCGTCGTATATGCGCCGGTGGTAATCCGGACGCGTTTACGCTGGCCCACAGTTGTCGACGGCTTGGTCCTGACCGGACTGGCGCTCGCCACGCCGTGGACCGTGCCACAGACGTGGCTGAGCACCGGCAAGTCGTGGGTCGTGCCGTTCTGCACCTTCGCGTGCGTCGCCTACCAGTACTACGAGCGCTGGTTACTCGGCGGCTGCATAGCGCTCGCCGTCGCGGCGGGCATGGTCACCGGCACTGCGGTCGGTCGACCGGACGGCGCGGTGATCGACGGGCTCGTCACCGCCTGCTGGTCGCTGGTCATCACCGCACTTGCCCGGCTGTTGTGGACCCTGGTTCGCCGCGGCGGTGCGCAGGCCGACGCGGCGGTCGCCGACGCGGCGCAGGCCAGCCGTGAGCGCGAGGTCTCGGCCAGAATCCGGGCTGACGAATTGTTCACCAACCGGAAACTGCACGACACGTCCGCCACGACACTGCTGCTGGCCGGCCTCGGGCAGACCCGATCTGTGGCCAATCTGCTGAGCAAACGCGCCGCGCGCGACCTGGAGTTCCTCCGTGCCTTGCGCAGCAATGTGATCCCGGCCCAGTCGGACCTGATCGACCTGCTTCGCGTCATGGTCGACGTCATCCCGCTCCACGTGCGGTGGATCGCTGACGAGCGGATGCCTCTCGACCCGACGGTCGCGCACTCGCTCGCCGACGCCGCCGGCGAAGCGCTGACCAACGCCGCACGCCACTCCGGCGTGACCTCGGCGACCCTGTCGGTCACCAGGCTGGCCGACGGAGTCCGGGTCGAGATCCACGATGCCGGCCGAGGGTTCGCCCCTGCCACAGTGCCTAGCACCCGACGCGGCGTCCGCGAGTCGATCATCGCCCGGGTCGCCGCAGTCGGTGGAGTCGCCGTCGTCGAATCCGCCACGGGCCATGGCACCCTCGTACGGCTGGAGTGGCGCCATGCCTAAGCCCTCGACAAGCGAGAGCCTCGAACGCACCACACGACAACTGCTGGGAGGCCTCAGGCTGGCCGTGCTCGCGATCGCCGCGACGGTCCTGCTGCTCCCGCTCAGCTTCATCCGCCACTTGCACGTCTATCAGCCGCTGTGGCCACAACTACTCGCCTACGGCACCCTGCTGGCAGTCGTCGCGGCCGAGTCCGTCCTCATCGTGCGACACAGGGCCTGGCCCGTGATTCGTTGGGCGGCACTCGCTGCGGTATTCGGTGCCGCACTGCTCTCCCGGGCGTTCCTGCCGGCCGGGGCGACCGTATCCGCCGCCGACTGGATCTTCGGCGCGCTCGGATGGACGGCCGCGATCCTGCTACTGGGCCGGTCGCTGTGGTACCTCGTCGCATTCCTGGCCATCCACGAGACGTGCACAGTCGTCAAGGTACTCGTCACCGGCCCAGCCACCAGCGATGTGCTGCTCAACCTGGCGGCCGGCTCGCTGGGCACCATCGGATACCCACTCGCCAGCGGCATGGCCGCTCTCGCGCTACGGCGGGTCGCCGTTGCCGCAGACCGCGCGTCCCAGCAAGCCGAGCAGGCCCGGACCGCCAATGCCATCGAGGCTGAGGTCCATGCACACCGGCAACGCCGCTTCGCCGACCTGTACGAGTCAGCCGGCCCGCTGCTACAGGCTCTAGCCGAACGAACCATCGATCTGGAAGCCACGGACGCACAGCACCGGTGCGCCGTCGAGGCGGCGCGGATGCGTCGACTGTTCGCCGAAACCGACACGGCTGCCGACCCGCTCGTCCACGAGCTGACGCAGTCCGCGGACGTGGCCGGCCGGAAGGGCGTGGTCGTCGACCTGGAGACCCGTGGTATCTGGCCGGAGATGCCAGTGCCGATCCGGCGGGCACTCACCGAACCGATCGTCAAGGCCATGTCAACGGCCATCTCCGAAGCGCGGATCACTGTCGTCGGCACCCCAGGCGTGGTGTCGGTCAACGTCGTCGCCGATTGCGCACCGGTCGACACCGCCGACGGCGGCTCCGCAGTACGGGTCAACAGCCTCAGCGAAGACAGGTTCACCTGGGTGGAGGCACAGTGGACGACAACGTCATCACCGCCGTAGTCATCGACGACCACGAGGTCATACCCGTCGGCATCCGGGTCTGGTGCGACGAGGCCAAACCACCGATCCGCATCGTCGACCACGCTACCAAGATCAGCGCTGCGTGGACCGGGCCCGGCGCACAAGCCCACGTGGTCATCCTGGACCTCGGCTTACAGCACGGCCGCCAGGCCTTCAACGAACTGCGCCGACTCAACGAGTCCCGCCGCCACGTCGTCGTCTTCACCCAGGACGCCAGTAGCAAGACCGCGATCAAATGCATCGACCTCGGCGCCCTGGCCTACGTGACCAAAAACGAAGGACCGCAGCACCTGGTCGCTGCCATCCGCGCGGCGGCACAGGGCCTGTCATACACGCCGCCGTCCCTCAGCGGCGCTATCGCCGCCGACGACGACCCGAACCGCCCCCAACTCCCACCGCGGGAGATCGACGCACTGCGGGCCTGGTGCGGATCACGCTCGAAATCTATGGCGGCCCGGTCCCTCGGCATCTCCGTGAGCACCCTCGAAACCTACATCGAGCGCGCTCGGGTACGGTACGCCAGCGCCGGCCGCCCCGCACCCACCAAAGCCGCGCTGATGGCTCGGGCAATCGAGGACGGCCTGATGGGCATCGAGGATCTCTCGGCCAACACGAGTGAGTTGGACACAAAACGCATCGGCGCACCCGACAAACCAGCTTGACACCGGCGGGGTCGTGCGCCGAACGAATGTTGAAGGGCTGCCCGCGGCTGCGCGTGTGAGGACTCGATCGAGGATGTCCGCGGCGGAGCGGTTCCTAGACAGCTCCACAACCGGAGGCCTTCGTCATCACGTCTATCTACGTCGTGTCGTCACACAACCTTAACCAACGTGCCTGGTCAGTACAGCTAGCTCCTCATTTCGTCTTCGGGGGTGGGGTTGTTCAAGACTCGGTCGATGGCGGGTAGGGCCGGCTGCACCATGGCGTCGTCGATGATGGTGAAGTGGGTCGGCATGACCTCGTGGTTCTTCCACCGGGCGCCGAGGTCGCTGATCCTGCCGGTCTCGGTGTCACGATGCGCATCGTGGACGCGATCTACCAGGCCGAAGGCGTGCAACTCGCGAGCGCTGCGCCAAGTGTTGTCCTTCAGGCCGAACTGACCGCGGTGCCTCTGCACCACGTAGACGCCGGAGTCGCTGTGGGCGGTGGGGAAGATCGCGCGTCGCGCGGAGAGGGCAAGGAACGTGGCGATCTCGGTGTTCGTCAGCGCAAATACCCAGAGGCTGGTGAAGAAGTGGCGCGAGATGTACACCCCGGCCGTCGGCACGGTGTACCTGGGCCGGTTCACCGGGGTACTGGCCTCGGACAGCAGTGTGATCCGGCTGAGGTCACGACGGCCGGGGCGGCTCCTGTCCGGCTCGATGTTCACCAGATGCTGGTCGTAAAGCACCCGCAGCGCTTCCTTAATCTGCCGGCCCCGCAGGGCGGCGGCTTCGCGGTAGTCGGAGTTGGTATCGGAGAGCACCACCTTCTGCCAGCTCTTGATCGGCGCGTTCGCCTCCACGGCCTCGAAGGTACGGTCGATGCGGACCCGGTCCTTGGGGCCGTACCGGCACTGCGCGTCGAAGAGCATGAGCAGTTCCAGGCGTAGCGGCAGCCCTCTGGTCGGAACCAGGTGCGGGAGGATCGGTCCATGATCGGTCTCGGGCTGCCGCATCAGGAACGGCGGCCGAATCCTGATCCAGTTGGGGCGTATTCCCGGGGTTTTGCCGTCGCGATTGCCGCCGTACTGCCAGAGGTCCTCCAGGTTCTGCCGGACCTCCTCGTGCAGCAAGGTGCTGCCCTGGGGGCCGTCGCAGGCGCTGAGCAGCCGGGCGTTGATGGCCGCCCGGTCCGGCCGGGCCGCCCTGGGGCGGCCCGGCCGGACCGGGCGAGACGACGTTCACCGCTTGCCCCGCAGCGCACCGACGTACCGGGTGAGCTGGCCGAGGACATCGATGCAGTGGCGGCGAGTCCGCGGGTGGCGGGCGGCCAGTGCTAGGACCGCCACCAGGACAACGCCAAGCGACACCAGCACAGTGGGAAGGGTGACCAGCAGGACGGCGGCGAGCCACCCGTGCTGGTCATCGAGGCCGAGCATGTGTCATTCTCCGATCGGTATGGGCTCCCGTCCGCCGTCCAACTTCCTAGGGTCGATGGCGGGCGGGAGGGCCCTCTCCGGCCTGCCGAGCAGCAGCGCCAGGTGCAACAGTGACGGCTCCCGCGCGCGTTGTCTCGTTGCCGATCTTGGACGCCGTGTGCCCCCCTGACCGCACCAGAACGTCTACAGAAATTTTCAGCGTAGTTCTGGTGTGGTCAGCGGGTAGAGGCGAACGGGCACACAAATTTTCTGACCACCCATCGACGATGCATGGCCGGTCGCTGGGCCGGCGAGGCCGCCAGCCGAGTAGATCCTCACCGGCCGCCGGCCAGCCTGTCACGTTCGGAGACCAGACCAGCAGCAAGCCACCGCCGACGACTGGGAGCACGACCAGTACTCCGTTACGAAGCAACGAGTCCGACTGCTTCGGGGCGGTTAGCCGTTTGGGATTTCGACGGTACGGGGCCAGGTAATCGGCGTCGGCGCCCGTACGTCGACCGGTAGATGTGGCATGAGGGTCGGTTGAAGACGGCGTAGTTCCTCGTGTACGTCGCCCCACGGACCGGACGTGATCGGTTGTGCCGGACAGCCGTAGGTGTCGTGGCCCGTGCCAGTGTCGTGCTGGCTGCGGACGCAGCCGAAGGCATCGTTGGGGTGGTCGGCGCGCAGCAGGTGCCAGCTGCCGCCGCGCTCGTGCGGCGGGGCGGCGGCGAAGACCTCCGGGTGTTGCGGCAGGTGCAACAGGTTGCCGTCCTGGCGCAGAAGATAGAGCCGGTCGACGGCATCGACCTCGTCGGCCGACGGCCGGTGGCCAGAAAGCCAGGTGAGCGCGCCGGCGACCGGACCGGGCCCCCAAAGATACTCGGCCGGCCACCGGCTGGTGGCGTACCGGGAGTCGAACCGCTCGACGTCATACACGTCCGCGACCCCACGGAGCAGCATCCACTGCCAGGACGGGTCCTCGTCCGGGCGGAGACCGTCCGCGCGGTCGATCACCCGGCTTCGGGTCGTCGGATCCCAGCCGATGACCATGATGTCACGGCGTACCGGCGCGGGGTACCGCCTGCCGCCCGGGGTCGCGACACCCCACAGCTGGTTGATGAACTCCGCGAGATCACGAATCTCCATCGTCGCCGCGCCCGGAAGATCGACGTGGTACTGACGGCCGTGACTGAGGCGGTTACGCATCTTGACGATCAGCCGCTCCTGGTGGCGGGCCCGTTGCCCCCGCAGGAGCCCCTGGTCCCGCGCCCAGCGCATGAGGTCGGTGAGCATCCCGCTGAAGCGCCACTGTCCGCCGTCGCCCGTGGGCAGGTACAGCTTGTCTTTGCGGAGCCGCTCGGCGATGTCGTCGTACCTGTCGCTGGTCAACGGCCGCGGGCGGCGTTCCTTGTCGGTGAAGGGGATCGGCTGGCCGTGATAGAACTCGACGAACCGGTACCGCAGGGCGGGTTCGTAGAGCCTGACGGCGTCGTCAGCGACCTCGGTGAACTGCTCATAGTCGATTACGCCGAGCGCGTGCCTACGGCGAAGTCGCTCGAAGCTGTTGCGCAGATTGTCCGGCACCGCGTCGACCAGCGTGGCATCCGCGATGAGAGACGCCTGAAACGCGGCGGCGTCGTCCGGGCTCAGCATCCCTCCGGGACTCAGCCCGCCGGGGGTGAACCACAGCGTACGTTCATCCGCCTCCGCCACGTCAGCGAACATGCTCACCCCACCTCCTGCCGTCCCGGCCCGTGCGCACCACATTGTCCTTCTCGAAGACGCGGCAGCGGTAGCACTTATCCGAGGAGCCGGCGATCGCCGTTCCCGGCAGCTGCCAAACCCACGCGGAGGCCTGGTTAGCTGACAGGCCCAGGCCAGGTCAGCCTGGCCCAACGCCCCTACCTCAGCCCACCTGCCCAGCCCTTCGCCCGCCTACCAGAATCCGATGCGGTTGCCGCAGACTTCGCTCGCAGGCGCGCTGTCGTCTGTCCTGGTCCGCTGACCGTCCTCGCCCGGCATCAACCGCCGCGGCGCAGCCTTCCTTACCCCGACGCCCGGGCCGGACTACTCGTCCGACCAACTGGAGCGGAGCCACAGCCAGTCCGGCATCGGCTACCTCAACGCGGGGAACGCCATCACCGCCGACCGGATGAACTCCACGTCCTCATCCGCGTCTTCACCGACCTCCATGAGCGCCTCGTGCGCACCCAGCCGGTTGTCGTCCGCGTACGCCCAGTTGTTTTCAGAGTCGCCCGCCGCCCAGAACAGGACAGCCGCGTTGTACTTCACCATCGCCAACCCAGCGAACGTCAGCGGCTCGGGGTGCGGGTTGCCTTCCTGGAGCATGTCGACCAGTTTTGACTCCGCCTCCTGGCAGGCCGCCAACGCTGCCTCGAGATCGCCGGTGCAGATGTGGACCGCCGCCAGATTGTTCGCGGTACGCGCGGTGCCGTACTGCTCCTGCCAGTCGTCCATGTTGCGGCGGGCGTTCAGCACGGTCTCGATGGACGCAGCGTCAGGGAACGGCTCAGACCTCGACTCGACGTACGGCGGCCGGCCCTCCCCAGTCAGAAGGAACTCGCGGTGGCCGTTGCTACGTTCGATGATGGGAGAAGGGCCACTCATGGCTCAAGCCTATGTGCGGCGCGCACCCACGCTGTCACCGACGGCCACGGCTGGCTGATCGACATGCTCGCGCTCACCGACTGCGCCTGCAACCTCCGCCGACCCCTACAACCCGCGTCAGCGGACGGAAGCGCGGTCAAACCCGCGGAGATTGATCAACGGCCGAACCGATCAATGGAGTCAAGACTCACGAGCCGTTGGTGTTACAACTGGAGAGCAGAGCCACGGGGTGGCAGGGCAAGGTCCCAGTCGGTGGTGACATGCAGGTGCACGGTGAACCGAGAGGCCAGAGCCTCGGTCAGCACCGCGCCGTGCACGCCCGGGTTGTGGCCGGCGACGATGTAGAACCCGTCGACGGCCTCCACGGTCTCGTTGCCGTTGGCGGGGATGGCAATGACACCGCGGCCGTCCATGGCCGGGTACAGCACGGCCAGTACGCGGGGCGGAATAAGGGTGGCGTCGTCGACCAGCAGCACGCGCCCCTCGCGCATAGCGGTCACGAGGGGCCCGTGGACGAACTCGTAGCCGCCGCCGGGGATCGGATTGTAGGAGCCGAGGAAGTCATCGACGACGGTGTCGCCAGTGCCGGCGACGGTGAGCAGGTCAGGGAACGCGGCCTCGACCATGGCGGTCTTGCCCGTGCCGGGCGGCCCGTACAGCAGCACGGGCACCTGCTGGGTCCGTAGCCGCCGCAGTTCCTCGACGTCCCAGCCCCTGCCGAGCCGCCGCGGGTGATACAGCGTCCCGTTCGGTCGCGGCACCGGCGCGGGCCGGGACTGACGGCCACCACCACTTCCGCCAGAGCGGGTGCGGGGCGCGGCCGGTGGTAGGGCGCCGGCGGCGTCGATGCCGGCCTGGGTGATCTGGAAGCGGTGCGGGTCGCGGTGGTGGGTGGCGTGCCCGGCGGTGGCCATCTTCTTCAGCGCCTCGAACACCGCCCCGGAGGACGGTGCGCCGATCGCCCGAGTGATCTCGCCGACCTTGACGATGTCATCGGGGTGGTCGGCCAAATGCAGGGCGACCTTGCGGTAGAGGTAGCCGGACCGGCCGGAGGCGGCCTCGGCGGTGGGCGTCTCGCCGGTGCCGGCCACGGCCGGGTCGTTCTGCGGTGAACCGGCTGGCGGGACAGGGGGGTGTGGTGTGGTCATGTGATTGCCTCGATTCGAAGGTCGGGCCCGCGCACCCGTCTCCGGGTGCGCGGGCGGTGGGTACCGCACAGCGGAGACGGATGGGGCCAACCCCTGCCGGCCTGTTCGGGCCGGGCGGGTGGGCGACCACACCCCGGTGGTGCTGAAGGGTTACGGCGACGCGTAGGTCCGCCGCTGGTGCCTGCTGGTCGGTGTCGACGTCGCGCGGGCGGTGTCGGCGCCGACGATGGAACGCCTCCCAGCCCAATCGATCAAGTCGAATTGAGGCTCGGGTGCTGGATTGCCGAGCGCGCGTAGCCGTACTTGGTTACGCGGAGCGGTGTTCAGGTCGGGCGCCTACCGCTCGGGCGGCGCGATCGGATCAGGACATCGTCGGACCGGTGATCGGCCGGACGGAGGGGTTTCAGGGCGCGGGCCCGGTCCACCATCCGGGTAAGGCCGGCGGCGATCCGGGTGCCGCGGATCTGTGGCGGCGGAGCTGCCCAGGTGGTGACGGCCGGTGCGTGAGCGCCGCGCATCCGAATGGCCCGGTAGAACCGCAGGTCGATATCGACGGCGGCGACGACGCGGGTCTGGACGCGGGCGGACTCAGGAGCCTGCGCGAGATCGCCGTGCCGGAAACCGGGACGGGCCTCGCCGAGCCAGGCTTCGAAGACCACCCCGAAGCCGATGCAGCGCCGCCCGTCCACATGGAGCCAGCCACGCAGCCAGGTGCGCATCGTGGAGCTGTCGAAAGCGTCCGCCGACCAGGCGGGCTCGGGCGAAGGCGCCGCACCGGGGCAGCCGTGACCGCTACTGCGACGGGCTCCGGCGGTGGGCCTGGTAGCGCCCGTGCTGCTCGAGTAGTGCGGTGGCGATCCCGTCGGTGAGCCGGGTCAGGCGCAGCGCGAGCGACACGTCCGGCCCTGCGGCACCGATGACGATGCTGAACATGCCGGGGAAGGTGTCGGTGAGGGCCTGGGAGATCTGCCGCTCGATCGGGTTCCTCGACGAGGTGGTGTCCCAGGCCGTGTACCTGGCCAGGTCGACGTACAGCGGACCGGCGGTACGCAGCGTTGAGGTGAACTCGTCGGCGAACGCGATCAGCGGATGGCCGGGGATCTCGCTGCTGCGGAGCCGCTTCGTGAGGTCGAAGTGGTCCGCGACCCGCCACCAGACCGCCGGCATGACGTCGCCCTCGCCGGGGATGTAGTCGTCGTCGATCACTGCCGCGTCGCCTCCCTGTCCGCTGCGGTCGCCGTGAGGACCGGCGGCCAGATCGCCCGGCGACTGCTCCAGCCGACCTCTTGGGCGAAGCTCTCCGAGGAGCCGCAGATCCGGCACGATTCGGTGGTGTCGGTGCCGGCTCCGGCCATCGACGGAAGCTCCAGGTAGGCGATGTCGTAGCCGGTCGCCCCACACACCGTGCACCTGCTGCCAGTCGGCCCTTCGTCGGGCTCGAACACGTCCGGTTCGTGCTGGTGGCGCTCACCTCGCCTGCGGCTCGGCGGCAGGGTGGGTGGGATGGCCTGCCGCCAGGGCCAGCGGTCGTCGGTGAGTCGGTACCAGCCGTCGGAGTCGGCGGTGAGTCGCCGCATGCCCACAACGAACGTTGCAGGGGCGAGGCCGTCGGTGGGCGCGGCGGGTGCGCGGACCACGAACATCTCCATGCTGCTGTCGCTGTGGCGCAGTACGAGCAGGTCGGCGTCCCGATCGGGGGAGCGAAGGGCGCGGGCGTTGGCGTCGGACGCGATCCGCTGCACCGTCGGTCGAGTGAAGCGGGCGACGAGAGAGCCGTTGTGCTGGTAGCCGTGCGCGGTCTGACCCGGGTAGGGGCCGAGGTCGCCGGTGGCGAGCCAGGCCGGGGTCCAGTGCGCTGTCTGCGGAACGGTGTCGGTGTCGTAGGCGGCGGCGGTGTACAGCCGCGTCGGCGTGGACAGGTCAGCCACAAGCCAGCGGTGCCCCTGCCCTGCGGCGGCGCGCAGCTGGTCCAGCATGCTTTCGTGGTCCGGGTCGGGCTCGGTCAAGGGCTGCCGGTACAGCGGCCACAATTCGCCGGCGGACATCGGCCCGTCGCCGTGAGCGGCCGGGACGGCCACGCTGCGGGGGCGTGGCGCGTTGGCGGGGGTGAACCACAGCCGCGCGTTGCGGACGTCCAAGATGAGCCATGGCTCTTTCAATTCGCTGGCCTGGTGGCTGGCGATGGCTTCTTCGGCCTGTTGGAGGGATCTCCGCAGTTCAAACCAGAGCTTTCTCACCTGTAACTCCTTCTGGGCATGGAAATGCCCTCGGGCCGGATGGCCGAGGGCAATGGGGGTTCGGGCGGCGCCTGCCGGGGTGGCAGACGAAGGCGGTCATTCGGCGGGCCGGGTGTCGCCGTCGCGAAGGGCCGCGCAGCGGGTGGCCACACCGTCCTCGACAGCGGTGGTGAAGCCGTCGCGGGCGGCGTCGATCGCGGCAGCCTGGTCGGCATCGGCCAGGTCGTCCCATTTCGGTGCGTCGTGGGGTGCCTGGACCCTGTACCGCTCGGCGTCGTAGCCAGCGAGGTCGAAGGGAGCCCGCGGCCGGTATGGCGGCGCGGGCTCCCCTGTCAATCCGCCCGAGTCGCGCAGCCTCCATCCTCAACCACCTTGACAGAGGTGTGGATGATGTACACACTTCAGTCTGATGCCGTGAACGTCATTCACAGGAGGGTGCGATGCCTGCAGATGAGGCTGATCTCGCCGGCTTGGCGGAGATTGCGGAGCTTGCTCGCGTCAGTCGCACGGTGGTCTCCAACTGGCGGGTGCGCGACGAGCGTTTTCCGGCTCCAGTGGCGGAGCTGCGCGCGGGGCCGGTCTTCGCGCGTGATGCTGTCAGGCGATATCTTCGACGGAGGAACAGGCACATGGCATACGTGATATCGACGATCAATCTCAAGGGTGGCGTTGGAAAGACCACTACCACCATCGGTTTGGCCGAAATGCTGTCGGTCGAGTTTGGCAAGCGAGTCCTTGTCGTCGACCTAGACCCACAGACGAATGCGACTACCGTTCTTGTCGGCGAGGATCGGTGGCGTGACCTGAATGCGCAGAAGCATACGTTGGTCACGCTCTTCACTGACGCGTTGCGCCCCGATGGCGAGTTGGCCGAGTTCGATCTCGATGCCACACTTCAGCGCAAGGTGAGCCCGGTCGCTGAGGTGCAGAGTGTTGATCTACTTCCCTCCTCGCTCGACCTCATCGATGTACAGGACCGCCTTGCGTCGATGCCGTCCGGTCGGTTCTATTCGAACAACCCCACCGATCTGCTGCGGAAAGCGGTCCGGCCAATTCTCGAAAACTACGACTTCGTCTTAGTCGACTGCCCCCCGAATCTCGGCATCGTGACACTCAATGGGCTTCGCATTTCGGACGGCTATATCATCCCGACCATCCCGGACGTTCTTTCAACCTACGGTATTCCGCAGATCCAGGCCAGAGTCAAAGCTTTTGCCGACAACCTTGGGGAAACAATTCACGAAATTGGCATTGTCGTCACAAAGTACCGTTCAGCGTCGACGGTTCACCGCACGACCATCGACCGGCTACTGAATGACGAAGAGCTGCCGCCTGTGTTCGAGACTGTCGTCCCAGAAGGTAATGCGATCGCGGCCTCGGCCGAGTTTTCCTCTATGTCCACGTTACGCCAGAAATACCAGTACCAGGGTGGCTACGAGGTCTTCCGTAACCTGGCCAAAGAATTCATCGAGGCAGTAGAGGAAACTGCATGACCAGTCAAGCCCTTCCGGACGACATCTCCGGCGCGGTTCAGGCCGCTTCCGACTCGCTTTCGCAGCTCGCCGCAGCGCGCCCTGAAGTCGCCGTGCCGCTCGCCCGGCTCATCTCGGTGGTAGCCGACGAAGCGATTCGCACCGGTCGGTTCGCCACTGCGCTACAACGAGCTCTCGCCTCGGACGCCCACACAGCGACAGCTGCCCCTGTACGGCGGAGTGGACGCCGTGCGCCTGGAGTCCTTGATCCTTTTGCCGTGTTCGCAGAGCGAGGCGAGGCCGGCCTCCGGTCAACGCTGGCCGAGCTCGACCTGGAGCAGCTGCGTGACATCGTCGCGGAGCACGGCATGGACCACGATCGGCTCGCGATGAAGTGGAAAGATTCGTCGAGGGTCGTCGACCGCATTATCGAGAAAGTAGAGGCGCGGACAGCGAAGGGCTCCGCGTTCCGGCAAGTGTCCAACTGACTAAAGCCAGACCGACGCAAGCCGTGTAGCCGACGCTCATTAGCTGGTTGGCCGCCTTGGCGTGTCCACCGTCAAGTAGAAGGTCGGCCCGGTGAGATGCCCCGACCCAATGTCCACGTCGACGAGGACAAGCTCTGCCTCCTCGGACCCGTCGGCGTGCGCGCCGACGGGTCCGAAAAAGTAGTCGCCCTCGCTGTTGGCGAAGCACGTGTCCGTTTAGTTCCAGATCGCGATGGCTGGCCCTGGGCCGAACAGCTGGTCCTCAATGAGGCGGATCTCCTTGATTTTGCTTTTTTTGTCTAGCTCAAAGGTGAGCCAGCCGCGAACGCAGTCTTTCGGCAGCAGTGTGGCGGAGTAAGGCAGGGCGGGCTGCCTTGGCTTGGGAGTGATGTCGGCAGGCTGTAGCTCGTAATCGTCGGTGGTCTTGAGCTGCCAGGAGCTCCAACTCGGGGTCGGCAGGTCCTCGCCCTTGGTGGTGTTGCAGATTCTCACGTCGGCCGGCACCCACACTTTGCCCTTGTCGGGCTCCGAGTCGGCACGTCCACCGAATTTGGCCGAGTGGATGGTTACTTCCGCGTCGGCGCCGGTGTATGTCTGGCCGATCTTGAGCCGGGCCGGGCCCTGTTTCTCGGGCGGGACTGGCGAACTGTCTGCGGCCGCCGGGGTCCTCGCGGTAGGCGCCGCCGGCGGGGCCGAACTGGACTGCGGGGCCGGACCCTGGGGTGCTGGTGCATCGCCGCTGTTGCCGCAACCGGCGAGGAGGATCGTTGCAATCGCGACGGCAGGAAGCGAATAAAACTTCATGCTTCGTAAACTACCGTCCGGGGAGTGTGATGCCGCAGTGAGCACCTCAGACGTCCGGACCGACTCACTGAACCCAATGGCCACGGAACCTTCACTCGTTTTCGACGAAGTTGCTGTTGCGAGTTCGTCGCCGATCACTACGCATGCCGCAGGTTCTTCAGCGCTGACTGCGCGCTCATGCGCGGGCGGGGTGACCTGGGTCTATTTTTGAATGTGTAGGTGGGGCGGTGGGGCTCTGGCCACGGCAGGCGGTGGCCCTATCGGGCGCCGAGGCCGAGCTTGTCGCCGATGACGGGGCCTTGCTGTACGGCGGCGACTGCGGTGGGCAGATGTCGGCGTTGCCAGCCGTGCAGGGCGGTGGGCAGGTTGGCGCCATACCGGCGGTGCTGGGTGAGCGCGGCGGCCAGGCCGGCGGCCTGCTCGATGCCGTTGTTGGCGCCGCGGGCGGTGTGCGGGCGCACTGGTGCGAGGGCATCGCCGAGCAGAACGGCGTGCCCGTCGCCGACTGGCCACACCATGCGGGTGGGCGGGTCGATGTCCAAAACTGGCACTGCCATGCGGGTGGCCGTGGCGTGCACGACCGCCGCGTGGTCGGGCGGGAGGAGATGGTCGGCGTGCTCGTCGACGTGGGCGCGGGCGGCCGGGGTGATGTGCTGTGGCAGGGCGAAGACTCGGCGGGTGGGCGCGGCCCCGAAGTGCTGCTCGTACGTGGCCGGTGTGCAGCCGAGGTAGAACGTCCAGTCGCAGCCGCCGGGGACCGGGGCGACGTTGAACTGAACGCCGGGACAGGGCTCCATCCGGACGAAGTCACGCATGTCGGGCTGCGGAATGCTGGTCGCGATGCCGCGGTGGGCGACGTAGCCGGCGTAGCGCAACTTCCGGTCCGGGTCCAGGAGGCGACGGCCGATCGAGGACCGGCCGTCGGCGAACACCACCAGGTCGGCCGGCTCAGTCTGCCCGTCCGCGAAGTGCAGGATAGGGGGACCGGCGTGGTGGGTCAGGCCGGTGACCCTCATTCCCTTGCGCAGGACGCCTGCGGGGAGCCGGGCGGCCAACGCGCGGTGCAGCAGGGGCCAGGTGGTGTTCCGTCCGGGGTAGGTGCGCAGCACGGTGTGCGTGGGCTGCCGGTCGCGGACCGCGACTTGCCGGATCGTCTCGGAGTCGTAGGCGACGAAGTCACGCTGTGGGATGTCGAGACGGTCGAGCACGTCGAGTGCGATGTGTTCCAGGCCGATGAGTCCGCCACCGAGGGGGGCGGACACTGGTGTTGCCTCGTAGACGGTGACGTCGATGCCGGCGCGCAGCAGCAGCAGAGCGGTGACGGGGCCGGTGAGGCTGCCGCCGATCACGGCGACGGTTAGCCGGCGGTTTCCGACGCCGCTGGTGCGAGCGGTCGGAGCGAGGTTCGAGTCCATGGGGTTCCCTTCTGCAGGGGGTGGGAACCCGGGCACGGCCTTCTACGGCCGTGCCCGGGGTGCGCGGTGTGCGCGGGTCGGCCGGGCAACGGCCGGGTGGTGCGCGTGCGGTGGTGCGGTAGTCCGGCGGGTGGCTTCAGCCGGCGGCCGGAGGTGCGGTCAGCAGCCAGGGCTGGAGAACCCGGCGACGATGGTGCGGGCGACGGGCCGATCGGCGAGGTCGGTGAGGGGGCCCTCGTCAGCGTCGGGCCGATGGCCGGCTGTTGCTGCCTTGGTGGGTGGGTCAGTGGTTGCGGCTGCGGAGGATCCCGCAGCGGGTGGCGACCTGCCACGGGCTGAAGACCGGGACCAGCGGATCGGCGGTCCAGGTGCCGCCGAGCGGGCGGGGCAAGGTCACGTGCGATCGGCCGTTCCAGGCGGTGGGGGTGACGACGAGGGCGTGGCTGCCGGCGATCAGGCAGACCTGGTGCGGGTGGTCGTAACTGGCCACTGCCGCCGGCCCGTCGTCGGCGAGGTCGGCCAACGCGGAGGCGATGAGCGACAGCGGATAGCCGCGCAGGGGTGGGTAGGCCGTGTGCACGCCGGTCTCGGTGACCCACTCCCGGATGGGCGGGACGCCGTTGCGCAACTCGTCGCGTCGGTACCCGGGCCGTTCCTCCGCGGGCAGGACCCAGGGAAGGACGTGCTGACCGATGACGTAGTGAACGTCGATGTCCGGCAGCATCCGCCGCGCCATCTCGTAGCCGGCTCCGTCGGGTCGCAGCCGGAGCCCAGGCATGATCTGTTGCGTCTGCTCGTGGCCCGAGCCGTCGAACCACAGAACGATCAGGACGTGTTCGACGAGGGCCAGCGAGGGCAGGCCCGAACCGGGTAGCCGCCCCTCGTTCCACTGCCTCGTCACGTCGATGACGTCGCGCAGCACCTCCCGGTCGAGGCGAGCGACGATGACCCCGCGCGCCCATTCCGTGGAGCAGATCTCGGCCCGCCAGGCGGTGTGTAGCCCGGCGAGACCGATCGTCGCGGGCCGCCACTCGTGGTCACCATGCCCGGTGGCGAGGTCTCCAGCGATGCCGAGCCCGGTCGGCAGCGGCGCGTCACCGGGCGCCGGGAGCCAGTGGCGGCTGTGCCATGCCCAGGTGCCGTGCACGGTCGCCTCGTAGACCAGGACCGTCGGTTCACCATCACCGAGCAGGTACAGCCACTCGGCGTGCGGCGGCACGCTGGCCTCGTCCAGGCCGAAACGGAGCCGCGGAAGCTCGGCCGACGCTGGTGCGGCATCCGCCAGCTGGTGAGCTGGATCGAGGGAGATCCAGCCGTGGGTCATGATCTGCTCGGTCATCATCTGGATGTCGCCGGCGGCGGCGTCCAGCATGCTCCGCAGAATCGGCAGTACGTGGTGGGGGTCGGAATGGTCGGTGATGGCGACGGCGGAGACGCTGTGTCCGTCGTCGTCGAGCTGGCCGATCAGGCACGGTCCGCTCGTGTGCTCAGGGGCGATGGGGTCGCCCGGCTGGTAGGACATGGTGGTGCCTCCTTCTGCTTGGGTGCGGATTGCTGACATGACTGCGCCGGTCTCCGGCGCTTCGCGGCACGTGAGCGTGCGGCTGGCGAGCTTGGTGGCCGGGCACCCGGATCGGGGTGCCCGGAGGGCGCTGCGACGCCCCGCGGCCTGCGGTTCAGGCCCGGGTGCCGGGTGGGCGAATCTGGACCGGGCTCACGGGGTGGCGGGAGGTGACGATGGTGAGTTGCAGTTCGCCGCCGTCGGACAGCCGGATCACCACACCGCGGTTGAGGGTCATGACCCCGGCGTCGTCGTAGGAGACGGCCTCCCGCACGTACACCGGCTGTCCGTTGCTGTCGATGAGCACGGGCAGGCCGGCATCGGCGCAGAGTTCGTTGAGGTCGTCGCTGGAAAGGAAATGCTGAAGCAGGCGCTGCAGCAGTTCCTCCTGGTCCGTATCCTCGTCGGTGCTCACGGGTTGCTCCTTATTGGAAACCCACTGTGGATGGGGCCGCTCGGGTTGAGCGGGGATCGGGGATGGTGACGGGCCGGTCAGGCGGGCGGCTGCCGGGAACGTGCGTTATATGACTGGTGCGCTATTTGTTGGACGCCAGCCAGTCAGCTGTAGGTTCTCGTTCTTGTTGTCCCGATCAGAGGTGCTGGCCAGAGTCTGCTTGGTCTTCTCGCCGTTGTGTCCCGGGCGTTCTTCTCAGCGTTCTGGCCGCTTCTGCTGGCAAGGCAGCTGGGTTGAGTGAGGGCCAAAGATGGTTTGGCAGGGTTGTCGGGAACGCTGCCGGTCGTTGACGGCAGCGCTACCGGTTGGCGCCCGTGGCGCTGATCCGGCTGTTACCCCAGCAGCGTGGTGCGCTCGATGACCAGTGCCGTGGCTGCTGCTGTAAGGCCGGAGCGGGCCATGGCGACGGCGGAGCGTTTCAGGCGGGTGCAGCCGCTCCGCTGTCCGTGAACTGCGCGTAGGACCCTGGTGTCGTGTCGTGCGCTTTTCATACGCCGAGTGCGAGTGAATCAAGTGCGAGCGACGGTCGGTCAGACCGGCAGGTGAGTTCTGCGCCGGCTGGCTACCGAGTACAGCCTGTCGGTGGACAACCTGTTCGTCTTGGTGATCATCATCAGCTGGTTCGCGGTGCCGCGGACGTACCAGCAGCAGGTGTTGCTGATCGGCGTCACCTGGCGCTGGTAATGCCGGGGGCGCGTTCATCGCGGCGGGCGGCGCTGATCTCCCAGTTTGCCTGGGTGTTCTACCTCTTCGGCACGTTTCCTGATCTACACCGCGATCGGCCCTGCGGCAGGACTACGGCAACGGCCGGTTCACGACAGTCAACGGCGAAGGGCGGCGGACGTTCACCCTGCTGTTCCTCGTGACGGCCGCGATCGGCACGACCCACCTCATCCTCGCGCTCGACTCGATTCCGGCCATCTTCGGCATCACCGAGGAGCCCTACATGGTCTTCAGGCCAACGTGTCCGCAGTGATGGGCCTGCATCAGCTCTACTTCCTGCTCAGCGGCGCCGGACCGGCTGCATCCTCGGCTTCATCGAGGTCAGGCAGGTGCTCCAGCGGCTGCGTGACTGTTGCGAGCGGCGGCATCGCGGTTGCTATCACGGTGGTTGTGCGGGTGGGCCGTGCGGCTTTTGCCCATATCTATAGGGGCAGGCACCCGGCGGTGAGTGGGACCGAGACGGCACAGATGACGGAGGCGGCGCAAGTGCGAGACAATCAGTGACACAGGAGGGGAGTATTCCCCGCGACGGTGTCGTCAGCACGGCCGCCGAACTGATGAGGGAGACGTGGCCCGGTGCCGTTGGTCGGTGTGAGCAAGGCCAGCCCCCACCGATGGAAGAGACCTCCGACTTGTCCGTAACGCCCACAGCGCGTCCACCTCTCCGGTGCCTGCGCTGGTGGTGCTCACTTGCCGGAGGAACGGGTATGGGGCTGGTCAGCAACACGGTTGTATTGATTAGCAGCCTTTGTGCGGCGATATATGCGATTGCCAAAATCGTCGCGTTGATGATCGTTCTGCGAGACAGTAAACCAGGTGAGCGCGCCGTTCTCGTCCGAGCGCTTGCAGAGTTGTTCCGGACGAGCCTCTGGTCGCGAGGTGTAGCTACAACGAACGCCCGTCGGCCGACGGGGCGTGGCCGGTCATCAACAACTAACGAGATGGATGAGAGTTGAATCGGCAAGGCGGCCAGCCCGGCTGGCGACCGACATCCTCAAATGCCGTCAGTCGCGCGGCTCAAGTGCCGGCAACGCGCGCCGCGCGTCGTTGATCCACTGAGATTCGCCATGTCAGCCGAGAGTCGACTTATCTTCTCATTGATATGTCCCATGGGCCAAAACGTGGACAGCTCTTTGGAGAATGGGCCATGTTATTTGAGGAACTACATCAGCTCACTTGACCGAGCGGGGCGTTCTGCGCGGCCATGAAGGGCACCGGGTCGATCGCGCCGTTCGCGCTCGCATCACTGTTCTGGTGCACCTCGTAGTGCAGGTGCGGGCCCGAGCTGTGGCCGGTGGAGCCGGCGACGCCGATGGGCTGGCCGACGGCGACCGCCTGCCCGACCGTCACCATCGGGCGTTGGTCCATGTGGCAGTAGCGGGTGAGCAGACCGGCGGCGTGGTCGATGTCGATGTACCAGCCGCAGCCTTTGGTGAGTTCGGGGTGGCCGTCGCGGTCGCAGCCCCATTCGGCGCCCGTGCTTTCGTAGAAGGCGTCGCAGCGGACGGTGCGGACGGTGCCGGCGGACGCGGCGCGGATGATGGTTCCCTGCGGAGCGCTCAGGTCGACGCCGTCGTGACCGGGCCGGTCCGAGCTGCGGAACTCCGACCCGACAGGGGCGAGTACCGGCTGGGTCCACGGGCCGATGGCCCCGCACCCGGCCATGCCGTCGGTGGGTAGGCCGGCGGCGTCGGCGATCGCGGTAACCAGCTGGGTGGCAGGTACCTCCCATTTCGCGTACGCGTCGGGGAAGGCGCTGATCTGCACGGCCTGGGCGGCCTCGGCGAGCGGCATCGTCTGCCAGCCGCTGATCGTGGCCAACTCGCCGAAGAACTTCTCGGCCGCGTAGACGGGGTCCTGAAGCTGGGCCGGGGTGCCCCACCCTTGGCTGGGGCGCTGCTGGAACAACCCGACCGAGTCGCGGTCGCCGCCAACCAGGATCCGCAGGGTGCTTTCCTGCATGGCGGTGGCGACCGCGATCACCCATCCGCGGGCTGGCACTCCGAGACGGGCGCCGGTGGTGACGATCGTGGCGGCGTTGCCGACTTGGTCGCTGTTCCAGTCACCGATGGCCGGCCAGACGGTGGGCGGCTTGAATGGGGACGTTGACGTTGTCGGCGAGGCGGTGACGGGGATACAACCGGCGGCGGCGCTGCCGCGAAGGAATCCGCCGAGACCGCCGGCGCAGAGGATGAACATGGCGACGAGCGCCACGGCTAGTGACAGCAGGGATCGGAGCTTCATCCCGACCCCCGGCGGTCGAGGTGGCGGGCGCGGTAGGGCCGCGCGGCGGTGGCGCGGCCAGGCGTGGCGTGTCGCTGGACGAGGCGAGAGGCGTGACCGGGCATGAGGGTTGGTCCTCCTGATTACGGGGTTAGCCGAGGCTGTGGACACCGACGGGTTCGCCGTCGCCGCTGTACACGGCGACGGTGTCGTCAGCCGCGTTGATCAGATAGATCCAGGAGGCCACGAGGTCGCTGGCACAGCTGAGCGGAAAGACGGTGACCGGCTCCGCGCTGGTGTCGTCGAGCGTCGTGCCGACTCCAGCGACCCGATGTTGGTTCGGGAAGGGCTGGATGCCTGAGGCGAGGTCGGGTCCGAGGTATTCCCAGTCGTGGGCGAGGACCGCGTCGATGAGGGCGCTGGTGTCACGGCGGGCGGTGCTGGCCCAGATGGCGCGCAGTTGCGGGATGAGCGATGAGGGGTAGCCGTCGAAGAGGACGTAGCGGACGCGGACGATGGTCGGCTGGGCGGGGTCGGCGGTGCCGACGTAGCAGGGGGTTCCCACGGGTCGTGTCTCCTTGGGTTGGATTCGGTGTCGAGGTATGGGCACGGGGACGACCGCGCGGTCGTGGTGGGCCGCACGGTCGTCGGTGTTCTTCGGGTTCGGGGCGCTGGGCTAGCGGCAATGCCGGGTAGTTAAGGGTCTGGGCTGGTCGTCAAGGTGGGTCCGGCGAGGATGGTGAGGCTGGTGGTGGCCTGGTAGGTGCGTCGGTCGATGTTCGGGCCGCGGGCGTTGTATTTGGAGATCGCTCGTTTGACGGTGCGGGCGTTGACGCGTAGCCGGTGCAGCATTGGCAGTTTCGGCCCGCCCCGGCCGGTCCTGGCCCGTACCAGCAGATGCGCGTGACGGCCGGTCACGATCGTGAGCAGGTGCCCGGCGGCGAAGTTGCGGTCGGCCAGCAGCAGCACCCCAGCGGGTAGCCGGGCCAGGAGATCCTTGGCATAGGTGGTCTCGCCGGAGGTGATCGGCCCGAACACCGCGTCCATCACCGACCGGGTGCCACACGCCATGATCGTGACCAGGCGCAGCATCGGATAGCTCGATCCGCCGGTGCGACCCCCACGCTGTTTGCTGAACCGGGCCAGGTTCGCCGCGCTGTCAGCCGCGAACAAGGTGGTCCCGTCGATCGCGCAGACCAGCAGCCCACGCCAGCGCACCGGCCCAGCCAGACAGGCCGCCGGGCCGCGAAGCAGGTCGAACAACGCTCGTAACGGTTGCGGGCCGATCCGGCGGCGGGCCTTGGTCAACGCGGCCTCGCTCGGATCCGCGACCGGCAATCCATCCAGGCCGGTGACGAGGCGCTGCCACACCTGCCGATACCCCAACTCGGCGAACAGACAACCCGCGAGCAGCAGATACACCACCACCCGCGAGGGCAGATCCCGAACTCGCCGCTGAGTACACAGGGTTTGAGCAAGAACCGCATCGATCATCTCGAACGGCACCTGCCGGGTCAGCTCACCCAGATGACCCGGCGCGAACGGACCTGCCGCGACCCGGACCACACGCGTAATGACAGACTGAACCAACAGCGGGACTCCCGGTGGTGAGGCATGTCTTTGGCGGACGTACCTCTCTACCGGAGTCCCGCTGCCCGTATCCGCACCAACACGCCCTCTTGACCGATCACCACCACGCTTAACTACCCGGCATTGGGGCTAGCGGGCGAGAACGGCGACCTTCTCGCCGTGCAGCAGCGGCGCGCCGTCCGGTCCCTTGATGGAGGCGTGAATCCAGATTCGGTACGCCTGCCCGTGCTTGTCGATGAGGCGGCGCCAGTGGCCACGTACGACGAACCGGACGCGGTAGTGCCACCGGGCGTGTCCGTCGCCGGGTTCGGTCAGGGTGGAGGTGCGCCGCAGCATCACGACGCGGGTGTCGTGCACGATGGAGGCGCGCACGGCGCGGCGGCGGGCGGGCCGGTCCAGCGGGGCGGGCGCGGCGACGGCAAGGGGTTGGGCCTGGATGCACCAGAACGCGTAGGCGATCGCCGCGCAGACGTGGGTGCGGGCGGTGGTGTCGGCGAGGATGTACCGCCCGTCGGGTGCTGTTTCCCAGTCGCGGTCGGGGTCGTCGCTGTCCGCAGGTTCGAGGGCGGGTACCGGCGCCGCGATCGGCAGCATGTCCAGTTTCGTCATCATGTACGGGCCGAGCCGCGACAGCAGGGTCCGATCCTGTTGGGCGTAGCCCTGGATGCGGGCGGCGTGGGGATCCTCGGGGTCGTTCCGGTCGGCCCAGCCGCAGATCAGCCATGACCGTCCGCTAGGGGAGGAGATGGTGGCCCAGGTGATTGCCGCGATTCCGCTGACCTGGCCGCCCAGGTTGCGGTGGTAGATCGGTTCGGGCAGGAAGAGCACGCCACCGTCGGTGGGGGCGGCGTCGGCGGTGAGGAGATCGCCGGTGAGATCGAGGGCTTCGGCCGCTGCGGCGACGATGGCGGTCATGGCGGGGGCGAGTACGTATGCCTCGCCCTGCGCCCATACCGCGCTGCTGGCGCGGTTGATGACGTCGACAAGTTCCTGGTCGACATGGGCGTCGTCGGCGTGATCGGTTTCGGGGAGACCGGTGCGGAGGGATTCGAGGAAGGCCCGGGTGTACTCGCCACTGGCGGTGCTGGTGCAGTACTCGTGCATGCGGGTCTTCATCTCGACGGCGGCTCGGGCATAACCGGCGAGAGTGGTCTCGGTACGCAAGGTCATATGGTCCTCCTGATCAGGGGGTCGGATGGGTGGGTCATTCCGGCAGGGCCTGGAACTAAGCCGCGTACGCGCCGGTCAGGGTTGCTCCGGGAACTCGGCGCGGCAGCTGCTGCGGAATCCGCGATCGCAGGTGCGTGGCGGTGGCGGCGAGGCCGGCGGTGAACCAGCCGATGAAACCGCCGGAGTCGCGGACAGGCCGCCGTGGTGCTCGTTCGCCAGTGACGGCCGGCACCGACAGGGGTATCGGTCGCGCGGCTCGCGCGGCACGCATCGCCCGTTGTGCCTGCCTGGCCGCCATACAAGGCCCGACATGGTTGACGCACTGCAGGTTGACGCACCGGTCACCGGGTCCGGGTTGGTGGGCGGTGAGGACGTCGACGGCGAGCCGCCACAGCAGCGGATCGGTGACGTCACTGGGTACCAGGGCGCGCTGGGACGGGCGGAATCGGCTCCGAGCGGACATTGCGAGTGACCTTCCATCGGGTTGCGGGCAGGGGTCACCGTCCGACCGGGGTTGGCTGTGTTGTGCCTGATAGCCGGCTCGGACGATGACCGGTCTGATCGACGCTCATCTCTCAATGAAGGTCAAGTCGTCCACTTGGGGGTGGCCGTGATGAACGGTGACTGACGACCGGCCGCGGTGACCGTCAGCGGCAGGTGATGGGGGCGGCGGGAGCCAACGGACGGCGCTCGGGTGGGGCAGCGCGCTGACCGACGCGACGCGGGGCAGCACGCCACCCCACATGCTGGCCCAGCGCGCTGACCGACGCGACGCGGGGCAGCACGCCACCCCACATGCTGGCCTGCCGTCTCGGCGCCTCCCGGCGCGGCGGTCGTCAGTCGCGGCAACCCCATGCACAGCCATCCGGGTCGCACTCGTGGCCCGCGGCCATCCGGGCGAGCATCTGCCGCAGCTCGGGGTCGTCGATGGCGTCGGTGAACGGCCAGCCGAGCCCGTCGGCGAATGTCTTGACCTTGGGTGCCCCGTACATCGGGTAGTCCGCGTCGTCCATGGCCGTCACGAGGTCGTCGCGGCCGAGCAGCCAGGCCAGTTCCGCGAGCTTCTGCACGGAGCGGCTGGCCGAGCCACTACGGTGGTCGAGGATCTTGTCGATCGCGAACTCCAGGTACCAGCGGGCGTACGTCTCGGTGTCGGCGTGCTGACTCCACCGCTGCTGGTCCCACTGCGGTGCGGTCATGTCCGGGTCAAGGAACTGGCGGGCGTGGCCGAAGTCGAGCGCCTCGACCAATACTTCCTGGCAGAAGCCGAACAGGTCGGTGCCGGTGGCGCGGACAGCCCGCAGCCGGGCGGCGATCTCCTCTGGGGTTCGTATGGTCACAGCTGCTCCTTGGTCTGAAGGTGTTTGGGTGGTCTCCGTCTGCCGCGACGATCGAAGGACGTCGCGGCGATCGGCTCCTTGACGAACTGGAGCCCTCGCAGGTCAATTGGCCTGCGAGGGCTCCAGTTGGTTACAGGGGCGTGTTACCGCAGGTCGCGGTAGCGGATGACGCGGCCGGGAGGCGTACTGTGACGCGGATCGTGGGGGTGGGCGCCGCTGCGGGTGCGTTTGGCCAGGTACATGGCCTGATCGGCTGCCTGCAGGAGGTCGCGGGGCAGCATGTGCGGTTCGGCGACCGCATAGCCGACACTGGCGGTCACACTCACCTGCTGACCGGCGATCCCGTACGGGCGGTCGGAGAGGCGCCAGCGGGCCGCCTGGGCAGCATTCTCAACCTCGGTGTCATCACCGTGAACGACCAGGGCGAACTCGTCGCCGGACAGGTGCGCGGCCAGGACCACCGCCGGCCCGAGGTCGACCAGGCGCCGGCCGACCTCGTACAGCAGGTCGTTGCCGTCCTCATGGCCGTAGGTGTCGTTGATCTGCTTGAACCGGTCGAGATCGATGAGGACGAGCCCGAGCGGTTCCCCGAACGAGAACGCGGTTTCAAGGTGGGTCCGCAGGGCCCGCCGGTTCGGCAGGTCGGTCGTGTCGTTGTGCGTGGCAAGGTGGTGCCAGTAGGCCCGGCCCCATTCGAGGGTCGCCAGCGCATGTCGCTGTTGGCGGACGAGTCGCCGTTGCCGGGGGAGCGGGGCCGCCGCAGCGGCGAGGCCGGCGAGGACTCCGCCGGCTGCTGTGAGGTAGAAGTTCAGGTGAGACACTCGATGTCGCTCCTTGTCTATGAAGGAGCACCGGGGTGGGCGTGAGCCGCCAAGTTCAACGCCCGCCCCGGGCTACCGGGTGAACGGGTTAGTCGGTCTGCGGAGCGAGTTGGAAGGCCGCCGGCTTCTCGACGACCTGGACGGCCAGTCCGTCTGCGATGAGCTTGTGCACCGCGTTGACAACCGCGCCCGCGCTGGCCTTGGCCGAGTCGTTGCCCTCGTTCGCCTTGTCGACGGCCTTGCACAGCTCGCTGGTCTTGAACCGCTGGTCCGGGTGGGCTTCGAGCACGTCGAGGATCGCCCCGCGCAGGCTGCCCTTGGACCGGCGTGGTTTCCCGCCGGTCGACGCGCTCGGAATCTCGGTCGGGCTGCCGGGCGGGATGGAGTCGTTGCTGCCTGCCGGGTCCGGGCTCGGCTCGGAATCTGCCTCACCGACTGTCTCGACAGCGGCGCAGTCCTCGCCACCGGCCGGGGTTGCCTCATCGCTCTCACCATCGGATTCGGTCGCGTCCGGCTCGTTCGGGATGCTGTCCGCTTGACCCGGCGGATCCTGTGGAGCCTGCGGCCGATCCACGCCGCTGTCCGGCGTTGAGCGGCTTACGGCCTCCGATCGCATGTCGGATGACTCGTCGTCCGGTCCCGCCGCCGCGGCGGCGCCGGTCTCTTCTGCGGGTGTGAGGGACTCATGCGGCGCCTCAGGCACGCCCGCATCGTCGTCGATTGGCGCGGGTGCGTGGCGCGGGTCGCCGCCAGCGTCGGTCGTGGTGGCCGGGTTTGCCGCCTGCCGCCAGAGCGTGCGGCCATCGTCGACGCGGAACGGCTCGGCCTGGCCGGTTTCCTCCAGCACACGAAGTCGCTTGGTAGCCGTCGAGTACCCCACGCCGGCGCGCTCCGCGATGACGGCGGCCGTTTCCTGGCCGAGTTCCGCCAAAGCGGCAGCGACCTTGTCGAGAGCGCTGGCCGCCGCCTGTTCCGGTTCGTTGTCCATCTGATCTCCCCTTTGGCTGCTGTTCGGTCTGCTTGGTGTTGGCGTGCACTGATGAACGCTTCGACGGCGTCTCGTGATCAAGTGCGATGACCGGATCTCGGGACGCCGTCGAGGCTCGGGGCGGGGCCCCAACTGCTGGGGCGTGTGGCTACGGCTGGCCGAAGAGGCGGTCACAGCGGCTCGGGTCGACCGGCAGCCACGACAGGCCCCAGCCGATCCGGTAACGCCCTCCGGCGGGCTGCAGGAGGTGGACGCCGCCGCCGAGGGACAGGGGAAGGGCGACTGTGAGGGTGCGCCCGTCGAAGTCGACGGTGCGCCAGTCACCGCCGACGTAGTTCGCCATCGCGCCGAACATCTGGGCAAGCGCGGTCACCGAATCGCGGTCGAGGCTGAACTCGAAGGCGCCGTTCCACCAGCCGATGACCGTCGCCAGGTAGCCCTCGTAGTAGCGGTGGAAGCCGGACACCGGCTCGTAGCGCAACCACGGGCCGGAGAACACGGCGGTGCTGCCCCGCGGTGGCTGGTAGTCAGGAGTGGGCATCGACCACCGCCACAGACCACTCGGCCGGGTTGAAACGCGCCCCCTGCGGTTGAGCTCGACCGGAGTACCGCCACGGCGTGACCAAGTCGGCTGGTCTGGGCCGGGTCCGTGGCGCCGATCGGCCGGGGTCAGGGTCACGGCGACCGATCCGCAGATCATCGAGGACCCGTCGAAGGCGCGGCGGGAGGTGTCCGGTGTCAGTGCCAGTGAGCACCGCCTCGTCGGTGCCGAGCCAGACGACGCCAGCCAGGTCGACCCAGGCGATCGGCGTGCGCCCTCGCGGAAACCGCCAGCCAGGATGCAGCAGCCGTGGCAGCGCGACGATGTCACCCGGATAGCGGGCCCAATCGGTGCAGCTCCACGGCACCACCGTGCCGGGCCTGCGGCCGGCCTGTACGGCTTCCGCGCACACTGCGCACGCGACATCCCCACTGCGGGTGGTGCCGTCGCAGGCTCCGCAGGTACGCCAGTTCGCCGGGTCGGCGGCAGGGTTGTAGTCGGGGTTCCACGCTCCGGTCACCTGTCCGCCGAGCCGGTAGCCGTCGATGGCGCCGGAGCGCAGCAGATGGCGCATCGGGCGGGCCAGGTGGGCGTCGATGGTGGCCACGGCGACGGAGGCGCGGACGAGGACCGCGAACAAACGGTGGCCCATCATTGAGCCCTTCGGTTGGTAGCGGCGAGGATGGATTGCCAGGCGGCGTGGGCGATGACGGCCGCCGGGCGTGCGGTGCTCGTGGTGTCCAGGGGCACCGGCTGACCGTCGATGGCGAGGCCGAATCCGGGCTCACGCCACAGGTCGCCCCACAGCACCGAGATCGCCACTGTCCGTCCTGCGATGAGGAAGGAGCTGTACAGCGAGTCCGGCACAAAGGTGTGCGGGTAGGGCCGCAGCAGGTACTCGGCGTTGTCGAAGGCACTGCCGACGGAGGCAGCGATGTCGGCGGCGATTTCCCGCCACCAGCTGACGACCACCGACTCGCGGCCGGTGGCCGCAGCCAGAGGGATGGGCTCGATTTCACCGACCGGTCGCGGCAGCGGAGCGATGACACGCATGTCTATGGTCTCCTTGCGGTAGGGATTGGGTCAGTGGGCGGCGGCGTAGGCTTCGCGGACCTTCGGGGGGATCGGGCCGCGGCTGCGGTGCGGTGGTAGTCCCAGCCGCCGCTGGTGAGTGGCCCAGAAGTCGCGGACCTTGGCGTCGGCGGAGCGGCCGCCGCGGGTTCCGGAGTTGCGCTGCCGGGCGGCGGGGTGCTTCGGGAGCCGGCGCCCGGCCTCGGTGTACGGGCCGAATGCGTCCCTCATCCGCTGGAGGTTGTGCGGGGCTAGGTCGATCTCGTACTCGAGGCCTTCGAGGGCGAAGCGGACGGTGACGACGTTGTCCCTGCTGTGGTCCATGTCGTCCGTGACCACGAAGATCACCTTGGTTGCCATGGGGATTCCCTTCATCAGGTAAAAGGCGGGAGACCCCGACGCCGGGGACGGCGCGGGGCAGTGGTGATGTGATTGGGAGGAGAGTGGGGCTCGACGGCGGCGTGTCGCTGGCGTCGCCGTCGTAATCAGGGAAAGTCGCCGCCGATGACGACGGCGAAGTGGACGCCCTCGGTGGGGGCGTCCTCAGGCGGGTTCTTCTGGCCGTAGGCGCAGTGGCAGTCCGGCCATTGGCAGTCCTCGGTGATGTCCATCAGCTCGACGAAGTCGACGGGGACACGCGCGCCGCCGATGTCGATCAGGACACCTTCTTGCATGACGGGGTTGCCGTCGTGCCGGCGAATAGTTTCGGTGAGCACCTCGATGAGCTGCTCGGCGTTGGGTCTGATGTAGTCCATCTGTGAGTCCTCCCAAGAAGGACCCGGGCACGGCCGTACGGCCGTGCCCGGGTACGCGGTAATCCGTGCGTATTCGGCCGGGCAGGCGTGCCGGATCGGTGCCGTTTGGTCGCGGAAGAGGGAAACGGCGGCCGTCTCGCCGGCCGTTGGCGCGATTGGTCAACCCCTGCCTGGGGCGGCCGGCGGGTTCAGCCGAGGTGTGGGGCCTCTGGCGTCTTGATGGCCGTGACGGCGAGCTGGTCGTCGAGGAGGGTGACGACCAAGGCGTCGGCTCCGGTGCGTGCTGCGGTACGGAGCTGTTCGATGAGTTGTTCGCCGGGCTGGCACAGCGGGAGAGCGACCAGTAGGTCGTCCCCGTCGTGGGTCGGCTGTTCCGGGCCGAGGTGCTCGGCGAACACCGCCCGCACGGTGGATTCCGCCGGCTGGTCCGGGCCCGGTGGCGGTTGCGGCAGGCCGTTGGACATGAAGTAGACGCCGTCGTCGGCGACGAGGAGCAGCGCGGGGCCGGTGGGTTCCTCGTCGACTGGGTCGGCGTGCGCGGTGGCGGCCACGGCGTGCTCGGCGAGGTCCAGGACGGCGACGAGCTTGAACCAGAAGACCGAACTCATGCTGGTAGGTCCCTCCTGTTCAGAGAGCGTTGAGATGGGGCGGCGGAGCCGATAAGGCGCCAGCGCGCATCCTTCGGCTGCGGTGGTGGGGTGGAGCCGGACGGGCAGCAACACGGGTCCCTTTGGGTGCGAGGGAGGTGTGGCTGGCTCGACCGGTCCAGGTGATGCGGTTGATGCTCAGAGGCGGTGCGGACGCGCGAGCTTGCGGGCGCCGATGATCGACCCCTCCAGGTCTCGGACGGTGTCGCGGTCAGAGCGCGACCCCTAGCAGTCGCTGGTCGGGGCCGATGGCAGCGAACAGGCGGTTGGCCTGTTCGAGGTAGGTCACCCGGTCGGCCATGGCGTCGCTGGCCGCAGCCAGCTTGGCTCCCTCAGCGGTGATCAGCGCGTCGCCCGCGATCGCGGTCAGCGCGCTGTGGTGCTGGTAGGCCATGGAGCCGGCCTGGTACATCTCCAGCTCGCGGAGGGAGATCTGCCCAGCGCCGTACGTGGCGGCGTTGTGCATCCGGATCGCGTTGACCCGGGGCTGGTTGTGGAAGTCCGCCACAGCCTTGTCCCACGGGTACTTGTCCGGGTCCGCCAGGTGGCGGGACTCGTAGACGTGCCACGGGGTGGCGTTGCGGGTTCCGTGCACGACCCGGCTGAACAGCTGGTGGCGGATGGCCGCCCCCATGCCAGCGGCTTGGAGCATGCCGTCCAGGTCGAGCAGTCTCACCGGTCCGCCAGCGCAGTAGGCCGGGCGGCCCTTACGCAGGCTGATCATCTGCCGGTGCTGCCAGAGGCGCAGGGCGGGCGTGGCCCAGAACTGGGACGACAGGGTGCCCTGGACGCCGAAGTTGCGGTCGAGCTGGTGCGGGGTCAGCGCCTCGCGGGGCAGCTCGTCCGGGATGCAGAGGATCATGGTGCGGATCGTGGCCTTCGGCTTGACAGCCGTGGTGCGGATGACCGGGCGGGGAGTCTTGCCCATGGGTGTCCTCCTTCGGGTGGGCGCGTCAGGGCGCGCGGAGATAACCGGCCCATTGGGTGCGTGGGTCGGTTGCGGGAGAGGTGTGGTGCGGGTTGGTTGGGTGCGACCTGGGGTCGCCGCGCGGCGCGATGCCGACCGGCCCGGGTGGGCGGGTGAGCGTGGCGCACCGAGTAGGTGCGGCGGTGGTTCCGAGGTGGGACCGAACCGGGGTGGAGAAATATGAGGTGTTGTTGGTGCCGTGAACGGTAGCGACCTGATCTGTCAGGCCGGTCCTGCGAGTTGATCGCCGTAAGTGGGGTTGACCTGTGCTGTTAGACGTTCCGGCTCCGGATCAGCATCGTCGGTGCGAACGCTGTGAGATTTCACGACACTCACAGATGATCTTGTTTGGTGACAGACGCGGACGGTAGTCGACCTGTGGAGCCGTACTCGGTTTGGTTTGTCCAGTGCTGTTGACCTGCGGTGTGAGTCCTACAGGTCGTCGAAGCGCTGCGGGTTCGTGACGGCGTCCGGGCCGTGGTCGGAGGGCAGCTCGTGCAGGTACCGCCGGTGGGTGGGGTCCGAGACGAGGGTCCACACTCGGCCAGCGGGATCCGGGCCGTGGACGGCGGTCGCGATCGGGCTGGCGGTGCGCAGCCCGGCGAGCACGCCGAGCAGGCTGGCCTCGCGGCGCCGGCTGGGCACCCAGAACAGCACGGGGTAGCGGGGGCCGAACGACGTCAGGCGTTCGTATCCGCGCAGTTTGGCCACGACCCGCGCCAGGTTTTCGGTGTCGTTGTCGTGCTCGAGGAAAAAGCCGGTGGAGTGGTCGCCGACGGTCCAGACGCCGTGCCCGTCGGGGCGGATGCCGGACTGGGCGTAGACGGTGGTGGCGTGCTGCTCGGACCACCACCGCGAAAGGCGGAGGCCATCGTCGTGCCGGGCAGTGGCCAGCAGGTCGGTGAAGAACTGGTTGACCCCGAGCAAGTGGTTGACCTGGCCGCTGGCGGCGATCCGCTTGGCCCGTTCCACCGAGCTGCGCAACGGCTTGCCGCTGGTGCCAGCCGGGTCGTGGTAGACGGTCGGGTGCAGTTGTAGTCCGATCGGGCCGAGGGTGTAGAGCAGCGACCCGTAGCGGCCGGCGTCGCCGCTGCGGCCGAACCGGTGCAGCACGTCGAGGCGGTGCAGGATCGTGAGCCGGCGCTGGGCGGTACGACGGGCATCGAAGAAGACGCTGGTGATCTGGTCGGTGGACAGTAGGTAGTGCTCGGCGAGCAGCCCGAGGAGGGCGTGATCACGGGGGACGATACGGCCGAAGACCGCGAGCGGATCGGGTTTGCTGGATGGGGATGGAACACGGGAGTACACGGTTTGCTCCTAGGCAGGATGGGGTCCCCTCCCGATCGGGAGGGGTGTCTGGATGTGGAGAGGTTGGTGCGGAGGGTCTGTCAGGGGCGTGTGCGGCACTGACAGCCCAGGTCAGGACTGTGCTGTGGGTGTCTGGCGGTCACCGGTCACGATCCTGGTGACGAGCCGGTGCGCGACCCGGGTGACGCCACCGGCTGACAGATCGTCAGGCGCGGTCCGTCTTTGGGCGGGACCGCCGGTCGTCGGGTCTGCGGCTGAGCCGCTCGACGAGTTCGTCGACGGCGCTGGTGTCCTGACTCGGTACCGCCGCCGCTGCTGCCTGCCGGATGGCGGTTGCCTCACCGACAACCGGCCTCGGCGGCCGGGTCTTCATCGTGAACGCCGGTGTCTGTCGGCCGTTGACGACCAGACGCGCGGCGGCGGTGTACGCGTCCAGGTGGGCGAGGTCGTGCTCACCCAGTTCGGGCACGGTGTGCCGGGACAGTACCTTCGCGTCCTCCGGCGCGCACGTGAAGTACAGCTTGTTGCGGGCGTTGGCCGATGCGGCGGCGAGCAGGTCGCGGGGGAACTGGGCCAGGTCCTGGTGGGCGAGCACGAGCGACAGCCGGTACTTGCGCGCTTCAGCCAGCATCGTGTCCAGCGAGTTGGCCAGGGTGAGGAAGTTCTGCGCCTCGTCGATGATGAGGCTGGCGTCGCGGCGGCGGTCCGGTTCGATCGCGGCGCGGGCGGTGGCGGCCTGCCACACCTGCGCGAGAACGAGGGAGCCGAGCAGGCGGCTGGTGTCCTCGCCGAGGACACCCTTGGGGATCCGAACCAGCAGCACCCCACCGTCCAACACGCGCCCCATGTCGAAACTCGACTTGGGGTACCGCATGGTCCGTTTCACGAAGTCGCGCAGCAGGAAGGCTCGCAGCCGGGCGAGGACCGGGCCGATGACCTGCGATCGCAGGCTGTCGTTGAGGCTGTCGTACCACTGCCAGAAACCGCTGAGCCCGGCCGGGTCGTCCAGGTCCACCGTCATCGCGGACCGGAACTGAGGTGAGTTCAACAGCGGGGGGATGTGCTGCAGGGTCACGTTGTTGTGGCGCAGCAGGGTCAGGCACGCGACCCGCATGACGTCGTCCATCCGCGGACCCCACGCCTTGGCGAAGATGTTCCCGAAGATCGACACCAGGTTGTCGACCACCAGATCGGGGTCGTCGCCCTCAAGCGGGTTCAGCGTCGGCGGGTTGGGCTGGTCTGGGTCGAAGAGCACGACACGGTCCGCGACGTCGGCGGGAAGCCGATCGAGGATGTCCAGGACGAGATCGCCGTGCGGGTCGATGACGACGGTGCCCCGACCGGCCCTGATGTCGTCGAGGGCCAGGTTGACCAGCAGCGTGGTCTTGCCGGAGCCCGTCGAACCGATCACATGCATGTGATACCTCGCATCGGTCACCGACAGCCCCACACTGTGGCCACCGATTTCGGCGTCGCCCAGCATCTTCACCCCACGCCCGCCACCCGGCACGGCGACCGGCGCTGGCATCGACGCGGCCCGTGCCCGGTCCAGGCCGGGTACGGCGAGGTCCTGCGGTAGCGCCGCGAGCGCGGCGAGTTCCGGGGCGGAGGTGAGGAACCCCGGACCGAGCCGGCGGGCGGCGAGAACGGCCACCGGCGTCGGCATCCGGGCCCGATGCGTGAGCCGGTTACGGCCGGAGTAGATGGCGAAGGTGGAGGCGAGGGTGTCGGCGATGCCCCGCAGCCGACCTCGTGGGTCGGCGCCGGCACGCCGGCTGGTGATGGCAACCGCGTACCGGATCCCGGTTTGCCACAGCGGGTGCGTCGTCTTGTCCAGGATCGCCCGCACGTCCCGCTCGACGGTGGGATCCCGACGGGCGGCCGGCGACGTGGTCCGGCCGGTGCCCCCGCTGCCGGGTAGGAACGCGTCCAGCAGCCACAGCACCGGTGCGGCCGGGTTGATCGCCGACACGGCCGTCTTGCCGGCCCGCAGCCGTCCGGCCGCCCGGCGGGCCCGTGCCGCCCGCCGTGGCGTGGCCGGGCGCGCGAGGATCTGCACGCAGGCGAACTCGCCGGGTTTGAGCTGGGAGCCGGCGGACATCAGCGGGCGTAGCGGATCGGTGTTGTGGTCGGTGGAAAGCGGCAGCCACTCCGCGTACACCGGCAGCAGGTGCCCGCCGGCGGCGCGGTGCGCTTGCAGGGGAATCGGTGGTGGCGGGTTCTCGTCGGTCGTGGTGGCCGAGCCGGGCCACGCCGCCCGCACCGCCGCCTCGACCGCCCCCGGCGGAACGGTGCCGGGTACCCAGATCGAGATGAACAGCTGCCGTCCGGACCAGGTGTACTGCCACACGACGTGCGGCGCGCCGTAGAGCAGGCGTTGCCGCCGCGACGGGGTCAGCACGCCGGCCAGGTTCGCCCACAACGCACTCGCGCTGTGGGGGTCGACCTCGGGCGGCGGCGCGATCGTGACCAGCCGCGGGCCGTCGGTGTGGTGGCGGTGCCGCCAGATCTCGACCAGGTTGCGGGCTGCGATCCATACGGCGAGCAGGCCGGCGGCGACAGCGGCCAACCACGGCCGCTGTGCCGCCCACACCGCCGCGTCGACCACGGCAGCCCTGGGTCCGGTAGGAGGCGGAATGAAATCGGCGCCCGGCCCGAGTGTGGGGCCGGGCGCCGGTGACGGCGGCACGAGTGCTGGTATGAAGGCGTCGGTCGGTAGAGTCACAGGTCGTCCTCCTCGTCGGGTTCGGCCAGTTCCAGCGGGTTGGTTGCCGGAACTACCAATAGTTGATTGCCGTCGATGCAGTGGATGGCGCGTATAGGCGGTGGCCAGTGCGGCGATCTCACGTTGGTCGTCGACTGTGCGGCCGGTTGACTGATGGTCGGGATTTCTGACTTGGCTCCGATTTTTATGACGTCTTGCCAATCTCTTCGATCGTTGGAGGGGTGTGGTCTGACTGTCGTGCTCTCGTTGAGTTCGGCGCGTCGGCTCGGGTTGGCCGAAGATGAGGCGGACTACGAGCTGGAGTTGGTGGATCAGTATCTGCTCGCGTGCGTAGGCGTGGGAATCTGCGACAGCACTGTCAGCGGTGATCGGTCGGCGTTGTTCGAGTTCATCCGCTTCCTGAGTCCGGTGTGGACCGCGAAGCCGGCTGACGCGGATCGGTTTCTCGCCGCGCAGCGAGCCCGCTGCTGGAATGGTGGATGGTCGACGTGCGTCACCAGTTCGGTGACGACTACATGCTGCTCGACGCGCCGCTGCGGTCGGCGGAGCGGAGTCTTGACCCGATCACTGGGACGTGCCCACGCCACTGCGGTATTCCGGTGGTTGCCGCAGTGGTCGGGGCGGTTGACGCCGCATGTGCTGCGGCATCATTGCGCGTCATCACGGAAAGCGATCGACCCAATACACAAACGATCATCCAAGACGACACCCGCTCATCGCCATGACTGTGTACCTGATCTTTGGTATGTGCTGCTGATTGGCCCGGAGCGGCTTGGTCGAGAAGCCCAGGGCCCAACGTGTGTTTAGGTGAGCAAGAAGTCGTACGCGTGCAGGGATCCGCTCGTGTCGGCGCAGAGGATGGTCTGGTTGTTTGGCAGCCAGGTGCAGGTTGTTAGACCTCCGTCGACTCTGGCGACTCCGGCGCATTTGCCGGTGTCGGGGTCCCAGATCCGCGCTGTTCCGTCGTAGCTGGCGCTGGCCAGCCAGGATCCGTCCGGCGCGACTGCCAACGCTTCCACGTCGCTGGTGTGGCCGGTGAGCGTGTGGCGGGTGCCGCCGGTGTCGGGGTCCCAGATCCGTACTGTTTTGTCGCGGCTGGCGCTGGCCAGCCAGGATCCGTCCGGCGCGACGACCAACGCGGCCAGCCAGCCGGTGTGGCCGGTGAGGGTGTGGCGGGTGCCGCCGGTGTCGGGGTCCCAGATCCGCGCTGTTCCGTCGTAGCTGGCGCTGGCCAGCCAGGACCCATCCGGCGCGACCACCAACGCGATCACCTCGCTGGTGTGGCCGGTGAGCGTGTGGCAGGTGCCGCCGGTGTCGGGGTCCCAGATCCGCACCGTCTCGTCGTCGCTGGCGCTGGCCAGCCAGGACCCATCCGGCGCGACCACCAACGCTTCCACCTCGCTGGTGTGGCCGGTGAGGGTGTGGCGGGTGCCGCCGGTGTCGGGGTCCCAGATCCGCACCGTCTCGTCGTCGCTGGCGCTGGCCAGCCAGGACCCATCCGGCGCGACCACCAACGCCCGCACCAAGTGGGTGTGGCCGGTGAGGGTGTGGCGGCTGCCTCCCGTGTCCAGCTCCCAGATCCGCACCGTCCTGTCGCTGGCGCTGGCCAGCCAGGATCCGTCCGGCGCGACGACCAACGCTTCCATCCAGCTGGTGTGGCCGGTGGGGGTGTGGTGGGTGCCGCCGGTGTCGGGGTCCCAGATCCGTACTGTTTTGTCGCGGCTGGCGCTGGCCAGCCAGGATCTGTCCGGCGCGACGACCAACGCTTCCACCCCGCTGGTGTGGCCGGTGAGGGTGTGGCGGGTGCCGCCGGTGTCGGGGTCCCAGATCCGTACTGTTTTGTCGCGGCTGGCGCTGGCCAGCCAGGATCCGTCCGGCGCGACGACCAACGCTTCCACCCCGCTGGTGTGGCCGGTGAGGGTGTGGCGGGTGCCGCCGGTGTCGGGGTCCCAGATCCGCACCGTCCCGTCGTAGCTGGCGCTGGCCAGCCAGGATCTGTCCGGCGCGACCACCAACGCTTCCACCCAGCCG
>NZ_JADPUN010000324.1 GCF_015690345.1 Plantactinospora alkalitolerans | reverse complement strand
GGAAGCACGGCGGGCGGGGAGGCACACCGAGGGTGAGGAGGAGCGGATGCGGGACGTCGAGTTGGCCAACGACGGTCGGCGGGTGGTGGTGATCGCGGTGGAGCGGGGCGAGGAGGCGGTTGCCGCCGTGAACGAGGTGGCCCGACGCCGGGGGATCCGCGCGGCACAGGTGACCGCCGTGGGTGGCTTCCAGAACGCCGAGGTCGGCTACTTCGACCGGGAGGCCCGGGACTACCTTCCGATCCCGGTGTCGGAACAGGTCGAGGTCCTCTCCCTGGTCGGCGACATCGCCGAGGTGAATGGCGAGCCGGCCCTGCACGTGCACGCCGTACTCGGTCGCCGGGACGGCAGCACCGTCGGCGGCCACCTGCGTCGTGGCGAGGTGTGGCCCACCCTGGAGGTGATCGTCGCCGAGGTCGCGGTGGAACTGGCCAAGCGGGTCGATCCGGAGACGGGGGTGGCGCTGTTGACCGGATCCGCCCGCACCTGACCGCCGGCCGCTTCCGGCTTCCGTCCTCGGTGGACGTTCTGCGTCGATGACCACGATGTGGTTCCCGGCTCGAACGCCTGAGCCACGTGCCATCGACGGAGGGACGTCCGGGCGGCTCACCGTCCCGCTCGGCGACCGGGCCACGATCGATGCCCGGGCCGGGACACTGACGGTGGAGCCCGGCGTCAGCTGAGCGACCTCGGCACCGCGCCGCTGGGGGCGGCCTACAGTCGGCCGTCGGGGTAGCGGGTCAGGTAGCCGCCCATGGTTCGGAAGTAGTCGGTCGCGGCGTGGTCCTGTCCGTCGTCGGTGCGTACCCGGGTGACGGCCAGGCCGTGCTCGCGGCCGGAGCGCGCGTCGGGCCCGGCGACGATCACCACGCCGTCGCCCTCGCGGTAGAAGATCCGGCCCGGGGTGCCGCCGTAGCGGCCCTTCGAGACCCGGGCGGCGACGACCCGCACCCGCTGGCCGTCGTGGTGCGTGAAGGCGTTCGGGTACGGGTCGGACTGCGCCCGGACCAGTCGCTCGATCTCGTCCACCGGCCGGGTCCAGTCGATCCGGATGTCCTCTTCCGACCGCTTGTGGAAGAAGCTCGCCTTGGAACGGTCCTGCTTCGGCCAGTCGGTCCGGCCGGAGGCGATCAGGGCCAGCCCGTCCACGGTGATCGGGCCGAAGAGTTCCAGGGTGCGGTGGAACAGGTCGGTGGCGGTGTCGGTGGGGCCGACCGGTACGGCGCGTTGCAGCACGATGTCACCCGCGTCGAGGGTCTCGTCCATCAGGTGGGCGGTGACCCCGACCTCCCGCTCGCCGTTGAGCAGCGCCCAGATCAGCGGCGAGAAACCGGCGTACGCGGGAAGCAGCGAGTCGTGCACGTTCAGCGTGCCGCGCGGCGGCAGGTTGAAGATCTCCGGCGGGATCCAGGTACGCCAGTTGGTGGCCACGATGACGTCAGGCTCGGCCTGCCGGAGTCGGTCCATCAGCTCGGCGTCACCGGGAAGCTTGCGGATCAGCACGGGTACGTCGTGCTTCTCGGCCAGTTCGGCGACCGAGTCGTCCCAGATCTTCTCGTACGCGTGTTCGCTCCTGGGGTGGGTGACGACGAGGCTGACCTCGTGTTCGGAGTTCAGCAGTGCTTCCAGGGTGCGATGCCCCCAGGTCTGATAGCCGAACATGACAACCCGCATCGACACTCTCCTCTTCGCCTCGCCCTCATTCGTTCCCGCTTGCCGCGGAAGCAACTACCGGGCGGTCTATATTGTCCTTGACCAGGGCGTAGGTTAGCCTAACCTAAACGCTGCGGATGGTCGACCGTTCGCACCAGCCGCACCGGGTCCGTAGGGATCCAGTCCTCCACCAAGCCGGCCGACCGGCCCGGGCAGACTGATGGGACAGGTATGTCACCAAGCAATCGCAGCGATGATCCCCAGGTCCACGATCTCGTCGGTGTCGGATTCGGCCCGTCGAACCTCGCCCTGGCCATCGCCATCCGCGAGGCGAACGCGGGCCCCCGCGCGGCTCCCGTCGACAGCGCGGTCTTCCTGGAACGCCAACCCCGATTCGGGTGGCACCGGGGGATGCTGCTCGACGACACCACCATGCAGGTGTCGTTCCTGAAGGACCTGGTGACGCTCCGCAATCCGGCCAGCGAATTCAGTTTCCTCTGCTACCTGCAGAGCCGCGGCCGCCTGACCGACTTCATCAACCACAAGAACCTGTTCCCGTCCCGGGTCGAGTTCCACGACTACCTGGAGTGGGCGGCGGCGCAGGTCGACGACCTGGTCCGGTACGCCCACGAGGTCGTCGACGTGCGGCCGGTGTGGCGGGACGGCGAACTGACCCACTTCGACGTGGCCGCCCGGACCGGCGCCTGTTCCACCCCGCCGGTCGTGCACCGGGCCCGCAACCTGGTGCTGGGCGCCGGCCTGCGGCCCCACCTGCCCGAGGGCGTCACCCTCGACACCCGGATCTGGCACAACCGTGACCTGCTGCCGAACCTCCGGAGCCTGGTGCCGTCAGCACCGGCACGCTTCGTCGTGGTCGGCGCCGGACAGAGCGCGGCCGAGGCCGTCGACCACCTGCACCGCGAGTTCCCCCGGGCCGAGGTCTGTGCCGTCTTCTCCCGGTACGGCTACAGCCCGGCCGACGACAGCTCGTTCGCCAACCGGATCTTCGACCCGGCGGCCGTCGAGGAGTACTTCGAGGCGCCGCAGGGCGTCAAGGAGATGATGCTCGCCTACCACGGCAACACCAACTACTCCGTGGTCGACCAGGAGCTGATCGACGCGCTGTACCGGCGCGTTTACCAGGAGAAGGTACGCGGCGTCGAGCGACTGCGGATGTTCAACCTGTCCCGGCTGGTCGAGACGGTCCGTACCCCGGGAGGGGTCCGGACGGTGGTCGAGTCACTGGTGACCAACGAGAAGACGGTGCTCGACGCCGACGTGGTGGTCTTCGCCACCGGCTACCGGCCGGTCGACCCCTTCGAGTTGCTCGGCGAGGTGGCGCAGGTGTGCCAGCGGGACGAGTCCGGGCGGGCGCTGGTGGAGCGCGACTACCGGCTGCGTACCGGGCCGGAGGTACGGGCCGGGATCTACCTTCAGGGCGGTACCGAACACACCCACGGCATCTCCTCCTCGTTGCTGTCCAACACCGCCGTCCGGGCCGCCGAGATCCTCGCCTCGATCTCCGCCCGGACCGTCGTGCCGGACCCGGCGCCCGACCGGCACCCCGAGTACGCCTGCGCCCCCGGCACCGCGTGACGGCTATTCGCGGGGCGTCTGCCCAGGCCGGAACCGGAAGAAGGCCACCGCGAACAGCGGCAGGGCCAATCCGCTGGCGACGAGCGACAGCAGACCCCGGTGCTGCGCCCGCAACAGGTTGCCGAGCCCGAGCAGCGTCACCGCCGCACCCGTGCTGAGCATGTAGAGGCCGGCGTCGGTCAGGCTCCGAAACGACCTCCGGGTGGCCCGGGAGACGCGCCGGGTCAGCAGGATCCAGCCGCCGAAGCCGATCAGGAGCACCCCGGCCAGGCCGGTGAGGAGCGCCATCGACGTCATCCAGTCCATGCCGTTTCCAGTACCCCGCCGCCGGTTTCGCCAACCGGTGCGGGCGTTGACCGGACGTCTCGGACGGTTCGCCGATGTTCGTCCGCAGGTAGCACGGAGCGCGGGCGGCATTCACCTGTGCTGGCCACGATGCGCGTATGCAGGGCTTGTACTCGCCGAACCGGCTGCGGTGGCTGGGCCTCGCCTGCTCGCTGGCCATGGCGGCGAGCGCCTGTCTCGCCGGGGCGCCGTCGCCGCGTGTCCCGGGGTGGGGCGTCGGCGTCGCACTCTGGGCGGTCGGCGCGGTCGGGCTGGTGGCCGTCTGGTGGCGGCTGCGTACCGTCGCCGCGCCGGGATGGCTGCTGGTCACCGGGGCGCTCTGGGCCCTACCGCTACTGCTGGCACCACCGCTGGGCAGCCACGACATCTACGCGTACGCCTGCCAGGGAGAACTCGTCGCGGCCGGGCTCGACCCGTACGTCGCCGGGCCGGACGCGCTGCCGTGCCGATGGCTCGACTGGGTCTCACCGACCTGGCGGGCCACACCGGCGCCGTACGGTTCGCTCTGGTTGGTGGTCGAGCGGTTCACCGCCGATGTCGCGTACGGGAGCCTGCCGGTCGCGCTGACGGTGCTCCGGCTGGTGGCGGTCGGCGGCGTCCTGCTGGCCACCGTCGCCGGGGCCGGGCTGGCCCGGCTCTGCGGCACGGAACCCGCCCGGGTGGTCTGGCTCGGGGCGCTCGGCCCACTCACCCTGGTGCACGCCGTGTCCGGCGCGCACAACGACGCGCTGCTCGCCGGGCTGGTCGTGGCCGGACTGCTGGCCGCCGTGGGACCGCTCACCGCGACCGCACCGCTCACCGCGACCGCACCGCTCACCGCGACCGCACCGCTCACCGCGACCGCACCGCTCACCGCGACCGCACCGCCTGCCACCACCGACCGGCGAAGCGCCAGCGTCGTCGACTGGCGATTCGTCGTCACCCGCCTCGTCCTCGCCGGAGCCGCGTTCGGCGCCGCCGCCTCGATCAAGGCCACCGCCCTGGTGGTCGTGCCGTTCGCGATCGCCGCGCTGCCGTGGGCCCGGACCGGTCGCCGTCGGATCGCGGCCGGCGGGGTCCTGGCCGGCGCGACCGTCGGCACCATCGTGCTGCTCGCCGGCATGACCGGGCACGGCTTCGGCTTCGTGCACAGTTGGCCGGCGACCGCCGGCAATGTCCAGTGGTCGTCGATCCCGACCGGTGTCGGCATGGCGGTCGGGTACGGACTGCGGATGGTGGGCCGGCCGGAGGCGTTCGCCGGTGCGGTCGAGGCGGCCCGACTGGCCGGACTGGGCGGGCTGGCCATCGTCCTGGCGGTGCTGTGGCGCCGGGCGGTACGCGGGGGAGTGGCCGAGGCGGTCACCGCCGCCGGGATGGCCCTGCTCGCCACCGCGCTGCTCGGGCCGGTCTTCTACGCCTGGTACGCCCTCGCCGGAGTCGCCGTGCTGGCGGCCACCGCACCCCGGGGACGGGCTGCGACGCTGCTGTACGCCGGTGCCGCCGCACTGATCTTCCTCACCCTGCCGGACAGTCTCGGACTGGTGACGAAGACCAAGGTTCCGGGCGCGCTGCTCGACGTACTCCTGATTGTCTGGGGGCTCGTCCGGTGGGCGGGCCGGTACCGTCGGAAATCTCGGCTGCCGTCCCTGGCGGCCGGCCGGACACCGACGAACCTCCCGGAGCAGGTGTCGGGGTAACCCGGAGCGCGGCAGGGGCCGTTCGACTTGGTCGGGTGCGGCACGATGGGCCGGTGCTTGTCGACGTGGCGGACCGCGCCGCCCGGATGACCGGAGCCATCCTGCTCGTCACGGTCCTCGCCGGCTGTCCGGGACGGCCGGGGGAGAGCAGGGTCGACCAGCGGAAGGGTCGAGTCGGCCAGCGCGCCGGCCCGGGCCTTTCCGGTGACGTCGCCCAGCACGATGGCGAGGGCGTCGGCGGCGACGATGCTGCGGTCGTACACCTCGATGCATCCGGTGACGAGCCGGGTCAGGCCCCGAACCAGGTCGTCCAGGGCGGTCGGGTCGGGGAAGGGGAGCCCGGCGACGTGTGGACCCAGTTCGGCGGCGCTCGCTCCGGAAACCCCCTGCCAGATCTCTGGCAACTGCCCGGCGCCGAGCCGACGCAGCCGATTGATCAGCGTGCTGAGTTGGGCGTAGTCGGTGTCGCCCGGATCGCCGGTGGCTCTGTCCCACCGGTCCCGCACGCCACGCAGCTCGGTGGCGAGTTCACCCGGCACGTGACCGGCCCGCCGCGGCGCATCGGGTTCGACCCGTATCGATTCCGTCATGGCGGCCTCCGGCGTCCGGGTGCCTGCACGGTAACAATGTGTTGCCCCCGGCGAGGTAGCCGAAGGAGCCCGAACCGAGCACCGGCGCGGTCGGCAAGGTACTGGTGGACGTCTCACGCTGAAGCTCAGCCAGTTGACGTAGCGGTCCGGGCGGCGGCAGCGTCCGGTCAGGTGGGTGATCGAGTCGCTGCCTGCCCGAGTAGGGTCACCCGGTGACCGCGTACGACATCGCTGCCAGGCTGCCCTCCATCGATCGGCTGCGGCAGCGCTGCAAGGCATTGGCCGTGCTTGAACGCATCATCGACGGTGGGGAAGCCTACTACGCCTATACCTCGACGTGGGGCACGGACGAGGCGGCGCTGATGAGCAACGGCAGCGGTGACGAGTGGGCCGTCGTGTTCACCGCTGATGGCGCGTTCATCTGGGTGTTCGATCATGAATCGGCGATGTCGCCCTACCACGATCCGGACCACGAGTTGTGGCCGGGGCTGCTGGACGGCATCCCGGCGGTGTTGCGTCCACAGGTTGCGGAACCCGCTTTCTGCGATGAGTCCGGGCAGTTCATCGCCACCGCCGTACTGTGGCGGTTGGTCGGTGACGACCGCTGGTACGCCGGCGAAGGAATCAGCTTCCCACCACTGTCCGGGCCGTACGACCACACCGGGCCGGACGGGTCCGGCATGCTCGAGATCCTGCTCGACGACATCGTCGACCGGTTCGTCGAGTTCGCCAGCGACTACTACGAGATCGAAGTGGACCGGGCGGCAGTCGAGCACGTCGTCGCCCACCGGCCGCTGACCGACACCCTGATTCAGGCACTGAATCCCCGACTCACCCTCGCCGATCTGAGGGAAGACATCGCCACCATCAGTTACCCGATCGGCGTCATGTAACTGCGGGCTCGGCAGTGGGCTCGCCGAGCGACAACGTTTGTCCGGAACGGACCAGTCGAACCGCAGCCGTACCCGGCGCTCCTCGGTCACCACGTCACGGACATCGGCGAGGATGTCGGGACGCTCCGCGCCGACCTCGCAGGCGACGTACTCCAGCGACTCCCAGTCCGGGTAGTCGTCGTCCTGCCACGGCTTCGGCAGAGTCGCCAGTCGCTGGACCTCCGGCAGCGCGGCGAGGCTGTCCGGATCGGCGATCGCGGCACTGTACGCCCCACGGCCGATACCGACGAGCCACATCTGGAAGTAGTGGAACGAGTCCCCGCCACAGCGCCCACCCACCAGGATGTCGACGGCCCGCCACAACCGGAACGTGTTCGCCGGTTCCCTGGTCGCGGACAGGTGCTGGACGAAGTCCAGCAGATCCGACCGCTCGGCATCCCGCATCGGACATTGGCAGGCGCGAGAGGGTTGGCGCGCATAAGGTCGGCGGACACGGCGACCTTCACGAGACCAGGACGGGGCAGGACATGAACCAAGGCACCCGCGACGAGCTGCTCGGCCGGCTGGCTGAGGCAGTCGGGTCCGTCACAGTCGCACACCCGACGCGGGTTGCCGTCGACGGACCGCCCGCCGCCGGCAAGACCACCCTCGCCGACGAACTGGCCGTCGTCTTGCGCGAACAGGGCCGCGACGTCATCCGCGCGACGATCGACGATTTCCTCTTCCCCCGGGCACAGCGCTATCCGCGCGGCGAGTACTCGGCCGAAGGCTGCTACCACGACACCCACGACTACGACGCGCTGAACCGGGTTCTGCTCGATCCGCTCGGCACAGGGGGAGATCGACGCTTCCGACACGCGGTCTACGACCGCACTGCGGATGCCGTGTTGTCCCCGCCGGTCATGTCTGCCCCAGCCGACGCCGTGCTGGTCTTTGACGGCGTCTTTCTCATGCGCCCGGAACTGATTGATCGGTGGGACCTGCGCATCTTCGTGTCGACCGCACTCGAGAAGACCGTGGATCGCGCCGTGATCCGAGAGCGCCGGATGTCATCGCGGGCCGACGTCGAACGGCGCTGGCGCGAGCGTTACATCCCCTCCCAACAGTTCTACTTCGCGACGGTCCGCCCGACCCATCTCGCCAACATCGTCGTGCACAACGACGAGCCCCAGCTGCCGATCTGGGACACCCAGCCACACTGACCGCACTCAATCCAGTTCAGGGGAATCGAGTACGAGCGACCGGCAGCAGGTGCTGATCCGGGCACATAGCGGGACGGGGATGGTGAACAGGCACGGGGCTCATCGATCATCGGAGTTCTCTACGCTCAGTGATCGACGGGAGTCCCGTGCCTGCCGTGCCACCATCGCTGTTGGACCCCGCAGAGCGCGGTGAGTTCCGCCAGCGTCACGCTCATTCGTCCTCCTGCTCGCCGGGGCGGTCAGGTCCTGCTCCTCAAGGAACCGCCACCAGTCGTCATCGTCATTGCCGATCTCGGCGTAGCCCGCGCCGAACACGTAATAGGCGAGGAAAGAGTCCAGGCCCGGGGCGATCTCCTGGAAAGCCTCGCGCATGAACCACTCGTCGGTGCTGGTCTGCGGGAAGTACCAGACCGCGCCGGAGTCGCGCCGCAGCAGCAGCGGCTCTTCCTGGAGGCGCCCGAGGTAGAACCACTCGTCGGGCTCGGCGGCGACGCCGGTGTATTCCGGCATGATCTTCAGACCGCCCTGCATACGGGCTGAGGAGGAGATGCCGGGCAGGTAGAACCCGCCGGCCGCGATGCTCTCGGCGACCTCCATCAGTTCGCGTACCGGCTGCGGTACCTCTGCCGGAATCTTGTCGGTCGGCGCGCCTGCGCTGATCTTTCCCCAGCTGACGGTGTTGTCCTCGTCCGCCACCAGGTCGGTGCGCAGCTCCTCGATGAGTTCCCGCAGATCGGGGTTCAATCCACTACCTCTATGCAGTGCGGAAGGCTGGGCCGGCCAGCGGGGAACACGAGATAGAACTCCCGCTCCCACGGGCTGATCAGCAGGTCCGCGTACAACTCGCCGTTTTTTACGGTCGTGGTGCGATGAGCGTTCTCGCTCTCCCGTGGGCATGCCGACGACGATGGCACAGGGCCCGGAGCCGGCGGCTCCGGGCCCTGCCAGGGTCCTGGTGCGAAGGGGCTGGTTCGTGTCGTCAGTCGGTCAGGGGCTGGTGCACGAGATGTTGCTGGGTGCCGCGTTGGTGCTCCCACTGAGGATGAAGCCGAAGTTCGTCGAGGCGTTCGCGCCGAGGGTGCCGTTGTACGCGGCGTTGCGGACGCTGACCGCGCCGCTGGTGCCGGTGTTGGTGCCGTTCCAGACGTTGACGATGGTCTGCCCGCTGGCCAGCGTCAGGTGTACGGTCCAGCCGCTGAGGGTGGCGGCGCCGTTGTTGGCCACGGTGACCTCGCCCTGGAAGCCGCCGCTCCAGCTGTTGGCCATGCGGAACGTCGCGGTGCAGGCGCCCGGTTGGCCGGTGACGGGCGGCGTGCTGGTCGGAGTGACGGGCGGCGTGCTGGTTGGCGTCGCGGTCGGGGTGCTGGTTGGCGTCGCGGTTGGCGTGCTGGTCGGGGTGCTGGTCGGGGTGCCCGTGCCTGGCACCGTGGTGGAGGCGGCATTGAGGGCGTTGAGGACGGAGGTGTACGCGGACTTGGGGTTGCTGTTGCGGTCGAACAGCAGCGGGTTCTCGTTGCCGCGCCAGGAGTCGCTGTCCCGTATGCCCCACGTCGTGATGCCGAGGCAGCGGGGAACGTTCATGCAGGCCTGGGTCAGTCCCTGGTACTGGCTGGTTGACGCGTTGGTGACGTCGGCCTCGGTCAGGACCACGTCCACCCCGAGGGCGGCGAAGCTGGACAGCGTCTGCTGGAAGTTGGCCGGCAGTGAGCTGCCACCGGTGAAGTGGGTCTGCAGGCCGACGCAGTCGATCGGCACACCACGGTTCTTGAAGTCCTGCACCATCCGGTAGACGCCCTGCGTCTTGCCGTAGGTCCAGTTCTCGATGTTGTAGTCGTTGTAGCACAATCCCGCGGCCGGATCGGCGGCGTCGGCGGCCCGGAACGCCGCTTCGATCCAGTCGTTACCGGTGGCCTGCAGGTTCGAGTTCCGCCGGGAGCCGTTCTCCTCGAAGGCCTCGTTGACCACGTCCCACTGGAAGATCTTGCCTCGGTAGTGGGCCATGACGCCGTTGATGTGGCTGATCATCGCGTTGCGCAGGGCGCTGCCGCTGAGATTCCGCCAGAAGCTCGGCTGCTGTGCGTGCCAGGCGAGGGTGTGGCCGCGGACCCGCATGCCGTTCTGGATGCCGAAGTTGTAGAGCCTGTCGGCGTTCGTGAAGTTGAACTGGCCCGGGCTGGGCTCGGTCGCGTCGGGCTTCATCTCGTTGACGGCCGTCAGCATGTCGAACTCGCGGCGCGCGATAGCCTGGAAGCCTGAGTCGCTGAGGCGGTCTGCCCCCATGGCCATGCCGAAGTACCGGCCACTCCGCTCGGCGGCAGCCTTCAGGGTGGTTCCGGGTGGGCCGGTGAGATCGGCGTGGGCGATCGTGACTACGGCCACTGAGGACACGGCGATCACCACGGCGCAGGCACCACCGAGCAGCAGTCTCGCGCGACCGCCGGTACGGCGTCTCGGGTGAGTGGGAACGTTGTTCATCTGTGCGCTTCCTCCTCGATGTTCTGTCTGGATCGTTGCCGTACGAGGGAACGGAACCGGCAGATCGCTGTACGTCGACGACCCGGAGCACCAAGCTCGCGCCTGGACCCTCACGGTCGTACCGGCCTGCGGGGATCGTGGCCCGATCGGCACCGACCGAACGCGTCCCTTCCGTCGGCGGCGGCAACGCAGATCCGAACGAAACCGCTGGCGTACGTCCGGCTGGCGGGGTTCGGATAGGGATCTCCACACGGCCCGGCGAACCCGATTCGAGAAACGTAGATCAGACGTCATACGTGTGTCAAGTCATGTTCATCGATGTCCAGATCGAATCGTTCCAGCTCGACCGGCGGCCGCAGACACCGGCCCTCGGAAGAACCGCAACCTTGCGCGGTCCGGGATCTTGTCCGGCGTCGATACCATCGGGCTCCACCTCGGGACGGAAGGATCGGCCGATGTCCAACCTGACTCCGTCGGACGTGCGGAACATCGCTTTCAAGAAGCCGGCGCTCGGCCGGCGCGGGTACGACGAGCAGCAGGTCGACGAGTTCCTGGAGGAGGTCGAGAGCACCATCGCCGCGCTGACCGAGGAGGTCGCGAACCTGCGGGCGCAGTCGGGCACCATCGGCACTCCACCATCGACGGTCGCCGGGTCACTCGACCCGCCGGGTGTGGTGCTCGCCCATCTCGAGGAGATCAAGGCCCGGCTCGGGCGGATCGAGTCCGCCGTCGGCGGCGGGGGTCCGAGGTATCCGTTCGGCGGTCCGATGTTCCGGAGCTGATCAACGGCACAAAGCGGCCGGGCGGGAAGTGTCGCACCCGATGGTCACACTGGGACTACCCCTCGTAACGGGAGTGTCGATGCCGCGAGTCAGTTCGTACCGACGACGGGACGGTACCCGGGTCAGAGGCCACTACCGGTCCCGGCGTCCCGGCGGTGGCCGGTCCCGCCGGCCGTACGCCCGACGGCGCCCGTCCCGGCCGGCCGCGTCGGAGCGGTCCGGTTGGTGGCTCGCCGGGATCGGCGGTGCCCTGGCCGCCGCCTGGATGATCACCGAGTTCGTCCAGCGCCATCCGGTCTGGTCCGCCCTGATCGCGGTCGGGCTGGTGGCCGTCGGGATCGGCGTCCTGACCGTGTTGTTCCGGGCGCGCGCCCGGCAGGCGGTGGCGGAGCGCGAGCGGGCTCGGCACGTCGGGGCCACGGACACGATGACCGGTCCGGAGTTCGAGGAGTGGGTGGCGGGCGTCCTCCGTCGGTCCGGGTTCACCGGCGTCCGGGTCTGCGGGGGCGCGGCGGATCGCGGGGCGGACATCGTGGCGAATGCGCCCGACGGCCGGCGCGTCGTCGTGCAGTGCAAGCGGCACGGGCCGACGAACCGGGTCGGTAGCGCGGCGATCCAGAAGTTCGCCGGGACCTGCCGCAGCATTCACCGTGGCGAGATCTGCGTGATCGTGACCAACGGGTTCTTCGCGGCCGGCGACGGGCTCCGGCTCGCCCGCGAGCTGGGCATCGGGCTGGTCGACCGGTCGGCCCTGGCGGCCTGGGCCCACACCGGCTCGACACCGGCGACGATCACCCGGTATTGACGGTCACCCGGTATTGACGGTCACCCGGTATTGACGGTCACCCGGTATTGACGGTCACCCGGTATTGACGATCAGGCCCGCGCTACGGCCGCTCCCCGAGGATGGTGGCGGCTGGTGGGGATGACCAGCGGGGTGCCGGTCAGCGGATCGACGGTCACCTCGCACCGGACGTCGAAGACCTCGTCGACGAGGCCGGCGGTGATCACGTTTGCCGGTTCGCCCTGGGCGACGATCCGGCCGGCCTTCATCGCGATGACATGATCGGCGTACCGGCACGCCTGGTTGAGGTCGTGCAGCACCATCACCACGGTCCGGCCGTCCCGGCGGTTGAGGTCGACGACCAGGTCCAGCACGTCGATCTGGTGGGACAGGTCGAGGAAGGTGGTGGGCTCGTCCAGCAGCAGCACCGGGGTCTGCTGGGCGACCGCCATCGCGATCCAGGCCCGCTGCCGCTGACCGCCGGAGAGTTCGTCGACCGGACGGTCCGCCAGGTCGGTGACGCCGGTCGCGGCGAGCGCCTCGGCCACCGCGCGTTCGTCGGCCGGCGACCACTGCCGCCACCAGGTCTGGTGCGGGGAGCGACCCCGGCCGACCAGGTCGAGCACGGTCAGCCCGTCCGGCGCGACCGGCGCCTGCGGCAGAATGCCGACCTGCCGGGCGACCTGCCGGGTGGGCAGGGAGTGGATTGCCCGGCCGTCGAGCCGGACGCTGCCCGCCTCCGGGGCGAGCAGCCGGGCCAGCGCCCGGAGCAGTGTGGACTTGCCGCAGGCGTTCGCGCCGACGATCACGCTGATCCGCCCCGGCGGTACCACCAGGTCCAGGTCGTCGACGACGACCCGGTCGCCGTACGCCAGCCGGAGCCGTTCGGCCCGCAGTTCCGGCTGGGCGGTCCGCAGTTCCGGTTGGGCAGCGGTCGCGGTCGGGATCGGGGTCGGCGCAGGCAGCGGGACGTCGATCCCGGAATCGTTGATGGTCAGGGTCGGATTCACGGTCACGTCAGCCTCCAGAACCGGCGCGGTTGGTCCGGACGAGTAGCCAGAGCAGGAACGCCGCGCCGAGCGCCCCGGTGACCACGCCGACCGGCAGGTCGACATCCGGAATGAGCCAGCGGGCAACCAGGTCACTGGCCGAGACCATCAGCGCCCCGGTCAACGCGGAGGCCAGTACCGGCGGCGCGGGCAGCCCGGCCAGCCGCTGGGCGATCTGCGGTGCGGCGAGCGCCACGAAGAGGATCGGTCCGGTGCCCGCGGTGGCGAACGCGACGAAGGCCACGCCCACCATCACCAGGCAGAGCCGGGCCGCCTGGACCGGAGTGCCGAGGCCCCGGGCCACCTCGTCGCCGAGTTGCAGGGTACGGGTCCAACGCCCGAGCACCAGGGTCACCGGAAGCAGTACGGCGACCGCGACGGCCAGCGGCCGCACCGTCTCCCAGCCGCGCCCGTTGAGGTTGCCGACCAGCCAGCCGATCGCCGTCTGCGCCTCGGCCAGCTGAGCCCGGGTCAGCAGATAGTCGGTGGCGCTGGAGCACATCCAGGAGACCGCGATGCCGACCAGCACGATCCGGTATCCGGTCGCGCCCCGGCGCCAGGCCAGAAGGTAGATGACCGCGGCGGTGGCCAGCCCGCCGACCAGCCCGAGCGTCGGCAGGCCGAGCCCGGTACCGCCGATCACGATCCCGGCGACCACGGCGGTGGTGGCGCCGGCGTTGATGCCGATCATGTCGGGGCTGGCCAGCGGGTTGCGGGTGATGGTCTGAAAGACGGCTCCGGAGACCGCGAACGCCGCACCGGCCAGCACGGCGGTCAGCGCCCGGGGCAGCCGGAGCTCCCGCACGATGAAGACCTGGCCGGCGTCGCCGGAACCCCAGAGTGCCGGCACCACCCGGAGCGGGTTCATCGGGTAGTCCCCGGTCGCGATGCCGACGCAGAAGACCACGAACAGCGCGACGGTGAGCCCGACGCAGCAGAGCAGCAGCCGGGGCCGCAGCACGCCGGAGACCGGTGTCCTGGTGATCCGGAAGGCGGTCCGTCGGCCGGTCCGGTTCAGTTCCACGAGAGACACGGCTCAGAGCTCCGCGAGCCGGCGTCGGCGTACCAGTGCGATGAAGAACGGGCCGCCGATGAAGGCGGAGATGATGCCGACCCCGACCTCGCTGGGCCGGGCGATGACCCGGCCGACGATGTCGGCGAGCAGCAGCAGGCTCGGCGCGAGGATCATGGTGAACGGCAGCAGCCAGCGGTGGTTCGGGCCGGTGATCAGCCGGGCCACGTGCGGGACCACCAGGCCGACGAAGACGATCGAGCCGGCGACCGCGACCGCCGCGCCGGCGAGCAGGGTCACCGCCAGGGTGCCCTGGAGGCGTACCAGTCCGACCCGGCGGCCCAGGGCGGCGGCGACGTCGTCACCGAGGGCGAGGCTGTTCAGCGCCGGTGCGGTGGCGAGGGCCAGTACGACGCCGACGGCCAGGAACGGCAGCAACCGCAGCACGGTGTCGGTGCCCGGTCCGGAGAGCGAGCCGGCTGCCCAGAACCGGTAGCGGTCCAGCGCCTCCGGGTCGCGCAGCACGATGGCGCTCGTCACCGAGTTGAGCAGGAAGGTGATGGCCACTCCGGCGAGCGCGACCTTGACCGGGGTGGAGCCGCCTCGGCCGAGACCGCCCAGCAGGTACACGACGATGCTGGCGACCAGCGCGCCGACGAAGGCGAACCAGATGTAGCCGTAGAGCGTGGCGATTCCGAACCAGGCGATGGCGGTGACGATCCCGAGCGCGGCTCCGGCGCTGACACCGAGCAGGCCCGGGTCGGCGAGGGGATTGCGGGTCAGCCCCTGCATCAGCGCACCGGAGAGGCCCAGTGCCATTCCGACGAGCAGTCCGAGGAGCGTACGGGGTATGCGCACGCCCCAGACGATCGCCTCGACCTGCGGATCGCTGCCGCGCATGGTGGCCCGGTCGAACAGGGCCTGCATCACCTGGTCGAGGGGAATCTGCCGGCTACCGACCGCGATCGACACCAGCGACAGGACGATCAGGACGGTCGTGGCGACCAGAAACAGTCCGGCCGGCCTGCTGGGTCGGAACCGCGCTGCCCGGCCCGGCCGGGGCTGGGCCCGGCGCACCGCGGGTGCCTGGTCCGTTGTCACGCGTCCTCACGTTCTACTGGCTGGGCGGTAGGCAACTCCCGGCATTGGTACCGAGAAAGCGAAGATCTTTCTTAGGATAGGTATACCTTAGTTCACATCGTCGATGATGTGGACCCTCTGCCCCGTAACGGTTGAGGTTAGGTAAGGATTACCTTACTATCACCGCAGCGGTACCTTAGCCGGCCGACAGCCCGGAATCCGCAGCGCGGGAGCCGGAGAGCATCTCGAAGAGGAGCCGATGTCCACCACACCTGCCCGCGCGACCCGCTTGCGACCCGTCGTCCGACTGGCGGCGGCCCTGGTCGTCGCCGTACTCGGCCTCGGCCTCACCGGGTGCGGCGACACCGGCAGCGACGACCCGGCACCCTCGGCCACCGCCGGAGCCTTCCCGGTGCGGGTCGACCACAAGTACGGCACCACCGAGATTCCGAAGCAGCCGACCCGGGTCGTCACGCTCGGGCTCAGCGACCAGGATCCGGTGCTCGCCCTCGGCACCGTGCCGGTGGGTGCCATCGACTGGTTCCTGGAGCGGCCGTACGGCAAGTGGCCCTGGGCCCAGCCGCTGTGGGGCAGCACCCCGCCGGAGATCGTCGGCGAACGCGACGACTACAACATGGAGAAGATCGCCGCCCTCAACCCGGACCTGATCATCGGCCTCTACTCCGGGATGACGCAGGAGCAGTACGGGCAGTTGTCCAAGCTCGCGCCGACCGTCGCCCAGCCGAAGGGCTTCGCGGACTACGCCGCCCCGTGGCAGGACATGACCCGGCTGGCCGGTCAGGCGCTCGGCAGGCCCGCCCAGGCCGACAAGCTGATCGCCGACGTCGACGCCCGGTTCGCCAAGGCCCGGCAGGAGCACCCCGGGTTCGCGGGCAAGAGCGTCGCGGTGGTCGACCCGTACGAGGCCGGCAAGTACGCGGTGTTCGCGCCGAGCGACCCGAAGGTCGTCTTCATGACCCAACTCGGCTTCACGGTGCCGGACACCATCGTGCAGGCGGCCGGCAAGGAGTACGCCGCCGAGATCGGCTCCGAACGGCTCGATCTGGTCGACGTCGACAGGCTGCTGTTCCTGACCTCGGACGCCAGCGCTGAGCCCCGGGTGAAGGCGGACAAGGTCTACTCCACCCTCGACGTGGCCAAGCAGAACCGGGCGGTCTTCCTGCCGTACGAGAATCCGCCGCTCGGTGGTGCGCTCTCGTTCAGCACCGTGCTGAGTGTCCCGTACGCGCTGGACCAGATTCTGCCGCTGCTCGGCGACGGCTGACCGCCCGCCATCGGCAGTTCTCCGACTCCGACCGCCCGGCGCCACCCGCTTCCTTCCATCCGCTTTCGAGAGGCGGTATTCCGTCGTGCCCAAAAGTGACCTGAACAGCGCGGACGGCGAGCTGAACACGGTGGAGCGGCAACGGATCCTTGTCGAGTGGAACGAGACAGTCCGCCCGGCGGCCCCGGCGACCTGGCCGGACCTGTTCGCGCAGCAGGTCCGGCGGGCGCCCGGAGCGGTGGCGGTGGTCTGCGAGGACGTCGAACTGACGTACGCCGAGTTGGACGCCCGGGCCAACCGGCTGGCGCACGCACTGCTGGCCCGTGGGGTCGGGCCGGAACGGGTCGTCGCGCTCTGCCTGCCCCGTTCGGTGGAAATGATCGTGGCCGAGGTGGCGGTCCTCAAGGCCGGCGGCGCCTACCTGCCGGTGGACCAGGACTACCCGGCCGAGCGGATCGGCTTCATGCTGGCCGACGCCCGGCCGGTCTGTCTGGTCAGCACCGCCGCGCTCGCCGGAGGCCTACCGGACACCCCGGACCTGCCCCGGCTGCTGCTCGACGAGGTGTCCGACAACGATCAGCCGGGCGAGATGTCCGGCAGTGCTCGGCTCGACCGTGATCCGACCGACGCCGACCGGGGCACCCGGCTGACGCCGGAGAACGCGGCGTACGTCATCTACACCTCCGGGTCGACCGGCCGCCCCAAGGGCGTGGTCGTCTCGCACGCCGGGGTGGCAAAGCTGGTGGCCACCCAGTCGGCCCGGCTCGGCGTGGGGCCGGACAGCCGGGTTCTCCAGTTCGCCTCGCCCAGCTTCGACGTGGCGTTCTGGGACCTCTGCCTGGGCCTGCTCTCCGGCGGCCGGCTGGTGGTCGTGCCGGCCGACCGTCGGGTGCCCGGCCCGGCGCTGACCGAGTACGCCCACCGGCACGGCGTGACCTTCATGATCTTGCCGCCCGCACTGCTGGCCGCGATGCCCAGGGACCTGTCCCTGCCGGCCAGGGCGACCCTGCTCGCCGGCACCGAGCGGGTCTCCCCGGAACTGGTCGCCCGATGGGCCCGGGACCGGCCGATGTTCAACGCGTACGGGCCGACCGAGGCGACCGTGAACTCGACCCTCGGCGAGTGCGACCCCGACACGCCGCCCGGGGGCGTGGTGCCGATCGGCCGCCCTGATCCGGGTACCCGCTGCTACGTGCTCGACGCCGCCCTCCAACCGGTGCCGGTGGGCGCGACCGGCGAGCTGTACCTCGGCGGGCCCGGCCTGGCCCGGGGCTACCTCGGCCAGCCGGGACTGACCGCCCAGCGGTTCGTCGCCGACCCGTACGGCCCGGCCGGTGGCCGGCTCTACCGGACCGGTGACCTGGTGCGCTGGCTGCCCGACGGACGACTGGAGTTCCTGGGTCGGGCCGACGACCAGGTGAAGATCCGTGGTTACCGGATCGAACCGGGGGAGATCGAGTCCGTGCTCGCCCAGCATCCGGCGGTCGGCCAGGTTGCCGTACTGGCCCGCCAGGGGCGGTCGGGTGACCAGCGGCTCGCCGCGTACGTGGTACCGGCGCTGGACGGGGAGCGGACGCCGGACCGGGACGCCGACGCGGAGTCCGACCGGGTGGCGCAGTGGGAGCGGCTGCACGAACTGCTCTACACGGCCGGGCGTACCGAGCGGTTCGGGGAGAACTTCACCGGCTGGAACAGCAGCTACGACGGCCAGCCGATTCCACTGGACCAGATGCGCGACTGGCGGGACCAGACGGTACGCCGGATCCTCGCGCTCCGGCCGCGCCGGGTGCTGGAGATCGGTGTCGGCAGCGGCCTGCTGCTGGCCCGGCTGGCGCCGCAGGTGGAGTCGTACTGGGGGACCGACCTGTCCGGGGCGGCCGTCGAGGCGCTGCGCGGCCAGGTCGCCGACGTTCCCGAACTGGCCGGCCGGATCGAGTTGCGGGCCCAACCCGCCGACGTGACCGACGGGCTGCCCACCGGCTTCTTCGACACCATCGTGCTGAACTCGGTGGTCCAGTACTTTCCCAGCGTCGACTACCTGGTCGACGTGCTGCGCGAGGCGGTTGGGCTGTTGGCGCCCGGCGGAACCGTCTTCGTCGGCGACGTACGCAACCTGCGGCTGCACCGGACGCTGCGCGGCGCGATCGAGGCCGGGCGCCGCCGGCCCGGGGACGACGGCACGGACGCCGCGCTGGCCGCCGTCGAGCAGAGCCTGCACTGGGAGGGCGAACTGCTGCTCGACCCCGACTTCTTCCCGGCCCTGGCCGGGGTGGTGCCGGCGATCGGCGACGTCGACCTGTGGGTGAAACGGGGCCGGGACCACAACGAACTGACCCGCTACCGCTACGACGTGGTGCTGCGGACCGGCGCCGCACCGGAACCCGACGCGGCGGACGGCACCACTGCGTACGGACCTGGCGGCGATGACCTCGTCGAGCTGTCCTGGAGCGGAAACGCCGGGCCGAGCGGAAACGCCGGGCCGAGCGGAAACGCCGGGCCGAGCGGGAACGCCGGGCCGAGCGGACACGCCGAGCTGACCGGGCTGGTCGAGCGGCTGGACCGGGAGCGGCCGGTCGCACTGCGGGTCACCGGGGTACCGAACGCGCGGCTGGACGCCGACCTCGCCGCGTACCGGAAGCTGTCCGGCGACGCCGAGGCGCCCGATCCGGCGACCGTCGACCCGGAAGCGGTGTACGAGCTGGCCGGGCGGCTCGGCTACGACGTCGCCGTCACCTGGTCCGGTACGGCCGACGACGGCAGCCTCGACCTGATCCTCAGCAGTGCGGGGGCGGCAGCCTCCGGCCCGGCCTACCGACCCGGCCCGTCCCCGACCGGCTCGGCAGCCGGATCCGACCCGACCGGCTCGGCCGATCCGACCGACCTGGCCCGGTACGCCAACCGGCCGGCGCCGTTCCGGGACGTCGCCGCGCTGATGGCGGCGCTGCGGACGTACGCCCGGAGTTGGTTGCCCGACCACATGGTGCCCGCCGCGTTCGTGCCGCTGCAC
>NZ_JADPUN010000047.1 GCF_015690345.1 Plantactinospora alkalitolerans | reverse complement strand
GTGCTGCTGCTGCCCGGCCAGGAGGACCAGGCGATCTGGCGGTACTTCGCCTCGCTGGCCTTTCCGCCGGAGGAGCAGGTGCGGGCGGTGCTCGGCGCGCTGCGTCCGGACCGCCCGCTCTCCACCCCCGCCCTCGAACCGATCGTCGACCTGCGCCGGGCCCGGCTGGAGCTGATGCTCAAGGTGCTCGACGTCGACGGCGCGGTACGCCGGGTCCGGGGCGGCTGGCTGGCCACCGGCGAGCCGTGGCACTACGACGCGGCCCGGTTGCACCGGGTGGCGCAGGCGCGCACCGCCGAGCAGCAGGCCATGCGGGAGTACGCGACGACCGACGGCTGCCGGATGGAGTTCCTCCGGCGGTGCCTGGACGATCCGGCGGCCACCCCCTGCGGGCGCTGTGACCGTTGCGACGCTCCACGGTTCGGGTCCGAGGTGTCCGCGCCCGCGCTCGCGGCGGCGCAGGCGTTCCTCGGCCGCCCCGGAGTGGAGATCCCGCCGAAGAAGCTCTGGCCGACCGGGCTGGAGGCGGTCGGCGTACCGCTGCGCGGCAAGATCGGTGCCGCCGAGCAGGCGTACCCCGGGCGGGCCGTCGGGCGGCTGTCCGATCTCGGTTGGGGCGGGCGACTGCGCGCCCTGACCGGCCCGGACGCGCCGGACGCGGCCCTGCCGGACGACGTGGCGACCGCCGTGATCGAGGTGCTGAAGGCCTGGGCGCACGGCGACGATCCCTGGCCGGACCGGCCGGTCGGGGTGGTGGCCGTCGGCTCGCGCCGCCGGGCCCGGCTGGTCCGTGGACTGGCCGCCCGGATCGCCGAGGTCGGTCGGCTGCCACTGCTGGGCGAGGTGGCAGCCCGGACCGGAGAGCCGGTCGACTCGGGCCCGCGGGGCAACAGCGCCCAGCGGGTACGCGCACTGCACGGCGCCTTCGAGGTGCCGGAGCCGCTGGCGGAGGCCCTCGCCGGGCTGACCGGTCCGGTGCTGCTTGTCGACGATCTGGTCGACTCGGGCTGGACCATGACGATGGTCGCCCGGCTGCTGCGCCGGGCGGGCGCACCCGGGGTACTGCCGTTGGCGCTCGCGGTGGCGGGCTGAGCAGGCGGGTCAGCCGGGTCGGCCGTAGCCGCGGATCGGCTGGTAGTCGACCCGCTCGATCCTGATCCGGGTGCCGGTACGCGGCGCGTGGATGATCTTGTCGTCGCCGATGTAGATCCCGACGTGGTGCAGGTCGCGGTAGTAGAAGACCAGATCGCCCGCCTGCCGTGCGGCCCGGCTCACCTGCGGAACGGCTCGCCACTGCCGGGCCGCGTTGTGCGGCAGCCGTACGCCGGCAGCAGCCCACGCGGCCGAGGTCAGGCCGGAGCAGTCGTACCCGTCGGGGCCGGACCCGCCCCACCGGTACCGCTTGCCGAGCTGCGCGTACGCGAACCGCACCGCCTTCGCGGCGGCTCCGGTGCCCGGCGGGGGCAGCCGGGGTGCGGCCTCGTCCGGCAGGCCCGCCGAGGGATCGGGCAGGTGGGACAGTCGGGCCAGCTCGGTCTCGATCGAGAGCTTCCGGGCGGCGAGTTGCCGCTCCTGGCCACGCTGCCGGACGGCCAGCGCCTCGGCGGTACGCCGGGCGGCCGCCAGTCGTGCGTGGGACTCGGCCAACCGCGCGACGACCCGGTGCTGCTCCCGGGTGAGCCGGTCGAGCAGGATCAGCGGGTCCACCAGGTTGTCCGGTGTCGCGGCGCTGAGCAACGTACCCATGATGCCCAGCGAACGGGCGTCGCCGGTCCGGTAGGCGTGCACCGCCAATCGGCTGGCCTCGGCCCGGTGCGCCTCGATCGAGCGTTCCAGCGGCCCCATCTCGGCGTGGATCGCCGCGCTGCTCGCCTGGGTCTCGCGCAACTCCTCGCGCAGGTCGTTGTACCGCTCGACGACGATCTCCAACTGCTCGGCCATCGCGTCGAGCTGCTTTTCGATCGGATCGGCGACCGGAGCTGCCCGGCCCGGAGTCGGAGCGAGGGCCAACGCGACGGTCATCCCGGCGGCGAGGGCGGCGGCGCGACGTGGCAATGCGATGGTCGGCACGACCCTTCAACGATCGACGCCCGGTCCGGGTCGCGCGTTGCCGGGAGAATCTGTCCGGACGCGTACCGTAATCGAAGCCCTCGGTTGGATACGGTCGGTGACCGGACGTGCGGCGGCACCTGACCGGGAGGTAACCTGCCCGGCGTGACCCAGGAGCAGCCCGCGGGAGTCGCCGACCGGACCGGTGGCTCCGGCGTTCCCGAGACGTCGGGAGCGGAGGTGTCCGCCGTACCGGACCGGGGTACCGTCCGACTCGCGCTCACCCTGGGTGGCCTGGTCCTGGCCCTGCTCGCCGGCTTCGGCCTCGGCAGGCTGGACACCGGGAGCGCGGCACCCGTCACCGGCCCGCTGCCGAGCAGCACCGACGGCGGGCACAGTCACCCGCCGGGGATGGGCCCGCACGAGCATCCGACCGGTGCCGCCAGCCCGGGACCCGGCGGCGACCCGGGCGGCCTGGCGGTGAGCGCCGCCGGGTACACCCTGGTGCCCACCGGCACCTCCCTGACCGCCGGCCGCCGTCAGGACTTCCGGTTCCAGGTGCGTGGCGCGGATCGTCGCGCGGCCACCGGGTTCGCCTTGGTGCATGAGAAGCCGCTGCACATGATCGTGGTCCGTCGGGACCTCACCGGCTACCAGCATCTGCACCCGACGATGGCACCGGACGGGACCTGGAGCGTGCCGCTCACCCTGCCGACGCCGGGCGTCTGGCGGGCGTACGCCGACTTCACGGTGCTGGACGCCACAGCGGGGCAGGTTCCGGTGACGCTCGGCGTCGACCTGGTGGCGGCCGGTGCGTACGCCCCGCAGCCGCTTCCGCCGGCGGCCCGGGAGGCCACGGTCGACGGGTTCACCGTCACCTACGAGGGCACACCGCAGGTCGGTGCCACCCAGCCGCTGCTGTTCCGGGTCTTCTCCGGCGGCAACCCTGTCTCCGCGCTGGAGCCCTACCTCGGCGCGTTCGGGCACCTGGTGGCGCTGCGGGAGGGCGACCTGGGCTACGTGCACGTCCATCCGGAGGCGGAGCTGGCGGGCGGGGCGGTGAAGTTCTGGCTGGCCGCGCCGAGTCCGGGCCGCTATCGGCTGTACCTCGACTTCCAGGTGGCCGGGGCGGTACACACCGCCGAGTTCACCCTGACCGTCGCCTGACCGTCTGGCCGGCCCGCCGCTGGCCGCCGGACATGGCCCCGGCCGGCCGCCGCTACCCGGCTCGCCGGACCTGTCGGTGGGCCAGGTAGCGCAGCATGTCGCGGATCAACTTCTTCTCCTCGGGCGCCACGGCGGGATCGGTGAGCCGAGTCATGATCACCCTCAGGTCGGCATCCACCGGTGGCTCGACCCGGTCCCGCCGGGTGAGGCTGGTCGGCTCGCCGTCGGGCAGGCCGAGCGCCCGGAACGCCGCACCGACCGGAACGTCGAGGGCGGAGCAGAATCCGCGTACCTTGGCCAGCTCCGGGTAGTCCTGCCAGTCGCCGGCGAGCCAGCGGAAGACGGTCGAGCGGCCGACTCCGGTCTGGGCGGCCACGTCGCTGACCGTCCAGCCGTGCTCGCTCTTGGCGTCGTCGATGGCACGCCGCACGAAGCGGGCGAACGCTGCCTGCGGCGAGTCTTGTGCAGCACCGATGCTCAGCGGAAATCCCTTTCGCCAGACCTCGGATGGTCGTTTTGAGACTAGTCCGAGCCTGTGGTGGAGAAATCCGACTGACCGACCATCCCATCGGTACCCTTGGCCAGATATCGCATCCGGTCACCGGCCGACCACGCCGATATCGGCAGCGGCCTCGCCTCGCCTCGCCTCGTCCCCGCCCCGGTCGCGGCGCCGGTCCCGGTTCCAGCGCCGGCCCGGGTCCGGGCTCGGGCCGGACTACCCGGACCGGGCCTGCCGGTCCAGCAGGGTCTGGAGCCGGGGGGTGAGCTGCCACTCGCCGACGAGTGCCCGGTACTCGTCCCGTTGCGGGCCGGTCGGCCCGGCTCCGGTGTACCGGGCGCGCAGCAGCAGATTGCGCGGCGTGTGCTGCGAGTCGACGAATTCGACCACCTCGACCCGGTAGCCGTGCAGGCGCAGCAGCGCCGCCCGGAGGGCATCGGTGAGCACGTCGGCGAAGCGTTCCCGCAGGATGCCCTGCCGGACCAGCGGGTCGTACGGGCCGGGGGCCGGATGGCTCCGCAGCTGCGCGGCGAGGTCGTGGTGGCAGCACGGGGCGGCCAGCACCCAGCGTGCCCGCCAGCCCACCGCCCGGGCGAGAGCCTCGTCGGTCGCGGTGTCGCACGCGTGCAGGGCCAGGACGAGATCGGGCGGGGGTTCCACCGCCGCGTCTCCGATCGTGCCGGCCACGAAACGGACCTGCTCGGCGCAGCCGAGTTCGTGGGCGAGCGCGGTGTTGCGCTGGCGCTGGTCCTCGCGTACGTCCACGCCGACCAGTTCGACGTCGATGCCCCGACCGGACAGGTAGCGGTACGCCGCGAAGGTCAGGTACGCGTTGCCACAGCCGAGGTCGACCACCCGCAGCGGGCCGGTCAGATCGTCGGGCAGGGTCGCCGCCAGGGTGCGCAGGAACGCGTCGACCTGACGTCGCTTGGCGGCGCTGCCGCCGATCGCCGTGAACAGCGGATCGCCGGGATCGAGGAGGTGCTCCTTGGCGCGGTCGTGCGAGCCGGCCGGATCCGCTCCGCGTTGTGCGGCGACCCGGTGCACCTGTGCCTCGCCCCGCTTGGTGACCCGGAGTTGCAGGGTCGCCGTCGCCGTCTCGACGTGCCAGTTGCCGAACGGTTCGGCCAGCAGCGCGTCCACCGCGGCGTGCGCCTCGGGTCCGGGTTCGACGTTCCGGGTGTACGGACGGGCACCGTCGTCGGTGACGATCTGCAACCGGGAGCCGGACTTGAGGGCCACCGGGCGGAGTTCGGCGCGTACCACCGTGGGTGGTTCGCCCCGTCGTCGCCCGGCGGCGACGGCGCGGGTCAGTTCCGGGTCGAGCAGCAGCGCCCGTACTTCGGCGAGCGCCACGTCGAGATGCTGCGGCATTTTTCCATTCTCCGCCGGTCTTCCCCGGCCTGGTCGCCGGCTGCCGGAGTCAGCGGAGGCGCCCGGTGCCGGGCGCTTCCGGCAGGTACTGGTGGCCGGGTCGGAACCCGACCACCTGGCTCGGCGCGCGGTGCTCAGTTGTCGGTCGACTGCTCGCCGGCGGAACCGGTTCCCCGCCGCCGACGCCGCCGACGCGGCTTGTTGACGGCCGCATCCCCGTCGACCACCGTCGGTGCGCCACCAGCGGTGCCGTCGGTGGTCTCGGTTGCCAGACCGACTCCGGCCTCCACGGTCTCGGGCGTTCCGGCCGTCTCGGCGACGACCTCGCCGGCCCGACGCCGGCGGCGCTGCCGCCGTCGCGGCTCGTCCGAACCGGTGACCTCGGCTTCGGGTCCGACCGGCTCGGGCGGGCTGGTACTCCGGCTGCTGCCACCACGCCGGTCGCGGGACCGCGCCGCACCGTCGCCGCGACCCGGGCCACGACGACCGGCCGTACCCCTGGACCGGCCGCCACCGAGGTCCTCCTCGACCTCGGCGGAGAGCCCGGCCCGGGTCCGCTCGGCGGACGGCAGCGTGCCGGCGACGTCGGTCGGGATGTCGAGGTCCGTGTAGAGATGGGCCGAGGTGTGGTACGTCTCCGGCGGTTCCGGCATCTCCAGCCCGAGGGTCTTGTCGATGATCCGCCAACGGGGCATGTCGTCCCAGTCGACGAAGGTCACCGCGACACCCGTCGCGCCGGCCCGACCGGTACGGCCGATCCGGTGCGTGTAAGTGTCCTGGTCCTCGGGACAGTCGTAGTTGATGACGTGGGTGACACCTGTGACGTCGAGCCCGCGCGCCGCCACGTCGGTGGCGACCAGTACGTCGATCTTCCCGGCCCGGAACGCCCGCAGTGCCCGCTCCCGGGCGCCCTGACCCAGGTCACCGTGTACGGCCGCGACCGCGAACCCGCGGAAGTCGAGGTCCTCGGCAACCCGGTCGGCGGCCCGCTTGGTACGGGTGAAGATCATGGTCAGGCCACGTCCCTGGGCCTGCATGATCCTGGCGACGATCTCGATCTTGTTCATCGAGTGGGTGCGGTAGACCAGTTGCTCGGTCTGCGGGGACGGTCCGGTCTCGGCGGTGTGCCCGGCGTGGATGGTCACCGGCTGGCGCAGGAAACGCCGGGACAGCGCGACGATGGGATCCGGCATGGTGGCCGAGAAGAGCATCGTCTGCCGGTCCTCCGGCAGCATCGCCAGGATCTTCTCGACGTCGTCGAGGAAGCCCAGGTCGAGCATCCGGTCCGCCTCGTCGAGGACCAGCGCGTGCACCCGGTCCAGTCGGAGGTGCTTCTGCTTGGCCAGGTCCAGCAACCGGCCGGGCGTACCGACCAGGATCTCGACGCCCTTGCGGAGCGCGTCGACCTGCGGCTCGTACGCGACACCGCCGTAGATCGGCAGCACCCGTACGTTCCGGGTCTTGCCGGCCGCGGCGAGATCCTTCGCGACCTGTAGGCCGAGTTCGCGGGTCGGTACGACGACGAGTGCCTGCGGCACGCCGTCGCTGCCCTCGCCGGGCGCGAAGACCCGGTCCAGCAGCGGTACGCCGAAACCGAGGGTCTTGCCGGTGCCGGTGGGAGCCTGGCCGATCAGGTCGGTGCCGCGCAGGCCGATCGGCAGCGCGTACTCCTGGATGGCGAAGGCCCGGGTGATGCCGACCGCAGCGAGTGCGGCGACCGTTTCCTCACGTGCTCCGAGTTCCGCGAACGTGGGAGCCTCGGGGCGGACTGGGGCGTCGGCGGTTAGCGCCTCGCCGGCCATGACCTCTTCGATGTGATCGCTCATGTGGTTGTGGGGGTGCCCTCTCGTGGTGCGCCCCGTTCGTCCGAAGGGCGCGATGTCGGTATGGCGCGGGCCACACGGTTGACGGCTGAACCGCCGAGAAAGACCGGGCCGCACGCGCGCCGCGGAGCAGAATTTCCGGGAACCGACAGGACCCGTGGATCTCTGCCGCCTGCGGCAACTGATCCATGTTACCTGAGCCGGGTAAATGTCGTCTCGGGTCGGTCGGCCTCGCCGTCCACGGGGGTGGGTCGGTGTGACATCCGTTACACCCGGTCGGGGCCGGCGATCTGTCCCGGATGCCCGTTACCGGAGCGCCGGGCCACCACCGTTCGGAATCCGTCCGTCTCCCCACGTAGGGGGCCCGGCCGGTGTCGCCGGGCGGTAACCTGCGGGCGTGTCCGCCCCCGCAGAGCCCGCCCGGGCCGCTTCCGCCGCATCCGTTCCCGCTGTCCCGGTTGTCGCCGAGCCCGTAGATCCGACGGCTTCGGCAGCCGTCGTGGACCTGCTCGGCCTGGTCGCCTACGGCGAACTGGTCGCCTTCGACCGGATGGCCGCGGACGCCCGGTTGGCGCCTGACCTGGCCCGACGTGCCATGTTGAGCGAGATGGCGGCCGTGGAGATCGCGAACTACCGGCGGCTCGCCGATCGGCTCACCGAACTCGGCGTGGTACCCGGCGAGGCGATGTCCCCGTTCGTGCCGGCCCTGGGGTCGTACCACGACTCGACCGAGCCCAAGGACTGGCTGGAGGCGCTGACCAAGGCGTACGTCGGCGACGGTGTCGCGGACGACTTCTTCCGGGAGATGGCGGCCCTCCTCGCCGAACCCGACCGGCAACTCGTGCTCGACGTCCTGCACGACTCCCGGTACGACGAGTTCGCCGGTCAGGAAATCCGACTTGCCATCGCGGCCGACCCGAAGGTCGCGAACCGACTGTCGATGTGGGCACGCCGACTGGTCGGGGAGGGTTTGTCCCAGGCCGGACGGATCGCCACCGAGCGGATGACGCTGACGACCCTGATCGCCAGCGGTTTCGACGACCAGGCCGGGGTGCAGGTCCTGTTCAAGCGGATCACCGCCGCGCACACCGTCCGGATGTCCGCGGTGGGGCTGAACAACTGACCTTCGAGGCCAACCGGCCCTCGACGTCCCAACCGACCTTCGAGGCCAACCGGCCCTCGACGTCCCAACCGACCTTCGAGGCCAACCGGCCCTCGACGTCCCAACCGGCCTTCGACGTCAACCGACCCGCGACGTCCCAACCGGCCTTGGAGGCCGGTTGGCCTTCGGCACCAACCCCGCCGTGGCGGGGAGGGATCAGCGGGAGACGAACCCGACCGCCCGGGGCGACGCCTCGGCGATCTCGACGTAGGCCACCTTGTTGACGGGCACGATGACCCGCCGGCCCTTCTCGTCCGTCAGCGACAGGGTGCCGTTGTTGGTGAGGGCGTCCGTCACGATCTGCTCGATCTCGGCCGGCGTCTGCGCGCTCTCCAGGACCAGCTCGCGCGGCGCGTACTGCACGCCGATCTTGACCTCCACGGGGCCTCCTCATTCGGGGCGAAAGATCCGCCGTCGGCAAGGCTATCCGATTGGCGGGGGTAACCGTCAGGCCGACTCGCCCTGTAGTGGAAAGCTCGCGATTCCCCGCCAGGACAGGCCGGTGAGCAGCGCCTCCGCTTCGGCCTTCGGCACCTTCCGGCCACCGGCCAACCAGAACTGGGCCGCCGTCTCGGCCGCGCCGACCAGTCCGGAGGCGAGGAGTTCGGCACGCGACCGGCTCACCCCGGTGTCCGAGATGATGGTGTCGGTGATCGCCGCGATGCAGCCCTGCTCCACCCGCTCGACCCGTTCGCGTACGGCCGGCTCGTTGCGCAGGTCCGACTCGAAGACCAGCCGGAACGCCCCACTCTCGTGGTCGACGAAGTCGAAGTAGGCCCGAACGGCCCCGCTGACCCGTTCCTTGTTGTCGCTGGTCGCCGCCATGGCTTCCTGGACCTTCGCCACGATCGCGTCGCAGTGGGTGTCCAGCAACGCCAGATAGAGCTCCAGTTTTCCGGGAAAGTGCTGGTAGAGGACGGGCTTCGACACCCCGGCGCGCTCGGCGATGTCGTCCATCGCGGCCGAGTGGTACCCCTGGGCGACGAACACCTCCTGGGCCGCCGCGAGAAGTTGCTTACGCCGTGCCGAGCGCGGCAGACGAGTTGGTCGGCCGGCTGTCTGCGCGCCGTTTCCCACCTGGGTCATGGTCACCTCCGCTTCACCTCGCACGCCACCGACGCATTCACGAACCGGCGGGGGGTACATGACTCGACTGCCGAATTAGCCCGCCGCTGTAACTTATCGGCACTGCCACCACACGGTAGCCTCAGCGGGGGCGACCAAGGAGCGCACGGTGGACGAAACAGGGCAACCCGGAGCCCCCACACCGGGAGAGCACGCCAACGGGGCAGGTCCGCAGGGTGATTCGGCCCGCTCGGCCAATGGCTGGGCGGCCGACGCGGGCTGGTCCGGTGCTGAGATCGGCGTCGATTCGAACGGGCGGCAGTGGCATCAGCCGGCTGAGCCGGTGGTGTCGCACGGGTGGGGTGACCGTTCCGCGCAGTACGTTCCCCGGCCGCTACCGGTGTCGCCCGGCATTCCGATCCGCGAAGTCCGGCAACCTGTCAACGGCGTACACCTGGGTGAGGCGCAGGAGACCGAGCGCGGGTGGACCGGCGGGCGGGCGGTGCCCGACGAGGCGGCCTATCCGTACGAGGCGGACGTCGCCGAGCCGGCCGAACGGCGGGCACCCGGGCCGGACCCGGCGAGCGGTCCGGGACCGGACCATCCGGGGCATCCGCTGTCGCAGCCCCACTACGACGAGGTGGACGCTGCCGGACCGGCACGACACGCCTTCGGTGACCAGGAGCGTGGCGCCGGACAGTTCGCTCAACCGCCGCCGTGGCGAGAGCCGAGCCAGCCCGGCCAGCCGGTGCCGACCTCTGGTCCGCCGGCCAGTTTCTCGGCGCCGCCGGCAGCGGTATCCGCGCCGCCGGCCAGTTTCTCCGCCCCCTTCCCCGCGTCCTTCTCCTCACCGCCGGCAGCGGTGTCGGGCCCGCCGGCGGCGATGTCCGGTCCGTTCTCGGCCGCGGTGTCGGGTCCACCGGCTTCGGTGTCCGGCCCGCCGGCAGCGGGCCCGGTCGCCCCGGCCAACCCTGCATCGGAGTACCTGGTGCCGGCGGACTTCGAGCGCCCTCACTACGACCGACCGGTGACCGAGCGGACCGCGCTGATGCCGGCGGTTCCCCGTCAGCCCGACCAGGTTCCGAACCACGTTCCCGTCGCCGACCAGGGCGGATCGCCGGTTCGAGGCTGGCGCGACGCCCAGCAGGACGAGCGTGCGGCACCGCCGGCCGCCCCCGCCGACGCGCGGAGCGGAGATGCCGGGACCTGGTCGCCCGGCTGGGCCCCGCCCTGGGCCTCCGGTGGGGCTGTCGCCGACCAGCAGGGCCTGCGGGACGGCGAGCGGTCCCACCGCGCGGAGCCCGTCCCAGAGCCCGAGCAGGGCCGGGACGCGGAGGCGCCCCGGGAGCGCGAGCACTGGTCGCCGTCGAATTGGGCCGATCAAGCGGCACAGCGGGCGCCCGAGCAGCCGCCGCAGGCTGCCAGGGCGTCCGGATTCCAGGACGGCTATCCCCAGGTGTTCAACGGGCCCGGCTATTCCGGCGGCCCGGCTGTCGCCCGAGGCGTGCCGGCGGCGACCCCGGAGGCGTCGTCCCAGCAGGCCGGGACGAACGACTTCGGCGGCCCTGTCGGGCCCGCCGCCCTGACAACCCCGCCGGGCCCGGAGTCCCCGGGTTACCTACCGGGGCCGGGCGGGTTCTCCGGTACCTCTGGTGCGGAGTCGGCCGGTTATCTGCCAGGACCCGGTGGGTTGGCGGCCGCGCCCAGCCCGTCGTCGCCGGGTTATCTACCTGGGCCGGGCGGGCTGGCTGCCGGCGGTCCGAACGTCGATCCGGCGAGTTATCCACCGGGATCTTCCGGAGCCGGGCTCCCCCCCGGCAGGGAACCGTCGGGCTTTCCGTCGGGGCCGACCGGGGCGGCGCCGTCGCCGTCGGATGCGGGCGCGTCGGGTTATCCGTCCGCCCACGGTGGTGCCGGAATCCCGTCCGGCGGCGAGTCCTCGGGCTACCCGCCCGCGCACGGCAGCGTCGGCCACGGCAGCGTCGGCCACGGTGGTGCCGAGCAGGGCAGCGCCGGGCACGGACCGGCTGCCGACCCGCCGGGCTATCCGTCGGGACCGGGCGGGATGGCGCCCTCGGCGCCGGCCGCGCCGCCGGCTGCGGAGCCGTCGAGTTATTCGGCCGGGTTCGGTGGTGCCGGGCTTCCGCCCGGCGCGGAGCCGTCGAGCTACTCGGCCGGGTTCGGTGGTGCCGGGCTCCCACCCGGCGCGGAGCCGTCGAGCTACTCGGCTGGATTCGGTGGTGCCGGGCTTGCACCCGACGCGGAGCCGCCGGGCTATCCGGCCGGACCGGGGCCGGTCAGGCCGTCCCCGGCCTCGGAGTCGCCGGGCTATCCGGGCAGCACCCGATCGGCCGCCTATCCACCCCGCCGGGAAGCCCTGGCGTTGCCGACGGCGCCGACCCAGCCGGAGCCGGCGTACCGGTATCCGGAGCCGGCACCGGCGGAACCCGCGTCCCGGCCAGCGGACTCCAGCCTCGACGTGCTGCCGCAACGGGTGCCCGCCGAGCCGGACGTACCGACCGTGCCGGAGCCGCCCGCCGCGGAGCCGCCCGCCGAGACGCCGGAACTCGCCCGAATCGCAACCCACCTGCGTCGGGAGGATGGAGCGGCACAACTGCACGAGCGACCGGACGGTTTCGACGTCAACGCGATCCTCGCCGCGGTGCGGGGGGTGGCCGGGGTACGGGACGCCTCGTTGCGTACCACTCCGGCGGGCGCGCACAGCCTGCGGCTGGACCTCTCCGACGGTGCCGACCCCGCCGAGGTGAGTCGCCAGGTGGCACGGCTGCTCCAGGAGCGGATGGGGCTGGCCGCCGCACCACAGAATCTGCCCGGCCCACCTGCCGCGGGTCCGCCCGGCTTCGGCGCACCGCCGTCCGGCGCCCCCACGGCCACCTACGGATCGGGACCGGCGGGGCAGTTCCCGGCCGGGCCCCGGGAGGCGGCACCGGCCCCTCATACCGAGCCGTCGACCGAGGAGCCCCGTCGACGCCGGCAGGCACCGAGCCACCGGGGGCGGGCCGTCGTCGGGGAGCAGCCGCCGGGGTCACCCGCCGAAGCCCTCCGCGGGGCACCGGCCGGTACGCCCGGAGTCAGCCCCGGTACGGCCGGCACCTCGTACTCCGGCAGTCAGGTGACGACGACCGAGACGGCGCCGTCCCGGCCGCTCAACCCGGGATCACCGCCGGGGCCCCGCGTGATCATCGACCACGTGCAGGTGAGCACGTTCGGCCTGGACGCCACCGTCGAGGTCCGGCTCGCCGCCGGGGAACATCCGGCGACCGGGCTGGCCACCGGCCCGGCGGTAGACGGGTACGTCCTGCGCCTCTGCGCGGTCGCGGCGGCGGCGGCGGTCGACGAACTTCTGAGCGCCTCGACCCGGGTGACCGAACGGGGCCGGTGCTTCGTGGAGCACGCCGCGGTGGTGCCGTTCGGCAGTTGTGAGGTGGCCACCGTGGTGGTCCTGCTGGTCTGCGACGGCTGGGTCGAGCAACTCGCCGGATCGGCGCTGGTCGCCGGTGACCCGCGGCAGGCGGTGGTCCGCGCCACCCTGGCCGCGGTGAACCGTCGGCTTGAGGCGTTGCTCACCTGAACGCGGCCACGGAGCGCGTGGAACCGGCAGCGCAATCGTGACGACCAGGGAGGAGACGCGCACGCCGGCGTCTCCGCCCGGTGCCCTCGCGGTCGGCGCCCTCCGCAGCGGTCGGCACGATCGTTCTGGCCCCGGCACACTTGATTCATGAAGCGTGCGCTGTTGGAGGCGGACGAGTCGATCGCCCGGGACGAGATGCCACCGCCGTGGCCCGGCCGGGCCGTACGGATCGACGGCTCCGTCACGTACGTCCGGGACACCCCGGCGACCAGGCCGGGCGCCGAGCCGGCGCTGTACGTCCACGGACTCGGCGGCTCGGCGCAGAACTGGACGGATCTCGCCGGCCTGCTCGCCGACCGCCTGGACGGCCAGTCGATCGATCTGCCCGGATTCGGCCGAAGTGATCCGGGTCGCCGGTACACCATTCCGGCCCTCGCCGACCGGGTCATCCGGTACATCGAACATTCCGGCCGGGGTCCGGTGCACCTGTTCGGGAACTCGCTCGGCGGAGCCGTCTCGGTACGGGTGGCCGGCCTGCGTCCCGATCTCGTACGCACGCTCACCCTGATCTCGCCGGCGATGCCCTTCCTCGATCCCCGGCGGTCGTTGCAGGGTCGGATGGTGCCGCTGCTGGCGGTGCCCGGGGCGGAACGGTTCGCCTCGCGTTGGCTGACCCAGTTGCCGCCGGAGGAGATGGCCCGCCAGGTGATGGAGGCCTGCGTGGCCGACACGCGGCGGATCTGTGACCAGCGGCGCCAGGAGGCGATCGACGAGATCCGGATCCGGTACACCGCCGAGCACTACGCCTCGGCCTACCTGCGTACGCTGCGCGGGCTGGTCGGCAGTTTCGTCCGGGCGTACCTGCCCGGTGCCGGTTCGCTGTGGCGGATCGCCGGTCTGATCACCGCGCCGACCCTGGTCATCGGCGGTACGCAGGACCGGCTGGTCGACGTCCGGGTGCCGGCCCAGGTGGCTCGGCTGATCCCGGACAGCCGGCTGTTGGTGCTGGACGGCGTCGGGCACGTGCCGCAGATGGAGGTGCCCCGGACGGTGGCCCGGGCGGCGGCCGCGCTGCTGGCCGAGACGGCCCCCGTCCTGGCCGAGCCGGCCCCCCTGCCGGCTGCTGGCCCCGTGCCGGCTGCTGCCCCCGTCCCGGTTGCCGGTGGCCCCGTCCCGGCTGCTGGGTAGGCGCGGCCACCAGGTGGGAGGCTCGTGCCGCCGGTGAGCGCGGGAGCGCTTCCGGGACGGTCCGATGTTCCCAAGGATGCAACAAAACTGGCGGGCCTGGCGTACTAAGTAGGCGTGTGGATCAACGCTCGGCCCGAGCCTCCGGCATCCGGCTCCGCCCCGCCACGCGGTGCGGCGGGGTCGGGACGACGGGGCTCCCGGCGCCGTCCCCGACGCGGTCACCTGCTCGTGGCGTCTCTGCTGTGCGTGGCCGTCGCGATCGCGGTCGTCGCGTTACTGGTGCCGCCGGCCGACCGCTCGGCCGCCGAGGGAGCGCCGACCTCGGCCCCATCCGCCGGGCCGACCACTCCGGCCGGCATCGTTCCCCCGACGCCCACGCCCACTCCCACTCCCACCCTCGTCGTACCGCCGCCACCGGTCCTGCGGCTGGGTGGTCCGGTGCCGTCGAAGGGGTCGGGCAGGTTCACCTACGCGAGCGGTCGGGGTGAGGTGCTCGGCCGGGCCGGAACCCTGCGCCGGTACCGGGTGGCGATGGAGCGGGGTGCCAACGAGGACATCGGGGAGTTCGCCGCGAAGGTGGACGCCTCGCTGGCCGACCCGCGCAGTTGGATCGGCAGCGGGCGGCTGCGGTTGCAGCGGGTCCCCGACGGCGCCGGACACGACTTCACGATCTATCTCGCCACCGCCGGTACGGCCAAGAAGATGTGCGCCGCGTCCGGGGTGAACATCCAGATCAACGGCAGGCCGTACACCTCCTGCCGGGGCACCGGGCGAGTGATCCTCAACCTCGACCGCTGGCGGCTCTCCGTCCCGCACTTCGTCTCCGCCAAGGTGCCGCTGGAGCTGTACCGGACCTACGTCGTCAACCACGAGGTGGGACACGAGTTGGGGCACGGGCACGAGCAGTGCCCGCGTACCGGACGCGCCGCGCCGGTGATGATGCAGCAGACGCTCTTCCTGCGAGGTTGCGTGGCGAACCCGTGGCCGTACCTGCGGGGGAAGCGGCACGCCGGCCCGTCGCTGTGAGCCGGAAGTCCGCCGGGAACCGGTGCCGCACCGCCGGTCGACTTATTCCCGCTCCCGGATTTCGGGCAGGTGTTCCACCTCATGGTCGATTTCACCTCCGGCGAGCGACAATGGCCCGACATGCCACTGTCGATGCGCTCAGCCGCCCGCTGAGCGACGATCGGAACCGGGGAGTCCACCGTGTCACTGCCCCCGCTCGTCGAACCCGCCGCCGAGCTGACCGTTGACGAGATCCGCCGCTACTCGCGCCACCTGATCATCCCGGACGTCGGGGTCGAGGGGCAGAAGCGGCTGAAGAATGCCCGGGTGCTCTGTGTCGGGGCCGGCGGCCTCGGCTCGCCCGCGCTGATGTACCTGGCCGCGGCCGGAGTCGGGACGCTCGGCATCATCGACTTCGACACCGTCGACGAGTCCAACCTGCAACGGCAGATCATCCACGGCCAGTCGGACGTCGGCCGGCCGAAGGCCGAGTCCGCGGCGGCCACCATCCGGGAGATCAACCCGCTGGTTCAGGTGGAGATCCACAACACCGCCCTGGACCGGGACAACGTCAAGGAGATCTTCAGCCAGTACGACCTGATCGTCGACGGGACGGACAACTTCGCCACCCGGTACATGGTCAACGACGCGGCGGTGCTGCTCGGCAAGCCGTACGTCTGGGGGTCGATCTACCGCTTCGACGGGCAGGCGTCGGTGTTCTGGGCCGAGCACGGTCCCTGCTACCGCTGCCTCTACCCGGAGCCGCCGCCGCCCGGGATGGTGCCGTCCTGCGCCGAGGGCGGGGTGCTCGGGGTGCTCTGCGCGTCGATCGGCGCGATCCAGGTGACCGAGGCGATCAAGCTGCTCACCGGGATCGGTGACCCGCTGGTCGGGCGGCTGATGGTGTACGACGCACTGGAGATGTCGTACCGGAAGATCAAGGTCCGTAAGGATCCGGCCTGTGCGCTGTGCGGGGAGAACCCGACCGTGACCGACCTGCTGGAGGACTACGAGGACTTCTGCGGCGCGGTCTCGCCGGAGGCGGAGGAGGCGGTGGCGGACGCCACCATCACCGCCCGGGAGCTGAAGGAATGGCAGGACGCCGGCAAGGACATCTTCCTGGTCGACGTCCGGGAGCCGGCGGAGTACGAGATCGTCCGGATCCCCGGTGCCACGCTGATCCCGAAGGGCGACATCCTGTCCGGCGCGGCCCTGGCCACGCTGCCGCAGGACAAGCAGATCGTGCTGCACTGCAAGTCGGGCGTACGGTCGGCCGAGGCGCTGGCCGCGGTGAAGGCCGCCGGGTTCCGGGACGCGGTGCACGTCCAGGGTGGGGTGCTCTCCTGGATCAAGCAGATCGATCCGTCCCTGCCCGCCTACTGAGGTCCACCCCGACAGTCGTCCGCAACGCCTGATCGCGGGGCAGCTCCCCCTGGAGCTGCCCCGCGACGCGTTTTCCCGGCGGATCGTCCTTCTCCGGACACTGAGCGGTTATCACTTGCCGATACAGGATGTAGTAGATGTACTATCTCCTCGCGTAGGAGTTAGACGGGGAGGTGTAGCTCTATGACCATCGTCGGGCAGCCGGAACGGACACCCGAGCCGGCCGGAGTGTTGCCGGAGCAGCCGGTGCTGGACGTGCGGGACCTGCGGATGCGGTACGGCAGCACGGACGTGCTGACCGGGGTGACCTTCACCGCCCGCCCCGGTGAGGTGCTGACGCTGCTGGGACCGAACGGCGCGGGCAAGACCACGACGATCGAGATCCTGGAGGGGTTCCGGATGCGCTCGGCCGGCGAGGTGACCGTGCTGGGCGTGGACCCGGCCCACGGTGACGAGCGGTGGCGGGCACGGCTGGGCGTGGTGCTCCAGTCCTGGCGGGACCATTCCAAGTGGCGGGTACGCGAACTGCTCGGCCACCTCGGCTCCTACTACCTGCCGTACTCGACCGACCAGGTCCGGCGGCCGTGGGACATCGACGAGCTGGTGGACGTGGTCGGGTTGACGCCGCACGCGCACAAGCGGGTCGGCCGGCTCTCCGGTGGGCAGCGGCGGCGGCTGGACGTCGCGATCGGCATCGTCGGGCGGCCCGAACTGCTGTTCCTCGACGAGCCGACGGCGGGATTCGACCCGGAGGCCCGCCGCGAGTTCCACGACCTCGTGCACCGCCTGTCCGACCTGGAGCAGACCACGATCCTGCTGACCACCCACGACCTGGACGAGGCGGAGAAACTCGCCGACCGGATCCTGATCCTGGCCGGCGGGTCGATCATCGCCGACGGGTCGGCCGAGCAGTTGGCCCGGCGGATGTCCTCGGAGGCCGAGGTGAAGTGGAGCCAGGGCGGCGAGCGTTTCGTGCACGCCACCACCGACGCCACCCGCTACGTCCGGGAGTTGTTCCAGCAGCACGGCGACGGCATCACCGACCTGGAGGTCCGGCGGGCCACTCTGGAGGACACCTACATGGCGCTGGTGCGCGAGTTCGAGTCCGGCCGGGGCGCCACCGCGCTCCGCGAGTTCGAGGGGGCGAACCGGTGAATCCGACCCTGGTGGCGGTCCGAGCCGGCGTGGCGCGCGGTGGGATCGAGGTGCGGCAGAGCCTGACCAACGTGCAGGACCTGTGGAACTACTTCTTCCCGAACTTCGCCTTCCTGGTGGTCATGTTCTTCATGCGGGACGCCACGGTTCCCGGCACGAACTTCTCGCTCGGCGCCCGTACGCTGCCGAGCGTGCTCGGCGGAGGGCTGGCCTTCGGCGCGCTGGTGACGATGATGATGACCCTCACCGTCGAGCGCGAGGACGGCACCCTGCTGCGGGCCAAGGCGGTCCCGAACGGCATGCTCGGCTATCTGGTCGGCAAGGTGGTCCAGGTGGCCGGGATGAGCCTGATCGGCTCCGCGATCCTGGTGATCCCGGGGGTGTTCCTGGTGGACGGCGTGGCGCCCGCCGGCCCCGAAGCCTGGCTGACCCTGCTCTGGGTGCTGGTCCTGGGCCTGGTCGCCTGCCTGCCGCTCGGCGCCATCTTCGGCTCGCTGTTCGCCAACCCGCGCAACGTCGGGGTGATCATGCTGCCCATCATGGGCCTCGTCGCCACCTCGGGGATCTTCTATCCGATCACCAATTTCCCGGTCTGGTTGCAGTGGATCGGCCAGGCGTTCCCGGTCTACTGGCTCGGCCTGGGAATGCGCTCGGCGCTGTTGCCCGACGAACTGGCGGCGGTGGAGCTAGGCGGGTCCTGGCGGCATCTGGAGACGTTCGGCGCACTCGGTGCCTGGGCCGTGCTGGGTGTGGTGGTGGCGCCGATCGTGTTGCGCCGGATGGCCCGCCGGGAGTCCGGGTCGACCGTGGCGGCCCGCAAGGAGAAGGCGTTGCAGAGGATCAACTGATGAGTGAGGCGATCTACAACCGGATCGCGGTACTGCGGGCGGAACGGGGGATCTCGCGCCGTGACCTCGCCGACGCGCTCGGGGTGCACTACCAGACGATCGGCTACCTGGAGCGGGGCGAGTACAACCCCAGCCTGCACCTGGCGCTGCGCATCGCCGAGTACTTCGAGGTGACGGTGGAGGTGGTCTTCTCCACCCAACCCTTCCCCCGGATCGGCGCCGGACAGCGGGCCACGGCCTGAACGTCGGGGCTGGCCCGAACGTCGGGGCTGACCTCGACGGCGGGGCCGGCCCGGTGGGTCAGAGGAGTACCAGGTCGTCGCGGTGCACGACCTCGCGCTCGTACGCCGGGCCGAGCGCGGCGGCGAGTTCCGATGTGGACCGGCCGAGCAGGCTGGGCAACTCCACCGCGTCGTAGTTGACCAGCCCTCGGGCCACCGCGGCACCGGCCGCGTCCACCAGGTCGACCGGGTCCCCGGCGGTGAAGGTGCCGTCCACGGCGGTGATTCCGGCGGGTAGCAGCGACTTCCGCCGACCCACCACCGCCTGGACCGCTCCCGGGTCGAGATGCAGCCGACCCCGGGGCGAGGTGGCGTGGGCGAGCCAGAACAGCCGGGCGGTCGGCCGCTGCCGGACCCGGTGGAAGAGGGTGCCGACATCCGCACCGGCGAGCGCCTCCGGAGCCAGCGATGCGGAGGTCAGCACCACCGGGATGCCGAATCCGGTCGCGATCCGGGCCGCCTCGACCTTGGTGACCATGCCCCCGGTGCCGACCCCGGCCCGGCCGGCCCGGCCGATCGCGACGTCGGCGAGGTCCTGCTCGTCGCGGACCTCCTCGATCCGTACCGTGCCGGGCCGGGCCGGATCGCCGGTGTAGAGCGCGTCGACGTCGGAGAGCAGCACCAGCAGGTCGGCGTGGACCAGCGCGGCCACCAGCGCCGCCAGCCGGTCGTTGTCACCGAACCGGATCTCGTCGGTGGCCACCGTGTCGTTCTCGTTGACGATCGGCACCGCGCCGAGGTCGAGCAGTTTGCGCAGGGTGCGGTAGGCGTTGCGGTAGTGCGCCCGCCGGGTGACGTCGTCGACGGTCAGCAGGACCTGGCCGACCGTACGGCCGTGCCGGGCGAGACCGGCCGAGTAGCGCCCGATCAGCAGTCCCTGCCCGACGCTGGCCGCCGCCTGCTGGGTGGCCAGGTCGCGGGGGCGGCGGGACAGCCCGAGCGGGGCCCTG
>NZ_JADPUN010000201.1 GCF_015690345.1 Plantactinospora alkalitolerans | reverse complement strand
CTGCCGCACCGGCAACCCCAACAGCACCTCGTTCCCGAACTGCGCGACGACAGCCTGCCCGGTGCCGGCGCGACGGCACCGGCGGAACCCGCTCGGTCTCCAGAGGAGGCCCGGAACCGGTTCACGCAGTATCAACAGGCTTGGGCCGCTGGTCGGGCAGCGGGCAACGACGAAGCAACCAGAGCTGATCAAGGCGGGAAAGCATGACCAACTCGACGTCGCATAACGACCTGACCTGGATGTTGGACGACCTTGTCGAGCTGCCCGGTGTCGTCTACGCGGTCGTCCTGTCCACCGACGGACTGATCGTGCAGAAATCCACCTCACTGCCGCAGGACGCCGCGGAACTCCTGTCGGCCGGCGCCTCCTCGCTGCACAGCGTCGCGGCCGGGATGGGCCGGCGCTTCGACAGCGGCCCGGTTCAACAGGTGATCATCGAGTACCGCGGCCAGACCCTGTTCGTCGCCGCCGCCGGGCCGAACGCCCGGCTGGCCGTACTCTGCGAGCCGTCCGTCGACATGGGGATGGTCGCGTACGAGATGAGCCGCCTGGTCACCCGGATCGGCGAGTACCTCGGTACCAAGGTGCGCGCCGTCGCACTGGCGCCCAACGGCCAACCTGGCACAGGCCATGACGTATGACATCTGGGACGGCGACGACGACGGCGAGGCCGGGCGGCTCGTGCCGCTGTACATCCTCGTCAACGGACGCACGACTCCACGGAACACCAACCTGGACCTGGCGACTCAGGTAATCGCCCTACCGGCCGACACCTCACGGTTGGAGCAGGAGTACAGGGAGATCATGAACCGGTGCTCCGGCTGGATCTCCATCGCCGAGATCGGCGCCTACCTGCACCGTCCGCTCACCATCACGAAGGTGATGGTCGACGTCCTCCTCGAGCAGGGGTTCCTGGGCATCGGAGCTCCCGCTCAGCGGAAGATCGCGGATCGCCGGCTGCTGGAGACGGTTCTCGCCGGTCTCGAGAGACTTTAGACAAGAGGGACTGATAGACGTGGATCGCAAATCGGTCAAGGTCGTCGTGGCCGGTGGCTTCGGCACCGGCAAGACCACCTTGGTCGGATCGGTCAGCGAGATTCCGCCGCTGACCACCGAGGAGGTCCTCACCCAGGCCAGCGTCGGGGTCGACGACACCACAGGAGTGGAGGGAAAGACGAGCACGACGGTCGCGCTCGACTTCGGCCGCATCACCATCACCTCCGACGTCGTCCTCTACCTCTTTGGCACCCCCGGCCAGGACCGGTTCTGGTTCATCTGGGACGAGCTCGCGCAGGGTGCGGTCGGGGCGATCGTGCTGGTCGACACCAGAAGGCTGGGTACCAGCTTCCCCGCGATCGACTACTTCGAGCGGCGGGGCATCCCCTTCGTCGCCGCCGTCAACCGGTTCTTCGGTGAGTGCCTGTACAGCGAGGAGGAGATCCGTACGGCGTTGAAGCTGGACCCGAACGTCCCGCTCCTGTGGTGCGACGCCCGGGATCGGTCGTCCAGCAAGAAGGCGCTGATCGAGCTGGTCCGGCACGCCATGGCCCGCCTACCGGTCAGCACCTGAGGCGACCCGACGGGAAGCGACCGTCGTCGGTGTGCCGAATCTGGTGCACCGACGACGGCGAGACCACGTCCGGAGGTCAGGCCCCGGGTTCGTCGGCCGGGTTGCGTACCGCTGTCGTCGTCGGTGCCAGCCTCACCTTGAAGTGGCGCAGCAGCGGCGGTGCCGAGACGATCCGGTACCCGCTCACCCGCTCCGGCTCCTTGGCGATCTCGGCGAGGACCGCGGCTACGTACTCGAAGTGGGTGTCGGTGTAGACCCGGCGCGGAATCGCCAGCCGGACGAGTTCGAAGGGCGCGGGGGTCAGCAGCCGGTGTTTGGCGTCCATGCCGCCCAGGTACAGCGACCCCAGCTCGGCACAGCGGATTCCACCGTCGAGATAGAGCTGGCAGCCCAGCGAGTGCCCGGGAAACTCGTGCGGGGCCAGGTGCGGCAGCAGACTGCCGGCGTTGAGATACAGGGCATGGATGCCGGCTGGCTGCACGGTTTCCACCCCGGCCTCGTTGATCATCCTGGCCAGTCGGGCGGTGGAGGCCGCCCGAGCCCGCAGGTACGCGGGATCGACGACCTCCCGTAGGCCCTGGGCGAGTCGTTCGAGGTCGTGACCGGCCAGCCCGCCATAGGTGGAGAATCCTTCGGTGGCGATCAGGTTCGCCTCGCAGCCGGCATGCAGGTCGTCGTCGCGCAGCCCGATGAACCCGCCGATCGCCGACAGGCCGTCCTTCTTGAGACTCACCACGCAGCCGTCGGCAAGCTCGAACGCGCGGGTGGCGATCTGCCGTGGTGTCCAGCCCCGGTAGGCCGGCTCCCGCTGACCGACCAGCCAGGCATTCTCGGCGAAGCGCGCCGCGTCCAGGAAGAACGGTACGCGGTGCCGCCGGCACAGCTCCCGGACGGCCTCGAGGTTGGCCATCGACACCGGTTGGGCGCCGAGTCCGTTGTTCGTGATGGTCATCAGGACCAGGCCGACCCGGTGCCCCTCGGGTCCGCCCAGGGTCCGTTCCAGTGCGTCGAGGTCGATGTTGCCCTTGAACGGCTCCTGGCTGTCCAGGTCGGCCGCCCGGGGATCCGGAAGGTCCAACGGCTTAGCACCGGCCAGCTTCACGTTGGCGCCGGTGGTGTCGAAATGCGTGTTGCTGATACAGATCTGACCGGGTTTCAGCAGGCTGGTGAAGAGGACACGTTCACCGGCCCGGCCCTGGTGGACCGGCAGGATGTGCGGATACCCGGTGAGGTCGTGCACCTCGTTCCGGAACCTGAACCATGACCGCGCGCCCGCGTACGACTCGTCGCCCAGCGCCGCCGCGGCCTCCTGGGCCGCCGACGTCGCTCCCGTACCCGAGTCGGAGAGCAGGTCGATGGTGATCTGGTCCGCGCGAAGGTTGAACGGGTTGTAGCCCGCCTCCTCGAGGGCCTGCCGGCGGTCCTCCGCGCTGAGGAAGGGAATCGGCTCGACGACCTTGATCCGGTACGGCGGCAGCATCGCGCGCAGGTCCGTGGGCACAACTTGCTCCTTGAAATCAGTGGTGTCCGGCCGTGGAGCGACCGATCGGTTGCTCTGCGGGCTCATGGGTCGCCAGCACCTGCCGGAGACGCGGCGGGCTCACCCGGTACGCCTCGGCGGACAGATAGACGGTCACACCTGGCCGGGGCGGGCCCAGTCGCAGTGACACGTGTGCGATCAGCCCGACGCCGTTGCGAAGCGGCCGCCGTGCCACCGCGTTGAGTGCCCGGTCGAACTCCGCGCCGCCGAAGCCGTACCGGGCGAGTAACGCCAGCACCCGGTCCCGGGCCTCCTCGTCGTCGTCGACGTAGCTCCGGATCGGCACGTAGACGCTGTATCCGACCGGCCGGTCGGCGCCCTCGACGAAGGTGTAGCTGCCCACGAGTGGGCGTCCGTCAAAGGGGCCGGTGCCGCCGGCCGCCGTCGCACAGAACTCGGCGACTTCCGCCGGGTCGACATCGTCGACGGCGCCGGCGGCTCGGACCACGTCCCGCACGTGTGCGCCGTGGTGCGTCAGGTAGAGCTTGACCCGGGCCTGCGGCCCGTCGTGCAGGTCGACCGCGAAGAACGTCAGCCGGTCTCTCCGCCCCAGCTCGCCGGGCCGGACGCCGTGGTCCAGCATCGTCCGGTACGACCCGCCCAGCCCGAGCCGGCGCAGGGCTTCGGCGACCAGGTCGGGCGCCCGTCCGACGCCACGAAGTTCCGGATTGAAATAGACCTTGAATTCGGGCCTTCTGCCACTGCGGAATACCAGCGAATGCCAGAGCCCGAACTCCCCCTGAGGATGCTCAGTGGAGAACAGATCCCGCACCGGATCAAGTCGCGACGTCGACAGTCCGAACCGAGCGGCCTGGGCACCGAGGAATTCGTATCCGGCGGACAGATTCGATCCCGGATCGGGAGGTGATCCCAGCGCCTCGGCCAGAATACGCAATGTGGGTGGCTCACCCGAGTTGAACGCGATGGAGAACTCCACCGGAGTGTGGTCGTCGGCCACGTTGGATGGCCAGGCCGGTGGTGCGGACAGTGGCCGCGAGCCAGTGGAACCGAGCAGGCCTCCCAGCAGTTCCAGGGGTGCGTCCGGATCCGTTCCGGCAACCGCGCACAAGCGGGCCAGTTGGCCACCCAGGTGCCCGGACAGGGACAAGCCGCCGCCCATCAACCCTCCCTCTCGGTTCTGCCCCCGTCGAATCAGATATTTCTTAATCCCCGCACCGGCGCTGACCGGCAGGCTTCGACAGCGGCCCAATCGGCCGGGCGACGATCACCAGCATTCAGGTATGATCAATGTGACGCAACTCCCATGTCGAGTGAGACAATAATCACAAAGCGAAGCGACTCATCTCGCTCAGTAACGTTGGCGGATGCGAATGCCCCGACCTCATCGCCGCCGCATTCGGTTGAGGTGCGGGGACGCGACATCGACACTCTCTGCGACACTCACCGGAGTGGATGGGAACGCTCACTCAACGCAACAATCGATCCCGGGCGTGCCGGCCACGTCGTCGAAGATTTTCGTCATCCTGACGGAACGGCATCCGCAGGCACGCTGCCGGACGGACCGTCGCCGACCATCTCCCGACACATTCCGCTCATGATTGATCACCTACAGTCAGGTCACGGAGGCGGTGAACGGGCCGCCCGACTCGACTCGGCCAGGCACCGCTCAACGCCGGCAATGCGGACCGGGAAAGCGAACCCCCCGCTTCCGGTCATCCCGATTCCTGTTCCGGCGACAATCCGCGCGGTGATCTCGAAGTCGGGTCCGATCAGCGCGGTGCCGGCGAGCCGAAATCGACGCAGAGATCGTCCGTCTTCGCGTTAATTCCGATCTTTCACACCGTATTCGTCCCGGAGCACGGCCGCACCGTCCCGGAGCACGACCGCACCGTCCCAGGGCACGACCACAGCCGCGCGCCCTGTCCGGCGACTCACGCCTGCTGGTCGAGTGTGGCCGGACCGTCCTGACACTCCGCCGCCTCGGGCACCCCGAGCAGCACGTACAGCGCGTTCGCGGAACTCCAGTGTGTCGCCGCGCCGTCACGGTCACCGGTCCTCCGGTACGCCCGGGCCAGCCCCGCGTGCGCGCGGGCCTGCTCGTACGGGTCCCCGATCTCGGTGGCGAGGGTCAACGCGGCGGAGTGCTCCAACCGGGCCCGTACCGGCTCGCCGAGGCGGTACAGCGACTCGCCGAGACTGTTGGTCGACGACGCCTCTCCCGCGCGTTCTCCCACCAGGCGGAGCAGGGTGAGCGCCTGCTCGATGGCGGTCAGCGCGGACGCGTGGTCGCCCTGCCGGAGCCGGACCCGGCCCAGCCCGTCCAGGGCGTGCGCCTCCCCCGCCCGGTCCCCCACCGCCGCGAACAGCGCGAGCGCCCGCTGGTAACGGCTGGCGGCCCTCGGCAGCCGCCCGACACGCATGTGCAGATCGCCGAGGCTCGCCAGTGCGTACGCCTCCCCGGTGGCGTCCCCGATCCGCTGGCAGAGGATCGCGGCGCTCCGCAGCCGGACCGCCGCCTCCCGATAGCCGCCCTGCCGCAGCAGCACATGACCGAGGTTGCCCGCAGCCCGCGCCTCGCCGGCCCGGTCACCGACGCGACGGCACAGCAGCAGGGCGTCCCGCAGTGCCACCGCCGCTTCCGCGTACCGGCCCTGCCGCTGCTGGACGTGGCCGAGGTTGCCCAGAGCCCGGGCCTCGCCCGCGCTGTCGCCGTGCTCGCGGCAGAGCAGGACCGCCCGGCCCAGACGCTCGATCGCCGGAGCGTACCGGCCCTGCTGGGCACACATCACGGCGAGACCGGTCAACAGGTGTGCCTCGTTGATCCGGTCTCCGGTGTCCCGCGCCGCGCCGAGGGCGTGCTCGTGCATCCGCTCGGCCTCGGCGAAATAGCCGCCGCTCTCCAGGTACCGCAGCGTCGTCAGGGTCATCCGGATGGCGTGCGAGGAGCGGCCGCGTTCGGCCGCCCGGACCACGGTGGCGACCAGGGTCGCCCGTTCGGCGTCCAGCCACTCCCGTGCGGCCTGCGGGTCCGCGATCGGTGCCGGGGCCACCGACGGCGTGCCGACCTGCGGACGGCGGTGCCGCTCCGCCGGGTACAGCATGTCGATGGCCGCCGCCGCGGCGAAGAGTTCGTAGTCGAACAGGCGGTCCAGGGCGGCGTCGGCCTCCGTCACCGACTCGTCGGCCGCGCAGCGTTCGGCCGCGTACGCGCGGAGCAGGTCGTGGAAGGTGTACCGCTGGTCTGGATCGGGCTGCACGAGATGAGCTCGCGCCAGGGTGTCAAGCAACTGTCGGGCCTGCTCGGTTTCCGTGCCGAAGAACGCGGCTGCGGCGTACCGGTCGATGTCCGGTCCCGGGTGCAGGCCCAGCATCCGGAAGGCCCGCGCGGCGGCCGGAGCCAGTTGCCGGTACGACCAGGACAGCACCGCCCGGACTCCGGTCCGTGGATCCCCACCGGCGTCGAGCAGATGGAGCCGCCCCTGCTCGTCGGCCAGTTCACGGACCAGTACGGCCAACGGCGCGGTCGGCCGGGTGAGGATGAGTTCGGCGGCGACGCGCAGGGCCAGCGGCAGCCGCGCGCAACGGTCGGCGAGCGCGGCGGCTGCCTCGGACTCCCGGGCGACGCGCTCGCCGAGGGTCCGCCAGAGCAGTTCGACGGAGTCCGCGGTGGAGAGCAGACCGAGTCCGATCCGGTCCGCGCCGTCCCGGGCCACCAGGCCGGCGAGGGTGTCGCGGCTGGTCACCACGACGGCGCAGGAGGCGCTACCCGGAAGCAGGGGGCGTACCTGCGCCACCGACGCCGCGTTGTCCAGGACGATCAGCATCCGCCGGCCGTCCAGTTGGCTGCGGTACCGCGCGGCACACTCGTCGAGGTCGAACGGAACTTCGGTGCCGGGCACGCCCAGGGCGCGGACGAACCCGGCCAGCGCCTCCCGTGGCAGCATCGGCTGGTCGATGTCGTAGCCACGGAGGTTCACGTAGAGCTGCCCGTCGGGGAACCGGTGCCGGGTTCGGTGTCCCCAGCGCAGCGCGAGGGCGGTCTTACCGACCCCGGCGGTGCCGGACAGCACGACCGTCGGTACCGCAGAGGGTTCCGCCCGGCCCTCCTCCGGTGGCCGCAGCAGCAGCCGGTCCAACATGGACGTTTCGGCCGATCGTCCAATGAAGCCGGATACGTCCGCCGGAAGCTGGGCCGGCCCGGCCGGCCGGGCCGGCTCCACCTGCGGCCGCCCGGCCGACCGGGTCGGAGCCGAAGCCGAAGTCGGAGCCGAAGCCGGCATGCGCCTGTCCGGCGTACGCAGCGCGGCCCGGTAGGCGGAGGTTAGTTCGGGCCCGGGTTCGACGCCGAGTTCCTCGATCAGCCGCCGACGGATCTCCCGGAAGGCGGAGACGGCCCGATCACGGCGTCCCATGGCGTGGTAGGCCCGGATCAGCAGGCCCTGAGCCGTTTCGTCGAGCGGGCTGTGCGCGGCCGCCTCCTCCAGGGTCGGCAACACGTCCGCCGCCCTGCCATTGGCGACCATGACCTCCCCGTACCGGCCGACCGCCGCCCGCCGCTCCTCCAGCAGAGCGACGACCTTCGGATGCCGGGCGAGCAACGGGACGTCGACGAGCGGCGCGGCGCGCCAGAGCCCCAATGCCCGCTGCCACAGCCGCACCGCGCCGGCCGGATCGCCCCGACGTTGCGCCTCGGCCGCTTCGGCGGCAATCTCGCGGAACCGGAGCAGGTCGAGGTTCTGCGCCGGTACGGCCATCGCGTACCCGTCCCCGACCCGTGGCAGGACAACGCTCCGGGTATGGGTCTGACGATCGGGCTCGAGCAGGCGACGGAGATTCTTGACGTGGGTCTGGACGATGTTCGTGGCGGTCGCCGGCGACTGGCCGTCGTCCCAGAGCGTGTCGATGATCTCCGCCCGGGTCATCGGTCGGCCCGCCGCGAGGGCCAGCAGGCCGATTACGGTGCGCTGGCCGGGTGAGGAGAAGGTGATGTGGTGTCGTCCACGCCAGGCCCGCACCGATCCGAGAATCTCCACCCGTACGGCGTCGCCGCCCTCACCGCCCACGGCATCGGAGAGCGTGCCGGAGATATCCTCCCGAGCTACGGTCCTGCCGTCCCCCATGCCTAACAGGGTGACCGGCGGTGGGTACGGAGGCAAGGGGCGCCGTCGGCGATGTCCGGGCTGTTGGACGACGTCGCCGGGCAGTGTCCCGAACAGCTTCCGGTCGTTCGGGCCTTCCCTGAGCCCGGCGGACGCGACGCGGCTCCCGGCCCAACCGCTGGCTATCCCTTGACGCTGCCGGCGGTCAGCCCGGACATGATGTTCCGCTGGAAGATCAGGAAGATGATCACGGTCGGGATCGCGGCGATCACCGAGGCGGCGATCACGACGTTCATCGGCGTACCGCCGGCGAAGGCGTAGATGCCGACGCTGACCGTCCGGGTCTCCGGCGACGGCATGACCAGCTTCGGCCAGAGGAAGTCCTTCCAGACCGCCGTCATGGCCAGGATCGCGACCACCCCGAGGATGGGGCGGGACATCGGCAGGATGATCGACCAGAGCGTACGCAGCGGCGTCGCCCCGTCCATCAGGGCCGCCGACATCAGCTCCTCCGGGATCGAGTCGAAGAACCGCTTCAGCAGGAAGATGTTGAACGCGTTCGCGACCAGGGGCAGCCAGATCGCGAACGGCGAGTCCAGCAGGTTGATGTGCACGATCGGCAGGTCGATCACGGTCACGTACTGCGGAACGATCAGGACCATCGCCGGGATCATCAGCGTGGCCAGCATCAGCCCGAGGATCAGGTTGCCGAAGATCGGCCGGAGCTTCGACAGCGAGTACGCCGCCGCGGCGTCGAAGACGAGTTGGAACAGCACCGCGCCGGTCGCGTAGTAGAACGTGTTGAAGAGCAGCTTGGCCAGGTCCAGGTTGTTCCACGCGTCGACGTAGTTCTGCGGCCGGGGGTCCTTCGGAAACAGCGACGGCGGGGTCTGCGCGATCTCCTGGCCGGACTTCAGCGCGCCGGTGACCATCCAGTAGAGCGGCCCGAGGAAGACCAGCGTGAACACCACCACGACGACGGCGAGCAGCGTCCAGTAGAGGATCCTGCCGCGTCCGCGTCGAAGCTGGGCTTGGGAGATGAGGGTCCGGGTCCCGGAGTCCTGTGCCATTTCTCGCCCGTCCTAGTCCTGTTTCGCGGTCAGCCGTGCGTAGACGGCGGAGAAGCCGGCCAGCACCACGAGCATGATCACCCCGAGCGCCGCCGCGCCGTTGAGGTCGTTCTGGAAGAACCCGTGCTGGTAGATGAGGTACGCCACCGAGGTCGCGGAGTCCTCCGCGCCCGCACCGTTGGCGAGGATCAGTGGCTCGATGAAGAGCTGCATCGTGGCGACGATCTGGAGCATCGCCAGGAGCGCGAGGATCAGCCGGGTCTGCGGGATCGTCACGTGCACGATCCGCCGCCAGATCCCGGCGCCGTCGAGCTCGGCCGCCTCGTAGAGCTCGCCGGGGATGTTCTGTAGTGCCGCCAGGTAGATGAGCACAGCACTGCCCATGTTCATCCAGGTCGACGCGATCACCATCGCCGGAATCGTCATCTCGGGGGACTGCATCCACTCCGACGTCGGCAGGTGCAGCGCCTTCAGGATCGAGTTGAACAGCCCCGCCTCGCTGGGGTCGTACGCGTAGAACTTGAACAGGAAGAGCGCCGAGGCGGGCGGCAGCATCACCGGCAGGTAGACCAGGATCCGCAGGTACCCCTTGGCGTGCCGGAACTCGTTGAGCAGGATCGCCACGAAGAACGGCACCGCGTACCCGAGGACGAGCGCGAGGACCGTGAAGTAGAGGGTGTTCTTCCAGGCGGGCCAGAAGCTGGGGTCGGCGATGATCCGGGAGTAGTTGTCCCAGCCCACCCAGGTGGTCTCGCCCCGCCGGGTGCGCTGGAAGCTCATCACGATGCCGCGGATCATCGGGTACCAGGAGAAGACGGCGAAGCAGGCCACCGCCCCGATCAGGAACGTGTGCCCGGTGAGGTTGTCCCGTACCTTGCGGCCGAGGCTCGTACGCGCAGGGCCGGTCGGACGCGGCGGCGCGGGGCGGCCAGGCTCTCTGTCCGTACCCGGGACGGCGATGATCGCCAAGGCATCTCCTGCGGAAGTCGGTGACGTCGACGGTGTGGCGCGGACGGGTGTGGGGGCCGAGTGCCGACCCCCACACCTCGTCGAATCAGCTCTCGGCGGCCAGTAGCTGGTTGACCTTGCCTTCGGCGGTCTTGAGCAGCGCGTCGATGTTCGAGTTCGGGTTCGTCAGCACCCCGGACATCGCGGCGTCGAGCACCGCGTAGATCGCCTGCGCGTTGCGGGGCTCACCCTTGATCGGGACCGGGGTCGCCTCGAAGATCGCGAAGTTCGCGGTGTCGACGTTCGCGTTCGCCTTGCGCAGTTCGAATTCCTGCTTCTGCGCCTCGCTGCCGCCCGCGAACAGCAGCGGCTGGGGCAGACCCACCGGGTAGTTCTGCGGCTTGGCCCGGACGTAGTCGAACTGGCCCTTGCCCGGCGTCAACTTCTGGTACGCGATCCACTTCATACCGGCCTTGACCTGCTCCGGGGTGAGACCCTTCTTGAAGAAGTAGCCCTCGCCGCCGCCGAGCGTCCCCTTGGCCGGGCCGTCCTGGCCGGGCAGCGGGGCCATCGCCCAGTCCTGGAACTTGCCCTGGAACTGGCTGACGATCGCCTGGGTGGCGTCCGGTGCGCCGATGAACATGCCGACCTTGCCCGCGCCGGCGTTGGTCAGCAGGTCGCCCCACTGGAGCAGCTGACGGGCGCCCATGCTGTTGTCGCCGTACCGCATGTCCTTGAGGTTCTGCAGGACCTGCTTGCCCATCGCGTTGTTGAAGTCGGCCTTCTTGCCGTCCGGGGTCAGCACCTGGCCGCCCTGGGAGTAGAGCAGGGAGGTGAAGTGCCAGCCGCCGGTGTTGCCGGCGCTGTACTCCGAGTAGCCGGCGACACCGTTGCCGAGCGCGGAGATCTTCTTGGCCGCGTTCCGGACCTCGGTCCAGGTCTTGGGCGGGCTGTTCACGTCGAGGCCGGCCTGCTGGAACAGGACCTTGTTGTAGACCAGGCCCATCGAGTAGTTCTTCACCGGTACGGCGTAGAGCTTGCCGCCGTCGCTGAAGACCTCCCTGAGCGCCGGGTCGACGCTGTCCCAGGTCGGGATGTTGTCCTTGTTGGCGAACTCGGTGATGTCCATTGCCTGACCGGAGTCGAGCACCTGCGCCAGATCGGTCATGTACCCGTAGAACACGTCGGTCACGGTGCCGCCGGCCAGGCGAGCGGTGAAGTCCGGCGGGTTGTTGCACTGCTCGCCGACGCTCACGCTCTTGACGACGATGTCCGTGTTCTGCTTCTGGAACTCCACGACATCGTCGTTCCAGTTCTGCAACAGCTCCTTCTGCGAGCCGACCGGCTGGCAGTCGACCGTGATGGTCACCTTGCCGCCCGCGGTCGAGTCGCCGTCGTCGCTCTTCGTGGAGCACGCCGTGAGGCTGAGCCCCAGGCCGGCCACGAGCGCCAACGCCGCGGCCTTCCGGTACTGCGGTACGGACATCTGTCCATCCCTTCGGGAACTGGAGTCTCCATGACCTGTGCTGATGCGCGGGATCGTCACCGCGGCCATGCCCTGCTACTGATCTCTATCCGCCATGTCTGACCTGGCCTTGGAGCTGCCTGACGTCGGGTTGTGAGTGGAGTCACTGTAGCGAGACGAACTCATTTCAGCAAGATATCGACTGGGTTTTGAAAAGACACGACTTGATTACGGCAGACGACGACAAGAGCGCCCGAGTGGTACGTGGAATCTCCCGTTTCACCCTGGTTCAACGGTGGTGGGCGCGCCAGCACTTGCGGCAAAGCTGTCTTTTCGGTTGGCCCTACGGGCCCACGGCCCAGTCGCCGGAATCGCCGCCTCGACACCACGTCGAACTCCCGGGGAGCGGATCGTCACGGACGTCCGGTGATCGTCCAGCAGACGATCTCGCCTCCGGTGCGTTCGGCGCCTGTGGCACAGTCCTGAGTGTGCCGTTGGACGAGCTGCCGGACTGGTTACCGGCCTGGTGTCTCGAGCATCTGGGCGGGGAGCCCGCCGGTGTGCTGTTCCAGTCGCGACAGGTCTCGATGGTGTTCGGTCTGCGGGTGACCGGTGGCAGGAACGTCGTGGTCAAGGCGCGCGCCGATGACGGCCGGGCTTCGTCGTGTGTCGCGGCGCAGGCTCGGCTGGCCGAGCGCGGGTTTGCGTGTGCCCGGCCGCTCACCCCGGTGGTCGGTGTCGGTGCACTGGGCGTGCACGCCGAGGAGTACCGGCCCGGAGGCGAGGTGTTGCACGGGGACTCGCCGGACATCGCTGTCCGCTGCGCGGAGGTGTTCGCCGGGCTGATGGCCGCGCTTGCCGGTGTGTCCGTCGGGCCGCCGCTGCCGAATCCGCCCTGGGTCCGCTGGGACCACACCGATTCCGGGGTGTGGCCGGCGATCGACCTTCTCGACGGCCGGGACCCGAGTGTCGTGTCCGCGCACATTGTCGAGACGGCTGAGCGGGCCCGGGAGCGGCTGCTGGCCGCCGGCCTGCCGTGCGTGCTCGGCCACGCCGACTTCGAGGCGCAGAACCTGCGGTGGCAGGGTCGGCAGGTGTGGGCGGTGCACGACTGGGACAGCCTGGCGTGGCAGCCGGAGGCGGCGCTCGTGGGAGCGGCGAGCGGGTCGTTCGCCAGTTCCGGGCCGCCCACGCTGGCGCCGATCGACAGCTCCGAGGCGTTCCTGGTGGCTTACCAAGACATTCGAGGGCGCCAGTTCACGGCCGTGGAGCTGGAGATGGCATGGGCCGCCGGCCTGTGGATGGCTGCGTACAACGCCCGGGAGATGGCACTGTGCGGTGGCGCGCCGGCGGGTGCCGATGCGCTGCGGGTGCAGGCAGCCGAACGCCTCCGCCGGGCTGATGCCTAACATCAGCACACAAGTTCAGCGAGCGCCCCGCCGTGACGGCCGCCCGCCCTTCGAGATCATCACCCCCCGCCGGTCCTCCCCGACGACCTCCGCCAAGCCCTCGGCACCATCAGTCGTCCCAACCAGCTAACCGATGTGCAGCAGCAACACCTGGTCGTCGCGGAGCTGGGCGATGCTGTCACGCAGCAGAGTAAGCCCGTCGAATCCGGCCACGCCGCTCTCCTCGAACTCGAGCCCCATCTCCGCGAAGTGGGCCGCCAACTCCGCCGCGGAATGTCCGGCCGGATCGAGCTGGTGCAGGAGGTTCTCGTCCCCCGACGTGATCAGCCTGCTCACCCCGTACGCCGCGCTGATCGCCGTTGACTCGACGTCCAACTCCGGCGACTCCAGGTCCACCCCGCGCTCCTCGAGATAGTTCAAGACCAGCAGCATGCAGTAGCCGGACCAGCCGTAATCCGCCGGCTCGTGTCCGTGCTCGGCCAGATACTGGTGGAACAACGACGGTGACGTGCTCGCCAGCCCGGCCAGCTCCGGGATGCGGCTTCGGTCGAGCAGGATCAGCGACGCGATGGCGGACATCATGCCCCTTCCTTCGTAGTTGCACGGTCGAACACCGTCCACCTTTTCAGGTTCCAGTTGACGGCCGTGCCCCCGACGACGGCTCGCTCCGCCGTGGGCTGGGCGGCGGAACAGGGGAATGGCAGACGGCGGGGACCCGGTAGTTCGTGCGGGAACGGAGGAGCCGGCCTGCGGGCCGGCCCCTCCGCCCGCTTCCCCTACGAGGTGCGGACCGAGACGCCGAGCGCCTCGTCGTAGCGGTCGGCGGCACTCCACACCGCGCGGCCGATGTTGTCACCGAAGTTGCACCAGCCGGTGGTCGACCCGTACGCCGTCCAGTCGAACGACCAGCCGCCGCCGCTGTCGCCGGCCGCGATCGTTCCCGGACCGCTCATCGCGGCCAGCTGGCCGTAGGTGAACCCGTCGAGCGTGCACGACGAGATCGGGTAGGTGACCGTGGTGCCGCAGCCCCGGACGTTCGAGGACCGCCCGAACACGCAGACCGCCTCGCCCACCGTGATCCCGCTCTGCGGTTCGACCGAGGCAATGTCGCGGATCTCGCCGACCGACGCGTAGAAGTCGTCAGGTTGCGAGGTCGACGTGGTGTGCCACTGGACGTCGCCCCACGTGCCGCGATGTTCCTGCTGCAACGAGAAGCTGTAGTTGACGTCCGGCGCCGGGCCGGGGTCGACGATGGTGTCGATACCCTGGCAGTGCCCGGCGGTGGTCACGCCGGTCGTACCGGTGGTGTTGTGCCGCACCGGCCAGCCGCTGGTGCACCACCCGCCCGTGGTGTCGAAGACGACCATCCCACCGAACGCGGCGGACAGCCTGCCGACCGGCTTGTCCACGACGGTCAGCTGAACGCCGTCGCGCAGCTGGTTCGGCAGCGCCGCGGCCAGCGCGGACATCGAGGCGGGCAGGCCGGACCGGGCGGTCACCGCGGCGACCAGCCGGGCGTTGGTGATGTCGACCGCCGTGCTGAAGTCGCGGTAACCCAGCCCGGTCAGCTCCTTCTGCAACAGCGTCGAGCGCTCGCTCAGTTCCTTCAGGGAGTACGGCTGCCCGTCGGCGATCCGGATCGTGATGCCGGCCTCCGCGACGGCCTTCCGGACGGCGTCGTTCGCCTTGCCCTTCACCAGCAGCGTGGGTGTGCCGCCCGGTGTGCTCGCCAGGACACCGCCCACGAAGGCGTCCGGTGCACGCAGCGCCACCTCTTCCTGTACGCGGCCCAGCCGCTCGGCCACCTCGCGGTCCGCGCGGGCCTGCTCGACCGTCCATCCTCGAGCCTTGGCCACCAGCGCGAGATCCACCGTCTCACTCTGCGCCTCCGGCGGCGCCGCCACGGCCGGGCCACTGCCGGCGACCAGCGCAACCACCGCCAGGCACGCCCCCAGGGCCAGCTTGGTCCTTCTCATCCTGCCTCCTCGCTCGACATCGACTGCGCTCCGACTCTGACAGCGGACCTGCGGGGCGAAGGCCGATCCTGGACAGCGCAGGACAGCGCAGGACAGCGTCGGACAGGATCCGACGCGTACCCGCTCGGTCACAGGAGCTGCGGCACACCGGAAACCGGGCCGTCGGACGTGACAGGATGACGAATCGGGCGATTCTTCGGAACGTACCGCCGGACCGGTGTCAGGCAGCCACGGTCTTGGCGCGGATCTCGGCCGCCCGGGGATGTTCCAGTTCGTCGAGCACGGACAGCGCGGTCAGCCACGCCTGGCGTGCCGCGTCGCTGTCCCCCATCGCCTGGTGGGTGTCGCCCACGTGGTCCAGCGTGTCGGCCTCGTAGAACTGGTCGCCGAACTCGCGGAACAGTGCCAGGGCGAGCCGGTAGCACTCCAGCGCCTCGTCGTGCCGAGCCAGGTGGTGGTACGCGTACCCGAGGCTGTCCCATGTGCTGGCCTCGCCGTGCCGGTCTCCGGTGAGGCGCAGCAGCCTGACCGCTTCCTGGCAGTCGGTCAGCGCCGCGTCGAACTCGCCGAGTAGCGCGTGGTACCAGCCCACCGAGTTGTACGCGTACGCCAGCCTGGCCTGGTCGTCGGCGCCGCGCAGCAGGTCGCGGCTGCGGGCGGCGTGCTCCAGGGCGTCCCGGGGGCGTCCTTCGCGCTCCAGGGTCAGGCAGAGGTTGCGGTGGCAGCCCGCCTGGCCGGCGAGGTCGCCCATCTCCCGGTACAGGTCGAGCGCCTGGCGGGCGTGGTCGCGGCTGTCGTCGTACCGGTCCAGCCGCCCGTACACGCCGATCAGGTCACGGTGGATCCGGGCCAGCCACGCGCGGTCGCCCAACTGGTCCGCGGCGGCCAGCGCGATCCGCAGCCCGGCCAGCCAGTCCTGCCAATGGCCGCGCAGGCGCTGAAACCAGCCGACCGTCCAGGCAAGGTGGCAGGCGTGCGCGGGGAAGCCGTGCGCCCACGCCGCCTCGGTCGCGGCGATGAGCACCGGGTACTCGGCGGCGTACCAGGTCAGGGCGGCGGTGAGGTCGGCAAGCCGCTCCGGCTGCGCGCCGGCGACCGTCGGAGGTGGCTCGATCGGGCCGCGCCGCGAGTCGAGCAGCATGGTGGCGGTGTTCGCGGTGCGGGTGTAGTGGTCCAGGACCCGGGCAAGCGCGCCGTCGGCGTCCGACGCCCCGGCGAGTTCGACGGCGTACGCGCGGAGCAGGTCGTGGCAGGCGAACCGGCCGGGGCGTTGTTCGGTGAGCAGGTTGGCGCGGGCGAGTTCACGCAGCAGCCCTCCGGAGGCGGTGGCCGGGACGGCGGCGAGGCTGGCCGCCGCGGCGAGCCCGATGTCGGGTCCCGGGTGGACGCCGAACAGCCGGAACATCCGGGCGGCGCCGTCCGGCAGCATCCGGTACGACCACGACAGTACGGTGCGGACGTCAGAGGCCGCCTCGCCGGCGGCGAGCGCGTCAAGGGGGCGCCCGAGTTCACCGGCGAGCTTCGGCAACGGCACCTCGTCGGCGATCACCCGAGCCGCGGCGACGGCCAGCCCGAGCGGGAGGCCGCCGCAGCGATCGACGATCTGGTCCACCGCGTCGGTGTGCGCGGCGACCTGGTCGGGGCCGAGCCGGGCGGCGAGCATCTCGGTCGCCTCCCCGGTGGACATCACCGCGAGCACGACCGCCCGGGCACCGTCGACGGCGACCAGGCCGGTCAGGCGGTTCCGGCTCGTGACGATCACCACGCAGCCGGGCGAGCCGGGCAACAGCGGGCGGACCTGCGCGGCGTCGGCGGCGTTGTCCAGCAGGACCAGCGTCTGGCGGGTGGCCAGCAGGCTGCGGTAGAGGGCGGTCCGCTCGTCCGCTCCGGCCGGGATCTGCGCGGCGGGAACGCCCAGCGCGACGAGGAAGCCGTGCAGCGCGGTGGCGGGCTCGAGTGGCGTACCAGCGGGGTCGAAGCCGCGCAGGTTGACGTACAGCTGGCCGTCCGGAAACCTGTCCGCCACCCGGTGCGCCCAGTGCACGGCGACCGTGGTCTTGCCTACCCCGGCCGTGCCCGACACGGCGGCGACCCGTGCGCCCGGCCCGGCCAGCAGCCCGTCCAATGCGGCGAGTTGCTCGACCCGGCCGGCGAACGCCGGAGCGTCGGCGGGCAGCTGGCGCGGCACCGCGGGGCGGGACGGGCGGACAGGGTCGGTGACCGTCGGATCCTCGTCGGCGGGCTGCGCCGGCTGGATCCCCTGCCGGCCCGGCGCGGTCCGGCGCTCGGCCACGCGGTCCCGGGCGGTGGCCAGCATCCCCTGCTCCGCCTGGGTAGCGCCGAGCAGCCTGATCAGCGTGTCGAAGCGGCTCGTCGATGGCAGGACCTGCCCGGAGAAGTAGCTGCCGATGGCGCCCACGGACCATCCGGTCTTGGCGGCCAGATCGCGGTAGGTCAGCTCCGGCAGAGACCGCTCCCGTGCCTCCCTCCGGCGCAGGTGGCGCAGAACCCGTGCCAGGTCATCCAACGTGTCGATATCCGACAGCACCACACGTATCCCCCGCCCGCCCGGTAGGTCGGTCAGCACCCGCATCCAAGAATAGGACTCCGTCTATCGCGTCTGGCTCGGCTCTATCGGATCCGCGACAACGCACTGTCCGGTGCCGTCCGGTCGTCCCCCTTTCGTCCTCCACGGGGATGAGCCTCGTCGTCGGGACGGCGCGATTCCGGGCCGAGGACCGCAGCTGGCGCAGGCGCACGGGCCGGAGGAGCTGCTGCGGGCTACCGCTTCCGGCCGATTCCGGCGGCGACCTTCAGCATGGTCGGGGCAGCCGTCGCGTCCGGCCACCACTCCTGCACGTCCACCACACCGGGCGGAAGCAGCTCGAGACCGTCGAAGAAGCTCTCGATCTCGGCCCGGGGCCGGAAGGTCATCGGAGCCGGAGAGTTGACCGAGATCTCCTCCAGCTTGGCCTTCGCGGCCGGATCGCTGCCGTCCACACAGAACTGCGAGATGCAGATGTGGCTGCCCGGGGCCATCCGGTCCCGGAACTCGGCGACCACGGCGGCCGGGTCCTCCTCGTCGGTGACGAGGTGGAACAGCCCGATGAACAGCAGCAGCATCGGCTCGTCGAAGTTGATCAGCCGCCGTATCTGCGGATCGCCGAGCAGTTCCGCCGGTCGGCGTACGTCGGCCTGGATCGAGGCCACGTTGTCGTCGGTGGCGAGCAGGGCCCGGTTGTGGACGAACACGATCGGGTCGCTGTCGACGTAGACCACCCGGGCCCCGGGGACGATCGCCCGAGCCGTCTCGTGGACGTTCGGCGAGGTGGGAATGCCGGCTCCGACGTCGAGGAACTGCGTGATCCCGGCCTTGGCGCACATCTGGGTCGCGCGCAGCAGGAACCGGCGCTGAGCCCTGCCGAGCGCGGGCAGGTCCGGCGCGAGCGCGATCACCTGCCGAGCGGCCTCCCGGTCCACCTCGAAGTTGTCCTTGCCACCGAGCACGTAGTCGTAGGCGCGGGCGTGGCTCATTTGCGTCGTGTCGATTCCAGACGTCGCAGAATCCTGTTCGGACACAACCATTCCGCCTTCGGCTCGAAGTCTGTTGACGCTCGCCGATCTTAATCCTCCGGAGACCCGGTCGACCGGTCGGCCGGACCTCCGGGCCACCGCAACCGGGGCAACTCACGATCTTCCATCGGTAAGGGCCGCAACGGGGGAGGTGTCCCGGCCGCAGCCTCGTCTATCCTGCCGCCAGGGAGCTGGCCATGGACATCCTCGTCGAACCCGACTTCGTTCCGCCGACGCAATGCGCACACCTGATCGCCGAGTTCCGCCGCGTCTCGGATCTCGACGCCGGATCCAGGAAGACGACGATCCGCACCGAGCTACCGGCCGTCGCACTGAGGCGGCACGGGTGCCTCGACCTCGACCCCGTACGGGACCGGGTGCTGGCGCGACTGGGCTGGTTCTACCGGGTCTCCGGCAGCCTGTACCTGGAGTACACACTGCTGAGCGAGATGCGTGCCGGTGATCGGCACGTGCTGCACGCCGACAGCGAGCGCCTGGACAACGGCGTCTGGACGCCGAACCACACCCCGTTCCGGAGCCACGCGGCGATGCTGTACCTGAACACGAGCGGACCGGCGGGCGACTACCGAGGAGGCCTGCTCCGGTTTCCCGGAATGGGCCGCGAAATATCACCGACGGCGGGAACGCTTGTCGGCTTCACCAGCGGACGCGCCCACCAGCACGAGGTGACGACCGTACGGGACGGCATCCGCTACGCGGTCGCGTTCTGGCTGACCCCGCACCGGACCCACGAGGAGCATTGGAGCTGATGTGATCTTCCGGCTGAGCAGGAGACAGTGGACATCGGTGCCGAGGCACCATGTCTGACATCTGGACGGTGCTGACCCGGATGCAGACCGATGGAGACTTCCTCTTCGCGGTGCGCGGCGATCCCGATCAGGCGCTGGCCGCCTACGACCTGACCGACGCCGAACGCGCCACCCTCACCCAGCCGGACAACCAGGCGCGGTGGGCACTCGTCACGGCGGTCGCCCGGGGGACGGCGACGACCGAGGGTGATTTCGAACCGGCGCTGCTGTTCGTGCC
>NZ_JADPUN010000192.1 GCF_015690345.1 Plantactinospora alkalitolerans | reverse complement strand
CGACCAACCCGCCCACCAACCCGCCGACGCAGGGGCCGGGCGGTTGCTCCGCCTCGGTGTCACTGAACTCCTGGACCGGCGGTTTCGTCGCCACGGTACGGGTGACCGCCGGCTCATCCGGCACCAACGGCTGGACGGTGGGCATGACCCTGCCGTCCGGCGCCACGATCACGAACGCCTGGAACACCCAGCGCAGCGGCAACAGTGGCGCCGTCACGTTCACCAACGTGAGCTTCAACGGCCGGATCGCCGCCGGCCAGTCGACCGAGTTCGGCTTCCAGGGCACCGGCAGCGGATCGGGCATGACGCCGTCCTGCAGCGCCACCTGATCCGACCACCACACGATGGCGGTGTGGAGGGCGCTCCCGTCCTCCACACCGCGGAGGTCGGATCGGACCGGTCGGGATACCGAGGGCGTAGATCATCGGAATCGACGTAGCCGATATGGTGCAGCATGGAATGATCATGCGGCGCCACGTGGCGCCCGGTGGCCGGCAGGGAGCTGCTGATGCTGGGACGAGATCTTGACGGGGCGCAGGAGTGGGTCCGCTCCTGGACGGCCCAGGTGTCCGCACGCGCGGCGGCGGCCACGGAACTGTCGGACCGGGTCGCCACCGTCACCGCCTCGGCGACCGGCGCGGACGGAGCCGTACGGGTGACCGTGGCGTCGTCCGGGGTGCTGACCGCCCTGGAACTCGACGACCGGGTGCAGCGGTTGACCGCCACAGCGCTGGCCAGGCTCATCATGGGAACGATCGCCAAGGCACAGTCCAGACTGGCCGGCGAGGTGACCTCGCTGGTACGCGAGACGGTGGGCGTGGAGTCCGAGACCGGGCAGGCGGTGCTGGAGTCGTACGTCCGGCGGTTTCCGGAACCGCAGGACCCGACGGACCCGCCGGACGAAGCCGGAACCGACGACTACCGTCGGGATGTGCCCCGTGGCCGGTGACGGCGAGATGCGGGTTCCGGTGGCGGCGCTGCATCGGCACGCCGGATCGGCGGACACCGCCGCGGACGGGATCGAGACCGGCCGCGCCGCCGCAGCCCACGTGCAGATGGGCGCGGAGGCGTACGGGCAGATCTGCGCGTTCCTGCCCAACCTGATCAACCCACTGGCCGACCGAACGGTGTCGGCACTCGGCGAGCTGGCCTCGGGCCTGCACGAGACCGCGACCCGGCTCCGCACCGTCGCCAGCTCGACGGAATCGACCGACACCGCAAGCGCGCAGCGGGTAACCGCGAGCGGTCGGCACATCGAGCTGCCGCTGTGACGGACGTGGCAGGCAATCCGCTGATCGCGGCCCGCCAGGACTCGACCGAGTGGTACACCGGGCTGGGCCTTGTCGAGAGCGTCGCCGACACGGTCGCGGGGATCGAGTCCGGTAGCTGGATCGACACCACCATCGGCGGCGTCTCCGCCGGCCTGGACGCCCTCGGCGCGGTGCTGGATCCGCTGGGCTCGCTGGTGAGCTGGGGCGTGGCGTGGCTGCTGGATCACGTCAAGCCGTTGTCGGACGCGCTGGACTGGCTCGCCGGTGACCCGGACCAGATCACCGCGTTCGCGCAGACCTGGCGGAACGTGGCGGCCAACTCCGCCGACGTGGCCGCCGAGTTCAAGGCCGCGCTCGCAACCGAGATCAGCGAGTGGGGCGGGGCGTCAGCGGAGGCGTACCGGTCCTACGCGGCCACCCAGTTGCAGGCCATGGACGGCATCGGGCGCGGAGCCGGCGGGGTAGGCACGCTGGTCGAGGCGGCCGGGCTGCTGGTGGCGCTGGTCCGGGAGATGGTCCGGGACCTGATCGCCGACTTCGTCTCGGTGCTGGCGGTACGCCTGCCGATGTGGCTCGCCGAGGCCGGCCTGACGCTGGGCGTGGCGACCCCGCTGGTGGTGGCTCAGGTGGGCAGCCTGGTGGCGAAGTGGGTGGCCCGGATCGGCAAGGTCATCACCGCACTGATCACCAGCCTGCGCCGGCTGGCACCGATGCTCTCCCGGCTCGGCGACCTGATCGATGAACTCTCCGACCTGGTGCGTCGGCTCGGCAAGCGCGGCGGCACGGACTCGGCGACGCCTCCCGTACTGCACTCACGGTCCGGTTCGGTGTCCAACCGGCAGGTCATGGACGAGGGCCTCGGGTTGCCGCGCGACCGGGAGACGATCGAGCGCTACGCAGAGCTGGCCGGCGTCGACCTGCGCGGGGTGAACATCGAGGTCATCGAGACCCCGGACGACATCGCCTATCTGGACTTCATGGGCGCGATCGCGCGTACCGACGCGGACGGGGTCCAGCTCGGCCCCGCCGCCTTTATCGACGAGGAAACCCTGGTCCGGACGCTCGGCCATGAGAGCATCCACGTCGAGCAGTACCGCGAGGGGCGGGTGACCAGCAACACCGGCCCGCTGGAGGACGAGGCGTACGGGTCCGAGGACCGGTTCGTGGAGGAATGGCGGAGGAACACCCAGTGAACGACGAGGAACGGGCGGAGCTGCGGGTGGAGTTCGTCCACCGCCTCGCCAGCCGTAACCTTCTGATGCTGTCCGGACGACGCGCCGGTGGGCACCTCGCGGTCGGAGACGCGGTGGCGATCCGGACACCGGCCGGGGAGACCATCCGAACCACCATCAGGACGATCGAGCTACACGGGCGACCGGGCATGACGACGGTGGGGGTCGAGTCGGGTGCCGGCGAGGTCCCGGCCGGTTCCGTCCTCTACACCGCCTGACGGGCGCTCGGGCGCCGGCCACCGGTTCTGCCATGTGCGCGGTGGCCCGGCGCGTCCCGGTTCAGGGTCGTCGACCCGTCCGGAAACTCGCTTCTCTTCATCCTGAACGGGCACGAGCGCCAGCAGGTGGAAGGCGCCGTTGCCGATCCTGGACTGCTTTCGCAGTGGCTGCCCGACAGGACGTGACACGGCCCGGCCGAGGCGTCAACACTGAGCAGTGTGTAACCCTCCGACAGGTCTGTGGGGAACATGACCGGGAATCAACGCGACGACGATAGCGACGACGCCTTCGACGACCTCATCGAACAGGTGATCGCCGCACGGGGTCGGGTGTGTGCCATCGATCTGCCGGCCCGACAGGTGACATCCTTCATCGGACGCCTTGAGATCGCCCTCGACATCGACGACAACTTCGTGGCGGACGTCGAGGTCCGGATGGTGCTGGGCGGGGCGTGTACGACCCGGGCGGCGGCGGTCGACCAGTTCGTCGCCGCGCTGCAACTCCCCTACCGGGCCAGGTACGGCTGGTACGAGCTGCTGAGCCAACTCGGCGGTACATGGCCGTCGTCACGGCAGTGCATCGTCGTCGTCGAGGCCACCCGGCTACTCGCGTCCGAGGACCGCGATACCTGGCGGGAACTCGTCGGGAGGTTGCACGGCGGTCCACGCTGTTTCGGCGGCGGTTGGACGACGTTGGTGCTGGCCGACGAGGCGGCAGCCTGGCGGAAGTCGGGGCTTCGCCCCGCGACCGGCCCGCTCCCGGATTGACAGACCTCGTGAGGTACCGGATCTGACAGTGAAACGGTCGAAACAGGGGTGGTGGAGCATCGGCCGCTATGCGATCATCCGTCGAGTCTCGTCGACGGGGGAAATGCTGTGAAGGGGATCGTCACCATCCTGGGCGTGGCCGTACTCTCGGCCATCATCGCAGGGCTCGTCGAGTTGGGCCTGCCCACCTTCTACGCACTCACCATCGCGTGCTTCCTCACCGGTCTGCTCTCGATCCTGATCGGCCGTGCGCTCGACGACGCGTTCAGTGGGCCGAACATCATCGTCGTGTTCGGCTGGATGATGTTCTTCGGCGCTCCCTTCGCGCTCGCGACCGCGTGGGGAGAGAGCGGCTTCCGCCCGCACGGTCTGCTGCGCTGGCTGCTCGCGGCCTCGATCGAGGCGCTGTTGCTCGTCGCGATCCTGATGGCGGTCGCCCAGGTCCAGAACCGGCGGGCACGGGGTCGACGCGAGCACGAGCGGCGGTCGCTCGCCACGGCCCACGATTGGCAGTTTGCCGAGACCGACGCCACACTGCTTCCGGAGTTCGGTCCCACGCTGCGGCTCGTGATGGCCGCCTGGTTCGGGTCGTCCGAATGGACCGAGCGGCCGGTTGCGCCCGACGTGGCGACGCATGCCGTCCTTCGTGGCCAGATCGATGGTGTTCCCTTCCTCGTCTTCGACTACTACCGGCCGCGACGATTTGGACCTCCGGACATCGAAACCGTGCTGGTCGTGCCGTTGCCGTACCGGGTGCCGCTGTTCGCCTCGGCCGACGTGCACCGGTTACGCGGCGACGAGGAGAGCGTAGCCAGGATCACCGATCCGGCCCTGGCCCGGCTGGTGGCCACGCCCGAGGTCGCCATGCTGACGGAACAGCGGCTGCCGTGCTGGGGTTTTCAGGAGACGGCACTCGTCGCGCTGTCGAACAGCAGGTCCTCCGGCGCCGCTGGCGAGAAACTGTCGACGGACATCGCCATCGTCGTCCGGATCGCCACGCTGCTGGACTGGGCGGAGATCAGCAGGTACCAGCCGCTGAGCCCGACCGCCTGACAGCTCCGCCCCCATCACTCTGCCGACCCCTGGGGATCATCCGGCTCGCCCGGTCGGGGAACCACCCGGTGGCTCGTTCGGGTACAGCGCTGCGATTCAGCCCTGTTCGGCGGCGCTCTCCGGCCGCCAGATCCAGGTCGTCCGGTCGTACTGCTGGATCAGTCCGGCGCGGACCATGTTGTTCAGCGAAGGGTTGCCGCCCTCCACAGCGGGCTTGGCGACCTCACTGACGAGCCAGCGGTGTCCGGCGGCGACGGCGTACTCGGCCCGCGCGGCGATCAGGGCGGACTGCACTCCACGGTTGCGGTGACTCTTCCGTGTCACGCCGGAGTTGAGGTGCGCCGTCTCGCCGTACAGGAAGAGGTTGGCGGCCCCGACCATCTGGTCGCCGTCCCAGGCGGCGAACCCCTGGAAGCTGTCGGTCCGGGCCGTCGCCGCCAGGAGCGCGGCCAGGTGCTCGTGTGGACCGGCGAAGACCTCGATGGTCAGCGCCGCCCACTCGTCGATGTCCCGTTCCCCGATCCGCCCGACGCGCAGATCGGTGGTGGCCGGCTTGACGCTCGCCGCCTCGCCCGCGAATTTCACCAGGACACCGCCGGGGGTGAGTCCGTGCGCGGCGATGATCTCGGCCCAATTGTCCGGAAGGACCTCAGGAGTGATCTGGAGCTGGGCCGACGGGCTGCCGTGCCGCCGGTGGAAATCGAGGATCTCGGTGACCAGCCTGTCGGTGACGGGTTCGGTGAGGCCGAATCCGATCGCCTTGTTCCAGAAACCGCCCATCGGGTCCCTGCGGACCGAAAGCACAACCCCGTCGCCGATCCGACCGACCGTGATGCCGAGCGCCTCGGCGGCCGACGCGGGCGCGACCGCGCCGAACTGGTAGAACAGTTCGGCCTCGGCGCGCGCGCCGATCCTGGTCAGGTCAGTTGGTGGCATGAGGCGTCCCGATCACACGAGGGATGTTCTGCTGGTACGCGGCCATCAAACCCGCCACATCCCGCTGACGGAAAGGAAAAACGTCCAGGTGTGATCCGGATCGCCAGGTGAGACGGCCACTTCAGCAGAGCTTGTGCCACGCGGTCGGCATGGCGGAGAACCGGCGGCCCCGGCCTGCGGCAGGTGATCCTTCCCCGTTGCCGCTCATCGGGCAGCGCCGTGGGACCTGTCAGTCGGCTCAGCGAGCAGTTCGTCGAGCTGTCCCTCGGTCTGCTCGACCAGCTCCTGTCGCTGCGTCTCGTCCAGCGTTTCGTAGTGCGACCAGAACTGGCCGAACGCATCACCCAGCTCGGAGCCGTACGCGTCGGACTCCGCAGCGAGGCGTAGATCCTGCTGACCACTGAGTACGCTCTCCGCCATCTCCTGAAGCGGTCCCGCTGGCCCTCTGGCGAGTTTGGTGAGGCTGGCACGTAGCAACTTGGCGATCCGTGGGTCGTCACCGGCGATCTCGTAGACGCTGTCGTGCATGGCTAGTGCACCCCCACCGAGTCGGGGACCATCGGATGGCGGTAGGAGGTGTAGCCGGACATGTTCGGGATCGTCACATCCCGTAGACGGGTGATCTGCGCCTCGATCACTCCGACAGCGATCTGCACGAGTCCGTAGAGAGCCTGTATCGCCTTCGTGGCCTCCGCCCACAACCTCAAGATGTTGGCCACTTCGACGGCGGCCACCCCATAACCGACGACCGCCCCGATACCCGTTTCGGCCGTAACCGTTCCGGCCGCCGCCGCGATGCCGGCGACGATCGCCGCGTCGACAATCGACTTGATGATGCCGTTGAGGGACTCGCACGTGCTCCAGACACCATGCGCGATCTCGTCGAACCTTTTGGACATCTCTTTCAACGGATCGTGCAGGTCGGCGGCCCCGTGCGCCAGGCGGGTGAAGTGTGTGAAGGCCATGTCGGAGGCACGGCCGGACCAGTCGTCGCGCAGCGCTATCGCTCCGCCCTGGATGTTGTAGCCCAGGTCCTGCATTGCCTCGCCGGCGCGGCCGAGCGCCACGCCACCCCTTGCGATGGACTGCCAGTCACCGGCGAAGTGCTCCATGACTCGTTCCAGGGGGTTGAACCCGAGCACCTCCTTGAACGCCTTCAGTGCCCAGTTCGAAATGCTGATGTTGTCCATGAACGCCAGCGGGTGGGAATATTCGACGTCGGCGACCGGAGTAAGCCGGCCGTTCGGGTCGCGGCTGTCCGTAAAGGATGGTGGGCAGGGATCAGTCGCCCATTGTCGGTCGAGCCGAGACTCTCTGGTTGGAGGTCGGCTTGCGGTGAGCGAGCCGTCCATCCGAGCTGCGGAAGCGGCATCGGAGGTCCGATAGTATCTGGCAGCGGACTTCAATCCGGTTTCACTGGCCTCCAGCACCTCCGAAACCCTGTTTGTCGCGCCGATCGCAGCGGTCATGGCGTCGCCGTGAGAAGGGCCGATCAGCCAGATTAGAGCGCCGCCATCGGTGCCGATCGGGGTTGGAAAACCTTCGAGGTAGCCTTTCACTGCCGCACTGTCTTCCGCAGCCCGGCTCGCCTGACTCGCGTACCTATCCAATGAATCCGGTTGCACCACAAAACTCATTGGATCTCCCAGTATCCCTGCTCGGACAGCCACATGGCCAGCCCCACCCCAGCTATCCCCACGAACGTCATTATGGCGGCCCACAGACCGAAGAAACGCGACTGAGAGGTTTCGGACGCTCGATAGACGCCAACAGCGAGCCCTCCGCCAACGACGCACGCCAGCTGTCCCGGAAGGGCGGGCGTTATGCCAATGAAGAACATAGTGATGAGCATGATCACCCCAAGGGCCATCGAGAGATCCGCTGCCCGTTCTCGGATCGCTCGGACGTAGTCACTCTCATTCGACAATGGACCACCCCCCGGGTCAAAGTTGAGCCAAAGATAGCAGTCGCTATCCGGAGCCAGTGTCCCCCGCCGTCATGGTCGGGCGGTGGCTGGAGGCCGAAGCCGACAGGCCGCGGCAAGTCCTACTGCCTAGACCCCGGCTGAGGTGTCCGGAGTACGTGCCTGTGCCTGCCCGTAGAACCAGCCGAGATGTTCAAGCAACGCGTCACGGACCGTGGGATCGACGAGGACCTCCAGCGGAAAGCCGGGTCGGAGGGCGATCTTGGCAGAAGCGATGTCCACGCCCGGAAGCTGGTTCAACCGTTGTCGAAGCTCCTCTCGGAGGGTGACGTCGTCGAACGGCGTACGGACGCTCAGGTGCTGGAACACGATCTCGAACTTTCCGCTCGGGTAGATCGCCGCGGGCCAGATGCTGCCGAGTTCGTGCTCCTTGTCCCGAGCCAGGAGAAAGCACGAGGTTTCGCCGCCGCTGCCGTGGCCCAGGGTCCCGCCCAGCCCGGTCCAGGCATCGAGCACGGCAAGGGTGGCGTTGGCGACCTTCGGGCTCTGCAGATCTGTCAACTGCTCGACGAACCGGTCGGCGTACGGGAGGTCCCGATTCGAGCGCGGTCCAGGCAGATCCCCGGGCGTCATTCCGGCAAGTTGCGCCAGTTCCTCGGCCACGATGCGCTGTGCCTGGTTGGCCCGCTCGTACCTGTCGAACTCCACGCCCTCGGCCCGGAGCAGGTCCCGAGGATCGTCGGAACGGGTGGGGTCGACCCACCGAAAGCCCGGTGACACGGTGCCCTCGACCTGGAGGACCCGGTGGGCGTTCGGGGCCGGGTAGGTGGCCAGCCGGGCGCCGACGGGCACCGGGTGGCTGCCGATCAGTGCGGCGACGTCGCCGTACGTGGTCCAGGAACCGGCCGGAAGCTCGGCGAGTGCCTTGTGCATGAGGTCCCAGAGCACCGCCGACCTGTGATCCGCCTCCTCGGTGCTGGGTCCCGGCCAGATCGAGATGATCCGGTCGGCGAGGGATCCGGCGCGGGCATGGATCTCGACGCGTCCCCATCGGTCCTGGGTGGCGATCTCCTGGTTCAGGGCGATCCCGCTCTTTGCCAGCTTGACGCGCTTCACCGCGAACGAACTGTTGCTCAGTTCGGAGTTGTAGCCGGTGAGGGTCAGGTTTCCGAGCGTGTGGACCAGGGCCTCATGTGCCTCGGCGAAGTTCTCCTCAGGCCCGAGGTCGCTGCCCAGCATCTGCCGCCACTCGGTGGTGGCTGTTTGCGGCATCACGTGCTCGACGGTCAGCGAGTCGAGCGCCACCGGCTCCTTGCTGCCGTACGACTCCTCCAGCCACTGGAGCACCAGGTTGCGCTGATGCGGGCGACCGTTGAGGTAGTAGGGCATCGACGGAACTGCGTTACGGACGCTGGAATCGGTGGCGTAGTGCTTCCGGCCGACCGACAGGTATGCCCGAACCGCCTCGTCGACCGGCAGTTCCTCGCTCATCTCGGTGACGACCGAGAGAAGGATGCGGTTGATGTTGGCGGTGGCCCGGCCGATGACGAGACGCCGGACGAAGAAGCTCTCGACGTACAGCATCGCCGAGGCGATCTGTGCCGAGGTCGCCGTCTGCTGCTCCCGGCGGTCCAGCAGGTGCAGCAGGAGCGGGTAGACGGTGGTCGTACCCCAGGCGCTCAGGCGCGCCAGGCGCCGCCGTACGCCGAGGTCTTGCTCTTCGCCCGGATGGAGGATGGTCCCGAGGAGGGCTCCGAGGCGGCTGAAACGCCGCACCTCTGCCTCGATTTCCTCCTCCGATCTCATTCGGTTCAACCGGTCCCGCTGCCCGGAGTAGATGTCCGTCTGCTTGACTCGGGCGTCCCGCTGCACCAGGTCGAGCCAGAAGAGCAACTCGAGCTCGTTGGAGGTCAGCTTCTTCTGGAGCGGAAGCCACAGGGAGTGGTAAACGGCCTCGCCTCGGGTGGGCAGCCGCATGAAAAGGTAGTTGCGCAGCAGATCAGCCTGGGTGAGCTTTCGACCAGTGTTGTTGAGGGACTCGAAGATCCGATAGACGTTGTCGCCCGGCTGGGCGGTGACCGAAACCAGTCCCAGCCCCGAGATGACCGCGTCCTCGATGCGTTCGATGTCGAGCGGATCGTCCGGATCGTCGGCTGCGGCGAGCTGCGCGGCAAAGAACCGGTACGCCGCACCAACCTGGTCACTACCGCCGGCCTGCGGGGTCGCGTCCAGGCAGGCCAGGTACGCCGCCCGGTCGGCCTGGGTGGGAACGAGCTTCGAGCGGTGCTGCTCCGGTTTCCACTTGTTGATCAGATACTGCTGGTCGATCCGGTCCCGGTGCTCGGGGTGTTCGTGTGCTGCGCGGTGGTCGCGGATGGCGCAGAGCAGGAGGGACAGGGTGGTGAGCCGCTGCTGGCCGTCCACCACCAGAAACTCCTGAACGCCGGCGGGCCCGTTCGCGGGACTGGGCGCCAGCACGACGGAGCCGATGAAGTGCGTCCCGCTCGCTCCCGCAGCCCGGTCCTCCACCATTTTCAGGATGTCCTCCCACAGGCGTTCGAACTGCTCCGTGGTCCACGAGTACGTTCGCTGGTACAGCGGCATCTGATACTGCTTCGAGCCCTCCAACAACTCTTGCAGCGTCGTCTCGCGAGCCGCCACCATATTGATCTCCCGTCTCGTGTGGACACTCCGTGGAGCGGGGCCAAGACAATCAGTTGGCGGTCCGCGTGGCAACGTACGTCGGGACAGGAACTCCATCGAATGGTGGACGAGGTGAAGGCGTCACGTAGCCCATGCGAAACGGATCAGCGATGTGACACAGCCGTCAGTCCGTCTGTTCGGCTGTTCGTCCTTCGGCTTCGACGACGATGGTAATTTTTCGATCACCGCTCTCACCAGGATCATGCCGGCTAAGCCCAGCGGCGAAGACCAGCGCGGCGACGAGCAGGCGACGAGCGAGCACGGGTTGATAGCCCACCAGATAGGTGGAGATGCCGAAGGCCCCGCCAACAACACTCAACGACATCGGGATCAGCGTCGTGGGCGTGACGTCGCGCGAGAGAATCAGGAAACCTGAGACAACCGCGAAGAAGATCGGGACGTTCGCGGATCGGCTGACCACGGTAACCGCCGAAGCGATGTCCGTCGCGGGCTCCGGCCACTGGCCCACCGGCGCACCGCAGGCGGTGCACTTCACGGTACGGGCGATCGAGGCGTACCGGCCGGACCTGTCCGTCGATCATCCACTGGTTGTCCGATGTGCGGCGGCGCTGCACCGGGCGGCCCAGATGTCCCGGCCGGTACGACTCCAGTTGCGCGGCCTCACCCTCACCCCCTCGGGGATCATGGCGTGCGGATACCCGGTCGATACGGCGGCGGACGATTTCGCGGCCCGACTCGGCGTCGAACTGGGCGCGGACGCGTAGTTCGAGGCCGCCTTCGACCGGAACATCTGGTACGCGACGCTGGTCCACTTCACCGGACCGATGCCGGATCCCAGCGCCCTGGTGCGCTGGGTGGCGGCGCGGCGACGGCGATCGTTGGGCGTCGTCGACCTGGCGGCGGCCGAACTGGTGCGGTTCCGGTTCAACGGCCGCCAGCCGGTACGGGCGGCACTGGCCGCCTGCCGACTCGGCACGCCGGAGCTTCAGCCCGCGACTGCCCCCGGGTTGGACGCGCCCCCATCGGGCGACCGGGTGGATCGCGCCTGAAGGTCGGCACGGCGCCGCAGCGCGTCGTCGAGCAGTTGCCGGGTCGACCGTCGCTTGCTGTGCCGCGCCGCGTCGATGAACTGCCCGTACGCCTCGATCGCCTTGTCGCGCCGGTCGGCCAGCTCCTGCGCCCGGGCTTCCCAGTAGTGCGCGAGGTGCAGGTTCGGGTCGAGGCGTACCGCTTTGCGGGCGGCTCGAATCGCCGAGTCGAGGCTTCCGGTCCCGAGCCCGCAGACGTGCTCGACGGTTGCTGCGGTCAGGACCAGCTGGGCCAGCGCGTCATCAGGCTGGCGACGGGCGGCGTCCGTCGCCTCGGCGAGCCGCCGTTGCAGGCGTCGTCTGCTACGGTCCGCCCGCCGGCAGGCCGGGCAGCGGATCGGCACCGACTCGATCTGGAAGCCCAGCCGCTCGTACCAGAAGCGTTGCTCCGTCGCGCCGAACACGAAGCCTCGCCCGCACTCGACGCAGGTCCTCTCCTCGTCCAGGTAGAAGTACCGCGGTGGCTGGCAGTGGTTACAGAAGTCGCGCTGCCGATGCGGGTCTCCCCGCACAGCGCCGGCCGGCAGCGCCGGTCGGTAGTCCAGGTCGTAACCCCCGGCTGTGTCCCGGTACGGGATGTCGCCATAGCGTGGATGCGCTTCCCAGGTCACCCCGGCATGGTCCGGCACCGACGACGTACCGGGATCCGGCTGGAAACCGCCTTGGTGGTCCCGGTCGGACCGCTGGCCGGCCTCACGGTTCCTGGCCATGACTGTCCTCAAGGGTCCTCCCGTCGGCTCGTGTGCTGGAGTAGGTCAGGGTATCGGCCGTCGCCAGGTTCCGTAGCGGTCAGGCTTCGGTTACCAGGCCGGACTGGGCGGCCAGTAGCGCCAGCCGGATCCGGTTCGCCGTACCCGTCTTGGCCAGCAGGTTTGTCACGTGCGTCTTCACCGTCGTCACTCCCAGGTGCAGCCGGTCGGCGATCTCGCGGTTGGACAGCCCGGCGCCGACCAGCGCCAGCACGTCGCGCTCCCGGGCGGTCAGGCTCGCCGGCAGCGTAGCGGCGGTCGCCTCGCCGAGCCGGGCCCGTACCGCCTGGTCGACCAGCCGCCGCAGCACGGCCGGGCTGTACGGCGTCTCGCCGGCCGCGGCCGACCGCACCGCCGCCAGCAGTTCGTCCGGAGTGGCGTCCTTGACCAGGAACCCGCACGCGCCGGCGGCCAACGCGGGGAACAGGTGGTCGTCGTCGTCGAAGGTGGTCAGCACCACCACCCGGACCGCCGGTCGGCTGGCGCGGATCCGGGCCGTGGCGGCCGTTCCGTCAACGACCGGCATCCGCAGGTCCATCAGGACCACGTCCGGCGCGACCTGCTCGGCCAGCCGGATCGCCTGCTGGCCGTTCTCCGCCTCGCCGACCACGTCCATGTCCGGGGCGGACTCGCAGAGCATCCGCAGCCCGGCCCGGACCAGCCGCTGGTCGTCGACGAGCAGGACCCGGATCATCCGCCCACCCCCGCCGGCAGCACGGTCTGCAACCGCCACCCGTCGTCGGCCGGGCCGGCGGCGAGCCGGCCGCCGAGCACCTCGACACGTTCACGCATGCCGGTCAGCCCGTGTCCGGGTCCGGTGTCGGACGCCCCCAGTTCGGCGCGCCGGTCGGCCCGTCGGTCAGCCCGCCGGGTCCCGGGACCGCCGTCGGCGCCCCGGCGGGCCGCAGTGCCGCCGTCGGCGCCGTACGCACCGCCGTCGTCGGTGATCTCCCAGTGCACCGCGCCGTCGACCATCCGTACACAGAGCCGGGCCCGCGCTGTCGGGCCGGCGTGCTTGGCCACGTTGGCCAGGCCCTCCTGGGTCAGGCGCAGTACCGCCAGCCCGCGCACGGTGTCCAGGGTCGCCACCGCCGGATCGATGGTGGCGTCCACGGTCAGGCCCGTCTTCACGGCCCGATCCACGGTCGTGGCCAGCGCGTCCGGCAGGGCGCCCGGCTCGATCGGCACGTACGCCGGCCCGTCCGCGACCATCGCGGGATTACGCAGTACGGACACCAGCCGGCGCAGGTCCGCCAGCGCGCTGGTGCCGCTGTCGTGCAGGTCGTCGAAGACCTCGGTGACCCGTGAGTCGGTGTCGCGGAGCACGTGTCGCGCCACCCCGACCCGCAGCACCATCGAGGCGACGTGGTGCGCCACCAGATCGTGCAGTTCGCGCGCGATGGCGGCGCGTTCGCCGGTGCGGGCGGCCCGTGCCTCGACCGCCACCCGCTGGTCGGCCTGCCTCGCGAGTTGGCGGCTCGCCCGGATGTTGAGCCCGATCAGCAGCGGCACCCCGACCGTGACGGCCATGTCGTAGAGCCAGCCCGGCAGCCCCGACGGCAGCCGTTCGACGAGATCGGTGAGCTGCGCCGCCACCAGCGCGGCCACTCCGACACCCAACTGCCGGGTCGGCGCCCGCAGGGCCAGTTCCAGCATCATCCAGGTGGCACCGACCTCGGGCACCACCGGATCGGCCTGACCGAGGGATCCGGCCAGGCCGAACACCAGCGACGCGGTCAGCAAACCGGCGAACGGCCAGCGCACGGCGACCGGGCAGAGCGCGAGGGCGGCACCGACGGCGAGCCAGTCGAGCACGGCGTGCGGGGCGTCCTCCGAGTCGTGTCCCACCAGAAGGTAGCCGACTCCGCTGAGGCCCAACAGCGTCAGCCGCAGCCATGCGTACCGGTCATCGAAGATCCGGGTCAGCCAGCGTATGAGCACGTCGCCAGCCTAGGCGGCGGACCCGCCGCCGGGGAGCCCGGCGGCGGGGATCGGGCCGACGGTGGACAGTGCCGACAGGGTCATCATGCTCCGGTGGCTGCCAGCGATACCTGCGCTTCGGACCGCTCGTCCTCGCTCGACAGGTCCGGGGCGGACCGCTCGTCCTCGTTCGACGGGCTCGGCGCGGGCTGGCGGAGGGCGATCAGCACGCCGACGGTACTGGCTCCCGCCAGCCCGAGGGCCACGGCGATCGTCGTCGCGTCCGGGTGGATCAGCGGCTGTCCGCGCAGCGCCTGCCAGGTCACCAGGGCGAGCAGGCTCGCGTACGTGGCGGCGGCCACCAGGACCAGCCGGAGGCGTACGCCGCCGTCGCGCAGCCGGGGAAACCGTCCGGCCAGCACCACCAGCGCGATAGCGAGCAGCGGAAGCAACTGGAGGGCGTGCATGCCCAGGAAGTGCGGGATCCGCAGGTCGCCGCCGGTGGTGCTCCAGCCGGTGAGGAACATCCCCGGTCCGCCGTCGGGAACGCCGACGCTGTGCCCGCCCTCCGTGTCGAGGTCGCCGACCTGCTGCTCGGGGGTGGGGCGCAGCATGAGGAAGCCGAGCGCCATCCCGACCAGGGCGATGATCAGGCCGAGCCGCACCGTCCACGCGACGGCCGGGTCGGACATCCGTTGCCTCAGCAGCAGCACGGCGAGCACCAGGCTGCCCAGGTAGAGCACCCCGATTGTCGCGCCCATCGCCCCGAAGATCGTTTCGTCCAGCGGGGTGGCATTGTTGAAGTGGCTCTGCCTGCCCCGGGCGGCCTGGAAGACGATCAGCGCCACCTCCAGGGCGCCGAAGACGGCCACCACCGTACCGGCCCACCAGGCGATCCGGCGGCTGCGCCGCATCAGCGACACCATCCAGGCCAGGGTCACCAGGTAGGCGACGAACGAGACGGCGAACTTGAACGGCTTGAGCCAGACCGACACGTTGCCGAGCATCCGGTCGTCGACGGCCAGCCCGACCAGGGAGACGATCGCGAGTGCCGCCATCGCGGCGGCGACGTACAGAAGCGGCGGGTGCCAACGTACGGCCTGCCGCAGCGGAACCGGGAAGTAGGTCATGCTCCTACGCTCGTCGCCGCGCCGCCCTGACACACCCGCCCGGAGGCCCGGCCGCCGGCCTCCGGTACGAGCCGTCCTCCTCCCTCGGTAGGAGGACCGTGTCGGACATCGTCGTCATTTGACAGATGTCTTGCCGCGACGCCGGCCGCAGACTTCGACGACGATCGCTTCCGTCGGTCGCCCCTTCGATTGCCCTGTCGCGGTAGCCAGGCATTCCGGGCGGTCCGGCGTCGGCTGTGGCGATCCGAACCGGAGGTCCACGATGAACACAGACGTTCCCGCCATCCCGGCCACGTCCGGGGGGAGGTTGCTGTCGACGCGAAGGCTGTCGGTGCCGTTCCTCGTCCTGACCCTGCTCGCGAGCATGGTGGCCGTGCTCGCCCGATCGGATCCGGCGTACGCGAACGACTACTACAGCAGCATCACCACCGCCTCGCCGGCGAACGTGAACTGGATGTCCCAGGTCCCGGACGACGCCAGCCTGGCCGACCTGTCGATTCCCGGCACCCATGACAGCCTCGCGCTGTGCGGCTACTCGCCACCCCGGGACGGCAGCGATTGTGATCTGCTGACCACCGGCATCACCCAGACCCAGGAGCATCACGGGTACTCCGCGCAGACGCTGACGCCCCAGTTCAAGGCCGGTATCCGGTCGCTCGACATCCGGGTCCGGGTGGACAGGGGCGACGCCGGTCTGACGTTCACGGTCCACCACGGCGTCTACTACCAGTGGGCCAACTTCACTGACGTACTGACGAAGATCGAGGCGTTCCTGAACGCCAATCCGACCGAGACGATTCTGCTGAACCTGAAGGCGGAGTGCGCGGGCAAGGACCTCACCACCTGCTACGACGCGGACGGGTACGGCACCGACGAGTGGCGGACGAAGGTCTTCGAGTCGTACCTGAACGGTCGGGTCTACACCGGTGACGGCGACAACACCACCCAGGGCAAGGCCTGGCAGGACATGTTCTGGACGCCGTCGGTCGACGGTGGGCCGCAGGCGTCGACCCCGAACCTCGGCGAGGTCCGGGGGAAGGTCGTACTGCTCGGTTTCCGGGCACCCGGCGGACGGATCTACGACGGCTACGGCATCGGCCAGCTCTACCCGGCCGGCGGGTCGTACGACGAGTACGTCCAGGACAAGTTCGAGGTCTACGACATCAGCAGCATCGACGACAAGTGGGAGGAAGTCCGGACCCATCTCCGGAAGACCAACGGCGTCTGGGATGCCAACCGGGGCGAGCAGACCCGGCACACGCACAAACCCGACGCCCTGTACATGAACTACACCAGCGGTACGGGTACCTGGGCGAACCCGTACACCGTGGCCGGGGGCACGCCGACGGCCACCGGGATCAACCAGTTCCTTCTCCAGTGCCTGCGCAACTCGGACGGCCGGTGCCCGGAGTTCTATCCCGACCGGAGCGGCAACTTCGGTGGCCGGAGCACCATGGACCGGACCGGCATCGTGATGATGGACTTCCCCGGCGGCGGCCTGATCGACGAGATTCTCGAGCGGAACCCGCGCGGCCGGTCGATCTACGTCAACGGCGGTGCCGGCGATCCGATGGAGCAGCACCCCGGCGGTGACGACGGCGGCCCCCGGCCGGCGATGCGGGCGGAGCACGCGCAGTGCCGCCCGGACGGGCTGATCCCGACCTCCGGCACGAACACGCCGTACTGCGCGGACTACCAGACGGACGGCAGGGAGTGGCTCGGCAACGACCGGGAGCGGCGGGTGATCGGCTACTTCAACGGTGCCCGTACCGGCGCCGACGGGAAGCCGTACTACCTGGTCAAGAACATTCCGTGGTCGAAGGTGACGCACCTGAACTACGCGTTCGCGCACATCGAGGCGAACAGGATCTCCGTCGGCGCCGACGGTCCCGGTAACCCGGCCACCGGAATGACCTGGGACCTGCCCGGTGCGGAGCCGGACACGAGCCTGCCGTACCGGGGGCACTTCAATCAGTTGACCAAGTACAAGAAGCTGCATCCCCGGGTGAAGACGCTGATCTCGGTGGGCGGCTGGGCCGAGACCACCGGTTTCTACGCCATGACCACCAACGCCGACGGCACCACCAACCAGAGCGGGATCAACACCTTCGCCGACTCGGTGGTGGAGTTCCTGGACCGGTACGGCTTCGACGGCGTGGACATCGACTACGAGTATCCGACCGCGCTGGACGACACCGGAAACCCGAACGACTGGGCGGTTGCCCAGCCCCGGCGCAAGGGCCTGGCGACGTCGTACACCGCATTGATGAAGACGCTGCGGGAGAAGCTGGACAGGGCGTCCGCCGCCAAGGGTGACCGCTACTACCTGCTCACCTCGGCCTCGTCGGCGTCGGGTTACCTGGTACGCGGGATGGAGAACCAGAAGGCGCTGCGCTACCAGGATTACACGAACCTGATGGCGTACGACTACCACGGCACCTGGAACGACGTGGTCGGCCCGAACGCCGCCCTGTACGACGACGGCAAGGACCCGGAGCTGGCCGAGCTGTACAGCACCCCGGAGTACCAGAAGATCGGCTACTTCAACACCGACTGGGCGTTCCACCACCTACGTGGCGCGTTGCAGGCCGGCCGGATCAACATCGGGATCCCGTACTACACCCGGGGTTGGCGCAACGTGACGGGTGGCGAGTCGGGCCTGTGGGGCAACTCCGTCGGCACGAACTGCCAGCCGGGCACCGGGCTGGTCCGGCCGTGCGGTAACGGCGCGGTCGGCATCGACAACATCTGGCACGACCTGTCCGCCGACGGCGGCGAGGTCGGCGCGGGTGTCAGCCCGATGTGGCACGCCCGGAACCTGGAACACAACATCATGCCCCGGTACGCCCAGAGCGTCGGCCTGTCCCCCGCCGACGCCCCGGCCGACAGGCTGACCGGGACGTACGCCCTGAAATGGAACGAGGCCACCCGGACGTCCTCGCTCTGGAACGCCGACAAGAAGACCTATCTGTCCATCCAGGACACCCGGAGCCTGGACCAGATCATCGACTACGTCGACGCCAGCGGCGCGGGCGGCGTGATGATGTGGGAGCTGTCCGGTGACTACGAGTGCCCGCCGAGCGCCGAGACGACCGCCCGCAACCCGTGCGTGATGGGGTACAGCCTGACCCAGCGGCTGCACGAACGGCTTCAGGGCTTCGACGCGTACGACAACAGCCGCAGTGCCGGCAGCACGGTGACGCCGCCGTCGTCGGCGATCGACGTGAGCGTCGACCTGGTGCAGTACCCGAACGAGACGGCGAAGCTGTGGCCGTTGACCCCGACCCTGCGGATCAGCAACAACACCGGGGCGACACTCGGCGGCGGCAAGGACAACGTCGTCTCGTTCGACCTGCCGACGTCCACCCCGGCGCTGATCAAGGACGGCGACTGGCAGACCGGCGAGCAGGGCGGCCGGTGGAAGGTGCAGCCGGGCCACACCGGTCCGAACGCCGGCTCCGGGCTGGCCGGCGACTTCCACCGGGTCAGCCTGACGCTCGACTACTGCCAGATCATTCCGGCCGGCAAGAGCCTGGACGTGCCGATGGTCTACTACATTCCGGCGACCGGGCCGGTGAACACCACGGTGAAGGTCGGCGGCACGACGTACGCGCCCACCACCGATCACAACCGGGGGGCGGCGAAGACGACGCCGGCCGGCGGTGGCTGCTCGGCGCCGGCCTGGTCCTCGACCAAGGTGTACGACCCGTCGACGCAGTCGGTGGAGAACGTGACCGTGAAGTACAACGGCAAGGTCTGGCGGGCCAAGTGGTGGACCCAGGGCAACGCGCCCGGCACCGGGGCCGATCCGGACCACGAGCCCTGGAGGTCCGTGGGCCCGGCCAGCTGAGCTCTTTCCTCGGCTGAGTGCTTTCCTCGGGGGGTGCAGGGGGGAGTGCGCCCGTCCGGGTCCCCTCCAGACCCGGACGGGCGGCTGCCACCGTCCAGCACCCGGATCCGCCGGCGCTACTGTCCAGCACCCGGATCCGCCGGCGCTACTGTCCCGCGCCTGGAATCCCGGCGCTACCGTCCAGCGCCCGGATCCGCCGGCGCGGCGTCACCGGGCGGCGGGGATGTCCTCGGGGTCGCGGTTGAACGCGGCGCGGGCGATCTCCACCCGGCTCCGCATTCCCAGCTTCGCGAGGATGCGCGAGATGTGCGTCTGGGTCGTGCGCCGGGTGAGGAACATGCTCTGCGCGATGTCCGGCGTCGACCGGCCCTCCGCGACCAGCAACGCGATCTTGTGTTCGGTCGGGGTCAGGGCGTCCCAGCCCTGTACGGCACGCCGGGTCCGGGCACCGCGCACACCACGACGGATCCCGTACTGGCGCAGCCGCGCCCCGGCCCGCCGGATGTCCCAGGCCGCACCGAACCCGCCGTACACCTCGATCGCCTCGGTCACGGCGGCGCGGGCGCCGGTTCCGTCGTCGCGCTGGGCGAGCACGACGGCGAGGTCCTCCAGCGCCCCGGCGAGCTCGACCGGCGTACCGGCGGTGCGGTAGTGCTCCACGGCCGACCGTAGCGGTACCGGGTCGGTGTCGTGCAGTCCCCGGCACCAGGCGGCGGCTGCGGTGGCCCGGGCCCGGACCTCTTCGGCCGCCGCCTCGGCCTGACAGGCGCGCAGCGCGGCCTCCGCCGCCGACCGGTCGTGCACGGCCAGGGCGAGCCGGAGGAGTCCGGGCAGCCACTGGTGGGTCAGCGTCATCTCGCCGGGCCGGCGTTCGAGGAACCCGCCGAGGTGGGTGAGCGCCAACTGCTGGTCGCCGTCCTGTTCGGCGGCGTGCGACCGCGCCACCTGGAGAAAGTCGGTGTTCTCCCGGTCGGCGACGGTGACGACCGCCCCGTCCATCCCGGCCCGCAGGTGTACGGCGGCCCGGGCGCGTTCGTCCCGGCGGACGGCGATCAGGGCCGCCACCCCGTGCCACCGCCACCCGGGCCCGCCC